>JAPLED010000010.1 GCA_026391475.1 Bacteroidia bacterium | reverse complement strand
ACAATTTTTTCGGAATCAACTTTTGTGACTACTCCATTTCTGCGGACAAGTGCCTTAGGATATGACATTTTCTGAAGTGCTTCAATAGCTCTGCCTGCTTTGACTTCCTGAACTACGCCAAGAACAGCATTAATAATAATTACGAGTAAGATGATTATTACATCTACATACTCGCCCATAAACAAAGTAATAATTACTGCCACAAACAAGACATAGATAAGCCAATCCTGAAGCTGTGCAATGAACATTTGAAAAATGCTCTTCTTCTTTTTTCCACGCAGCTTATTTACACCGTATTTTTCCAATCTGGCTTTTGCTTCTTCTTCAGAAAGACCATGCAATGGATCGACATTAATTTCTTTAAGAACTTCTTCTTTTGATTTGGAAAACCACATTTTTCAGATATCATTAAAGTGACACATGTCTCCTGAGTTTAACCATTTTATATATTTCGAACCAAACGATGGTTGATAATCCCGCTAAAATACAAATGATGATATTGATCAATGTAAGTTTGTGGAACTGGAATAGATCCAGAAAAAAAGGAATATTTAAAATCAGTGCCAGAAAAAAAACTGCCCCGCCTGTAACCCATAATACAGCCTTATTGGGAGTGGCTATAATTTTAAATATATTGTCGGTCCATGACCTGTTCGTTAATATAACCGCGATGTTTGAAACAATTAAGGTGGTAAATGCCATTGCCCGTACTTCATTAGCTTCATACCCGAAGTGCAGACCTAAGAGGTAAATTGTAAGGGTTATTATAAGGATACCTGCCCCCTGCAGGCAACTGAACAGGATTTTTTTAGCTCCAAAAAAGGGTTCATCTATTCTCTTTGGCGGCCTGTTCATTACGTTAATCTCTTCTTTTTCGGCTTCAAATATTATGGAACATGCCGGGTCGATGATTAATTCGAGGAAAACAATATGTACAGGCCATAAAATCAGAGGAAAATTACCCAGTAATATCGGGATTAAGGATAATCCGGCAATGGGCACATGGATAGCAAAGATGTATCCAAAAGCTTTCTGGAGGTTATCAAATATCCGCCTTCCCATTTTTATTGCCCCTACAATGGATGCAAAATTATCGTCCATGAGTACCAGCGAAGAAGCTTCCCTGGCAACATCAGTTCCCTTCTCTCCCATCGCAATCCCAATGTTGGCCGATTTAAGAGCAGGGGCATCATTGATCCCATCTCCCGTCATGGCAACAATTTCCTTATTCTTCTTTAACGCATTTACGATTTTAAGTTTTTGTTCCGGCACCACCCTGGCAAAAACGTTGATTCCCTTTATCTTTTCGCATAATTCATTATCTGTCATTACCTGTAATTCCTGACCGGTTATGCACATATCAGGATTTTCAAGGCCTATCTCGTGGGCTATACTTTTGGCTGTTACCGGGTAATCACCTGTAATCATAATTACCCTGATGCCGGCTTTAAAGCATTCGCTTACAGCTTGTTTTACATTTTTACGAATGGGATCGGACAGTCCTATTAAACCAATAAAATCAAAAGTAAAATCATGCTGAATTTCAGGTAGACCTTTTGCATTAATTTTTGCTTTAGCCACGCCTAACACTCTTAATCCGCCTTCGGCTAATTCTTCAACAGCCGATGACAAATGTTTTTTGCTTTTTTCATCCAGATGACACAGATCAAAAATGGCTTCAGGTGCTCCTTTTGTTGCAATAATTTTTTCCCGTGTTTCTTTAAACGAAAAAACCCGCGACATGGCAAGCAGTTCTTTGGAAAGAGGGTATTCTTTGATCATTTCCCAGTTCTGATGGATATGTTCGGTCCCTTTCAGGTATAAATCGCCAATGCTGGTGATTGCCTTTTCCATGGGATCAAAAGGATTGGTTTGACTTGAAAGAATGCCATACTCAATTATTTCATGAAATTCCGGATTAAACTCGTTAGCTTTTGCAACAGTCAGAAAATCTTTTCCGTTATATAGACTTGTAACAGTCATTTTATTTTGGGTAAGCGTGCCTGTTTTGTCGGTACATAACACTGTTGCCGAGCCAAGCGTTTCTATTGCCGACGGTTTTCGTGTTAAAACTTTCTTTTTTGACATTCGCCATGCCCCGAGTGCCATAAAAATTGTCAGAATTACCGGAAATTCTTCCGGCAACATAGCCATAGCCAGTGTTATTCCTGCCAGGAACCCATTGACCAGACTTCCACGAGTAAGTGTGTAACCAACGATTACCAGAATACAGAGTACGGCAGCGACAAGCGAAAGTTTTTTCACCAGCGATCCCATTTCCTGTTTAAGTCTGGTGGGTTCTTCTTTTACGCTCTCCAGCGCTTTGCCGATCTTTCCAATTTCGGTATTGATCCCGATTCTTGTTACCCTTGCGATTCCGTTGCCCTGAACAATCATGGACCCTGAATAAACGAAAGGTAAATCGTCGCCGCCAGGCTGAATAATTTTTTCAACCCCATCCCAATCGCTTTTTCTAACGGGTACAGGTTCTCCTGTGAGTAATGATTCATCGGCCAGTAAATTAACCGAATTTAACACTGTTGCATCTGCCGGAACCCTATCGCCTTCCTGTAACACAATAATGTCGTTGGTCACTACTTCAAAACCAGCAATTCGTGTCTCCACTCCGTCCCTGATTACCAGAGCCCTGGGACTTGCCATATCTTTTAATGCATCGAGGGCTTTTTCGGTCTTCTTTTCCTGATAGAATTCAATACCCATGATTACGAAAACAAAGCCCAGAAGCATTAATCCTTCCTGTAAATCGCCCAAAACTATATACAAAGTGCCACAAGCAACTAAAAGTATAAACATTGGTTCTTTGACAACACCCAGTGCAATGGAGAAAAAGTTTTTAGGTTTTGAAGACGGAAGATTGTTATAACCTTCGGAAAACAATTTTTCTTTTGCCTGGCTGGTGGTTAATCCTTTGTATTTTTCGGAAGTAATATTTAAGTCCAAATTAATTGCGTTTTTTAGTTGGAATGATGAAAAGCGGTATGGAAGTGTTATGTAAAACTTTTTCCGTAACACTCCCCATGAGTATATTTTCCAACCATTTCCGGCTATGAGAGCCCATAACTATAATATCTGCGTGCAACTCTTTTGCAGTCTTTAATATAGATTCAGCAAAATCACCTTCTTTTACAAGGGTTTTAATGGATTTATCACCAAGGTGGTTTTTTGACTTATTGAGAAAATGTTGGGTTGCCTTTTTTAGTGCGCCATCACTGTTCAATTGCAATTGAGCTGTTTCCATGTAACCATTAAACCCCATAATCGGAGAATATTCTGTTGTGGAATAATACACCGGATCTGATATTACATGAAGCAATGTAACTTCAGCATTCATGGCTTTAGCCATTGAAAAACCTACTTCAGCCACTTTTTGAGCAGTTGGATTATAATCCAGTGCAATCAATACTTTCTTCTTTTTATCTGTTTTCATTTTTTTCGTTTATTATATCTGAGAATGTGGTTAATATTATTTA
>JAPLED010000006.1 GCA_026391475.1 Bacteroidia bacterium | reverse complement strand
ATCTGATTCAACATATTTCGTTACTCGTAACTCTTTTTCGTTTCACTTTTGCCTTTGACAGACTTCGAAGAGCAAGGGAGGGGGACCTTGGAATTTACTTTTATCTTTTTACTTTTGTCTTTTGTCTTTTGTCTTTTGTCTTTAAAGGTATTGTATTATTTTTATTATTTCATTTTTTACTTATAATCTTAATGATGAACACAAAACATTCAAGAAGAGAATTTCTGAGCATGTCTGCTACTGGTGCATTAGGAGCATTTGTTATTTCAAAGGATGCATGGAAAACTACAGGAACTCTTACACCGGAATCTACTGTGGTTGACCCCAAAACTTTCGGTTTGGGGCTACAGTTATACACAATCCGCGATGCCATGGGAAAAGATGCTCCTGGTTCATTGAAAAAAGTTTCTGATATTGGTTATAAGTACGTAGAATTGGCGAATTATGCCAAAGGTAAGTTTTATGGCTATGAACCTTCCGAATTCAAAAAACTGGTGAATGGCCTGGGTATGGAAATCCTAAGTAGTCATGCAAGTGTTGATGCCAGAGGTATCACAACTGACAATGCTAAAAAAATGTCTGAAGACCATGCTAAACTCGGGGTTAAATATTGTATGCAGCCATGGGTAGTTGACGAGGCACGTAAAACAATCGCCAGTTATCAGAAAATGGTGGCCGACTGGAATATGGTTGGTAAGCTCATGAAAGAAAATGGTATTCAGTTCGGGTACCACAATCACAATTTCGAATTCGATACTGTAGAAGGTAAGGTTCCATTCTTTGATATTATGATGGCCGAACTCGACAAAGATCTCATCACGTTCGAACTTGATCTTTTCTGGACGACTAAGGCCGGACTAAATCCGGTTGACCTATTCAAAAAATACCCGGGAAGGTTTCAGCTTTTCCATATGAAAGATATGTACACACATGAAGCCCCATTCTTCAAAGTTTCCACTAATGATTTCGCTCCTGTAGGTGCCGGAGTAATTAATTTTAAGGAAATTCTGGCAGCAAAAAATATTGCCGGCATGAAATACATGATTGTTGAACAGGACTCTACCAAAGATGGAAAACCTTTTGATGCTATCCAGACCAGCATTACCAACTTAACAACAAAAATACTGGTTTAGTTTACAGGTTCATCATTATATCTGATTGAACAACCTCATTGCTCTTGTGGGTTGCAAACGGTGTTATTTCAAGTTGCACAAAGCAACTTTGCAATTTAGTTGAATTAATTTAATATGTATATTTGAAGATTGAAAAAAGCTATAAGGCTTTTTGAATGATGCATAAGATTATTAAAAATATACCTGCTTTTTTCTTATTGCTTGCCGGACTGGTTATAACCGCCCATCTTATAATTCCTCACGATCATCATTTAGCGGATTCATTTACCACTAAGGAAGATTCATGTCCTGTTTCAAATGGAAAATCAGGCCACAGTTCAGGTTTTCCGATACATTGCCATGCATTTAATGATCTTACTTCTGAAAAAGCTACAGCCTATTATTTCATATGTAATATTCAAAATAATGATATTTTAATCAGTAGCTTTTTTGATTCCTTAGCTTTTGAATTACAATTTCACATCATCCCAATTATTGACCTCCGGGAATCATTCCCCGATCATTATCTTCTTGAATTATCTCAATTCAGGGCTCCCCCTTCGTTAAGCTGAAGTTTTTTTTCATTCTATAGTAATTATGGGATAGGTAACTAACCTGGCTTTTCGTCTTAAATTGTTATCAGGATTAAATACAATACAATGAAACTCAAATATCAGATAATCAATAATAACCGCTTAATTATTTTCAAATAATGATAAATCGAATCATCTCATTTTCAATAAAGAATAAGTTCATTATAGGGTTATTCATATTGGCATTGATCGGTTGGGGAACATACTCGTTGACGAAATTGCCGATTGATGCCATACCCGATATTACTAACAACCAGGTGCAGGTCATTTCGCTTGCGCCATCCCTGGCAGTTCAGGAGGTAGAGAGTTTTATTACCGCACCAATTGAGGTTGCGGTTGCTAACATTCCTGATATAATTGAACTTCGGTCTATCTCCCGTTTAGGGTTGTCGGTCATAACCGTTGTATTTGAAGACGGTGTTGATGTTTACTGGGCACGCCAGCAGCTAAGTGAGCGGTTGAAAGAAGCTGAAGAGGTTATTCCGGCAGGACTTGCCCAGATATCCCTTGCCCCAATTTCAACAGGATTAGGTGAGATATTTCAGTATCGCCTGGCAGTAGAAAAAGGGTATGAAAAAGAATTTAATCCAATGGAACTGCGAACTATTCAGGACTGGGTTGTACGTCGTGAAATGCTCGGCACCCCCGGTGTTGCTGACATTAATAGTTATGGCGGATTTGTTAAGCAATATGAGATAGCCGTAAATCCGGAAAGGCTCAGGGGCATGAACCTGACTCTGACAGATATTTTTACCGCTCTTGAAAAAAACAACGAAAACACTGGCAGTGCCTATATTGATAAAAAGCCCACTGCATATTTTATCCGTGGTATCGGTTTGGTAAAAACTATTGAGGATATAGAAAAGATTGTTGTTAAAACGAGTAGTTCGGGTATTCCTGTACTGATCAGGGATATAGCAACGGTTCAGTATGGTAACGCTATCAGGTATGGAGCTTTTGTTGTTGATACGACAGAGGCGGTTGGCGGGGTGGTTATGATGCTCAAAGGAGCTAACGCTCATGAGGTAATTGAAAATGTGGAAACCCGGATTGAGTCAATACAGAAATCATTGCCCCAAGAGGTCAGGATTGAACCTTATCTGAATCGCTCTGATCTTGTGGGACGTGCTATTGGCACTGTCTCAAGAAACCTTATTGAGGGCGCCTTAATCGTCATCTTTATCCTGGTTTTATTACTTGGAAATATGCGTGCAGGGCTCATTGTGGCTTCAGTAATTCCGCTTGCAATGCTTTTTGCCGTTTCAATGATGAATCTTTTTGGAGTATCGGGTAACCTTATGAGCCTCGGAGCTATAGACTTTGGTCTTATTGTTGATGGTGCCGTCATTATTGTTGAAAGTGTTGTCCATCGGATTTCCATGAGCAAACACCACCATCCGGGTGTGGCTGAACTAACACAGGAACAGATGGATGAAAATGTACTTGATTCCGCAAAACGGATGATGAGTTCAGCAACTTTCGGGCAGATAATAATATTGATAGTTTATCTCCCGATAATGGCACTTGTAGGCATTGAAGGAAAAATGTTCCGTCCAATGGCACAGGTAGTTACATTTGCACTGATCGGGGCAGCAATTCTGTCGCTGACTTATGTTCCCATGGCCTCAGCATTGTTCCTGAGTAAGAATACAAGTCACAAACCAAATTTTTCTGACAGGTTGATGGATTGGATCCGTAAAGCATTTGATCCTGCAATTGCGTTTGCACTGAGACGAAAGCTTCTGGTTTCTGTTTCAGCAGTTGCACTGTTTCTGCTCAGTCTATTTTTGTTCAGCCGTCTGGGTGGTGAGTTTATCCCCCAGCTTGAGGAAGGTGACCTTGCCTCAAGCGTTATTACTCTTCAGGGTGGTTCCCTTTCCAATACTGTTGATAAAGTTATCATGGCTAATAAGATATTGCTTGAAAATTTCCCGGAGGTAAAGCATGCTGTCTGCAAAATTGGCGCCGGAGAGATTCCTACAGATCCTACTCCCATGGAGACAGGTGATTACATTATTACCCTTAAAGATAAAAGTGAATGGGTTTCAGCGACAACACGCGAGGAACTGGTCGCTAAAATGGAAGAAAAACTGATTGCACTGGCGGGTGTTAAATTTGAATTTCAGCAACCCATAGCAATGCGTTTTAATGAATTAATGACAGGTTCAAAACAGGATGTAGCCATAAAAATATTTGGAGATGACCTTACTACTCTTGCTCAAAAAGCATCAGACGTCGAAAAAGTAATTCAGACAATAGTGGGTGTTCAGGATATTAACGTTGAAAAAGTTACCGGTCTGGCCCAGGTACAAGTTGAATATAATCGTGATCGTCTTGCACAATATGGATTATCAGTGGAAGATGTGAACAGTATATTACGTGCTGCTTTTGCAGGCAGTCAGGCAGGAGTTGTATTTGATGAAGAAAAACGTTTTGGACTGGTAGTTCGTCTTGATAAAGATTACAGGCAGAGTCTGGAAGATATAAAAAATCTTACTGTAGCTCTTCCTGATGGCCATCAGATACCATTTGAACAGGTAGCCGATATTTCAATTAAATCAGGTCCGGCACAAGTCTCAAGAGAGAATACCAAGCGAAGAATCACCATAGGATTTAATGTCCGTAACCGTGATATTCAAAGCGTAATAAATGATGTGACGGCTCAGATAGATGAAAAAATTCAATTGCCAACAGGCTATTATGTGACATATGGGGGTCAGTTTAAGAATCTTGAGGCGGCACAGAAAAGACTATCCATAGCAGTTCCTGTTGCACTGCTTTTAATCTTTGTTTTACTCTATTTTACATTTCATTCTGTGAAACAATCCCTGTTGATATTTACCGCGGTTCCAATGTCAGCTATTGGTGGCGTTTTCGCACTGTGGTTGCGTGGAATGAATTTTTCAATATCGGCAGGTGTCGGATTCATTGCATTGTTTGGTGTTGCAGTTCTCAACGGAATAGTGTTGATAGCCGAGTTTAACCGTCTTGAAAAGGAAGGTGTTACTAACATTACCGAGCGGGTACTAAAAGGCTTGCATACACGCTTACGTTCTGTTATTTTGACAGGTGCTGCCCCAGCTTTGGGATTTTTACCTATGGTCATTTCAACCTCTGCCGGGGCAGAAGTTCAAAAACCGCTGGCAACAGTTGTGATAGGCGGACTTATCACAGCAACTCTTCTCACGTTGATTATTCTGCCGGTGTTCTACATCTTTTTTTCATCCGGTAAATCAAAAGTCAGGTCAAAGAATGCAACAGGTAAAAAGCTTGCGATAATTCTTCTGTTATTTGGCGGTACATCAATTTTCAATACCATAAATGGACAACAACCCAAACATATTAATTTACATGATGCCATTCAAACAGCATTAGACAGCAACCAGTCTGTTAAATCCGCAGCTTTCTCAATCAATGTCCGTAAGGCTCTGAAAGGAGCAGCATTTGACCTTCCAAAAACAGTTATTGACGGGCAGTATGGACAGTTTAATTCTTACGCAAACGACAATAATTTTTCTGTTTCCCAATCGTTTGCATTTCCCTCAGTTTATGTTAACAGATATAAGCTGGCAAATGCAAATATTAAAGGCAGTGAGTGGCAATTTAAGGTTTCACAGCTTGAAATATCAACTGAGGTGAAACAGATTTACTGGCATTATGTTTTCCTGATTGCAAAACAAAAATTGCTTTCATACCAGGATAGCCTTTATTCAGGATTTTTAAGAGCAGCGGAATTAAGAGCAAAAGCGGGTGAGACAAACCGCCTCGAAATGATCACTGCCCGTTCGCAAAGCCTTGAAATTAAAAACCTGCTGTACCAGGTGACAGCCGATTTAGGTATTTATAGCCGAAAACTAAAAATTATTCTGAACAGTTCATCGCTGCCAGTCCCTGAAGAAACCAATTTACATAGAATTGATTTTTCATTTCTGACTGATAGTTTGTCGGTTGGACAGAATCCATCTTTAGGATATGTTCAGCAGCAGGTCGAAGTATCACAAATCGAGAAGAAACTTGAACGCAGCCAGATGCTGCCCGATTTAAACATTGGTTATTTCAGTCAGACAATCATTGGAACACAGGATGTTAACGGTGTGTCTCGTAATTTCGGTCAGGACTTCCGTTTTACAGGTTTTCAGGCCGGGATATCAATTCCACTATGGTTTACTCCATATACTTCAAGAGCAAAGGCAGCAAAAATCAGCGAAAACATTGCGCGTACGGATGCTGATTACTATTCCAAATCTATTGCCGGCAATTATAGTTCATTACTCGATGAGTTTAGAAAATTCTCTTCAAGTGTTGATTACTATGAAAAGCAAGCTGTACCTGAAGCCGACCTGATAATTGCTCAGGCAACCCTTAGCTATAAGGCAGGTGCTTTGGATTATCTGGAATATGTGCTGACACTCAACAGGGCATTGGCTATCAGGCAAAACTACCTGGATGCTTTGAACAATTGCAATCAGACAATTATTTCTATTGAATACATTACAGGTAAAATATTTTAATTTTAAATATCATGACAAAATTCAGTTATAAAACTTTGTTAATCTTTTCAGGACTTATTATTTGCTTAGTCTCCTGCAGTAAGGGAAATAAGCCAACTGTTGAAACTAAGGTGGCTGAAGTCCTGCCTGAAGATATTGTTGAGTTGCGTGCAGATCAGATCAAACTGGCAAATGTTGAATTGGGTGCTGTTGAAATTCACTCGCTGGGTAACATACTCAAAGTCAATGGAATTATTTCTGTCGCACCACAAAACCTTGCAACCGTATGTATGCCGTTGGGAGGATTTATTAAGAATACAACTCTGCTTCCGGGGAATGCCGTAAGCAAGGGTCAGACGCTTGCAGTGATCGAGAATCAGGATTTTGTTGACATTCAACAGAGTTACCTTGAGGCAAAGAACAGGTTCGTATTTGCTGATGCAGAATATAAACGTCATACAGATTTATTTAAAGATGATGTGTATTCAGAGCAGAACCTTCAGCAGGTTACAGTGGAATACAAAAACCTCAAGGCAATGGTAAAATCATTAGAGCAGAAACTGCTGCTGATAGGGATAAACCCCGATCAACTGAGGGAAGATAATATAAGCAGCACTGTTAACCTGGTATCACCAATTAAAGGCTTTCTGAAGGCAGTTAATGTTAATATCGGGAAATATGTTTCACCTACCGATGTGTTATTTGAAATTGTGAACAGCGATAAACTATTTCTTGAATTGACATTGTTTGAAAAAGATGCTGATAAGGTGGCAGCAGGGCAGAAAATGCGGTTCTATATCAACAATGAAACTGAAGAACACGAAGCTGTAATTACACAGACCGGAAAATCGGTGAGCGATGATAAAACCTTCAGGGTCTATGCAGCTGTTATCAGCTCCTGTAAAAACCTTTTGCCGGGAATGTATGTGAACGCCTATATCGAAGAGTCTGTTAATAAATTAACAGCTCTTCCCTCGGAGGCAGTAGTAAGTTTTGATGATAAGAATTATATATTTATATATGAAAAAGAGAAGGAAGAAGCCGGTATGCCATTCACCGAATATAAGATGATTGAGGTCAAAAAAGGCGTTTCAGGTTCGGGATTTACCGAAATTAAACTTCCTGAAGGATTTAACATTAATACCTCAAAGATTGTAATAAAAGGAGCCTATAACCTTCTTTCAGCTAAGAAAAACGCAGGTGAAATGGCGTGTTGAAGAGCATAAGTTATCAATAAGTAAAATATTTATGCACAACGAATCCATATTGCGATTTATTGATTTAATGAACAGTTACGGAGCTGCCGGGGTACCTTTTTTTTTTATTATTGATTTCGACCTGAAGAGACCTGAAATACATAAACTTAGTTCAATCCCGGAGGGGATAAAATTCTCAACACCATTAATCAAAGATTTTTCATCAGGGCAAATAGACACTAAAGCTCATTCATTGAAAAAGCAGCCGGTTTCCTTCAGCACCTATCTCAGGTCTTTCGAAAATGTCATGAGCAATATCAGACTGGGAAACAGTTATCTTCTGAATCTGACTTTCCCTACGGATATTGAAACTGATTTAACCCTCGAAGAGATATTTTTCTCAAGTGTTGCCAAATATAAGCTACTGTATCACAATCAATTTGTAGTTTTTTCACCAGAGATTTTTGTGAGAATAAGCAATGGAGAGATAAAATCGTTTCCTATGAAAGGGACAATTGATGCTTCGGTCTGCGATGCAGAAAATGTAATTCTGAACGATAAAAAGGAGATGGCTGAACATAGTACAATTGTTGACCTTATAAGAAATGATCTGAGTATTTTCGCAGATGAAGTAAGAGTAAACCGCTACAGATATATTGATGAAATAAAAACAAAAGATACAGTTCTTTTACAGGTAAGTTCCGAAATCAGCGGAAAACTGGGAAAAGGCTATGAAAGCCATTTGGGTGAGATAATCACAGGGATGTTACCGGCGGGATCCGTAACCGGAGCACCGAAAAAGGAAACAGTGAGGATTATCAAAGAGAGTGAGACGTATGAAAGAGGTTGGTACACAGGTGTTTTCGGGGTGTTTGATGGAAAAAGTCTTGATAGCGCGGTTATGATAAGGTTTATCGAAAATGAATCAGGCAGATTTATTTACAAAAGTGGCGGCGGAATCACTTATCTGAGCGATCCGGTTAAAGAATATGAAGAACTAATATCAAAAGTCTATGTCCCTGTTGGTTGAAACAATAAAAGTTGAAAATGGGAGCCTCCTGAATATCAGCTTTCATAATGAAAGAATGATCAGGTCATTATATGGGGTTTTTGGATTGAGGAACGAACCTGACCTTGAGAAGATTATAAACGTTCCTGAATTTGCATGTAAAGGTATTTATAAATGCAGAGTGGAGTATGACCATGAGATACGTAAGGTTGAATTCCTGCCTTATAAAATTAAGGTCATCAGGTCACTTAAGCTTGTTGAAGATAATACTATTGAATATGCCTATAAGTTCACCGATAGGAAACGGATTGAAGAGCTTACTGCCACGCGCGGTGAAGGTGATGATATTCTGATTATTAAAAATGGTATGGTGACGGATACTTCGTCCGCAAATGTTGTATTCAGGGATTTTAACGGTAACTGGGTTACTCCATCAACCTATTTGCTGCCTGGTACCCGACGGGCAAGTCTGTTGCAAAAGGGCATGATAAATGAAACCAGCATTACTTACAGAGATTTAAATAAATATACCGAAGTGAAATTGATAAATGCAATGACCGGGTTAGATGATACTGAAGGGATTCCTGTTGGTAATATAATTTAACGAGTAACCAGCAACCAGCACCAAGCACCAAGCACCAAGCACCAAGCTACCCAGCTTCACCAATTCGAATCATACCATGATCTCACATCGGTGGCAATCATACCGGCCTCAAGGGCAGCTTCTATACCAAGGTCTCCATCTTCAAAAACTTCTATGAATTCAGGTTCAATCTTCATCAGTTCTGCACATCTGAGGAAAGTTTCAGGATGAGGTTTGAAATTTTTCACGTCGTTAGCAGTGATTATGATATCAAAATACTTTGCAAGGCCTGTAATTGCCAGAGTGCGCTCAACAGCTTCCCTGTGGCCTCCGGTTCCGACAGCCATTGGCAGTATTCCGTAATATTTTTTTACAATTTCTACGACCGGTATGATCGGTTTAACCAGATGCTGTTCTTTATAAAACTCAATAAGTTTTTCATCCATTATCTGATCGATCGTTACACTTCCGTTAAGATTGCACTTTTTAATAATCTCATCTGCGATTATCCAACCGGGGGTACCTGTATGTTTTCTCAGAAAAGCCGTATCGATATCGGCACCAAATTTCTGGCAGGCTATTTTCCAGCCTTTAAAATGATATGGCATTGTATCAGCCAGTGTGCCGTCGAGATCAAATATAAGTCCCTTTATACCTGGTTTAATGTCGTAATGCATCTTTTTTATTTGTTGCGGCAAAGGTAAAAAGAAATATGAAGGACAAAAATTTCCTATCTTGTGCTTTATAATTAAACCTTTTGTATTGGGGTCAAAAGGGAACAAAAAAGCATAGAATTAGATATTTAGCGGTTTAAATCGAAAATAAAACTTTTTTTTGGCGATTACAATCGAAAAATTACGCTATTGATAATGAAACACAAATAATTACCCCCGAAAATTACTTTGACTTTATTAATAATACCTATTAGTTAGTGTGTAATTTGAATCCCAAAGTCGTTAAATAGAAATTGAAAAAAATGGATTACACTGAAAAAACAAAGGAAGAACTCATAAATGAATTGCTGAACCTACAGAGGTCATATGATGCTGTCAGGGAACAATTTGATAATACCTTTATGACAAGTCCTGATTCAGTAAATATAAACAGACTGTCAGATGGAATGTATGTATCTATTAATGAAGGATTTACTAAGATATTGGGATATACCGCGAAAGAGGTAATCGGGAAAACCTCCATTGAATTGAATATATGGGCTAACCCGGGAAACCGTATAACCCTTGCTAAAGAGCTTAAGAAGAAGGGGAGAGTTGAAAACTTTGAAGCTATCTTTCGGAAAAAGGATGGCAGTTTTGCTAATGGATTAATGTCTGCATCATTAATTGATCTGGATGGTGTTCCTCACATTCTCAACGTAACCAAGAATATTACTGCCCGTAAGCAGATTGAAGAAGCTTTTACACGGGAGCAATTTCTGGTAACTGCCCTTTTGAATAACCTTCCTGACCATATCTATTTCAAAGATATTGAAAGCCGCTTCATCAGGATCAACAAGTCTCATGCTCAATCATTAGGGCTGACTGATCCTGAGCAGGCAGCAGGTAAGACAGACTTTGACTTTCATACTCCTGAACATGCACGTCAGGCATACAACGATGAACAGATAATTATTCAAACCGGACAACCTTTGACTAAGGAAGAAAGGCTGGTCCATGCTAATAGTCCTGATTCATGGGTTTATGCAACTAAGCTGCCACTCCGGAATAATGAGGGAAAAATCATCGGTACATTCGGTATATCGAGAGACATTACCAAACGCAAAAAGGTCGAGGAAGAGCTGGCAGCAGAGCATAATTTATTACGGACATTGATTGATAATATGCCGGACCGGATTTATGCTAAGGATTTAAATAGTCGGTTTGTTGTCTGTAACAATGCATTGGTGAAACGCATGGGAATGGCCAATATGGAAGATATTATCGGCAAGTCGGACTTCGATCTCTTACCACAAGAATTGGCAGACCAGTATTATAATCAGGAACAGTCAATAATCCGATCGGGGGAACCTCTTATTAATCATGAGGAATCATCTATGGGTAACGTTTCTGGCACTAAACGATGGAACCAGACAACCAAAGTACCTCTTCGCGATTCCAGTGGTAATATTATTGGTATAATAGGCATGGGAAGGGATATTACTGACCGTAAGAGGAGAGAAATGGAAAGTCAGGTTTTGTTTGAAATTACACAGGGAATTACTACTTCAGATAATCTTGATGAGTTGCTGAAATTGATACATCACTCACTCGGGAAAGTTGTTTATGCCGAGAATTGTTTCGTGGCGCTTCATGATCAGGAAACAGGGCTTTTCAGTTTCCCTTATTTTGTTGATAAGATTGATTCGACACCCTTGCCCACCTCTATGAGGAAGAGTTATACGGCTTATGTATTCCGGACTGTTAAGCCACTCCTTTTTACTCCGAAAATTTTCGAACAGCTCAAAGAACAAAATAAAGTCGAGTTAGTTGGCTCACCTCCACTTTCATGGATAGGAATTCCACTACAAACACCATCAAAAGTGATTGGAGTTTTAGTTCTTCAGCATTATGAAAAGGAAAATGTCTATTCAGAAAGCGATGTAAATTTTCTCATTTCTATAGGAAGTCAGATTGCAATAGCCATCGAACGTAAAAAAGCAGAAGAAGAAATTAAACTGAAAAATGAACTGCTTCAGACCATAAATGCTGAAAAAGATAAATTCTTTTCAATCATTGCACATGACCTGCGGGGCCCGTTAAGTGCATTTGTTGACGCTACCCGGATACTTGCAGAAGAAATTCAATCAATGACGCTGGATGAGATAAGGGATATTACAATCAGCATGAAGACATCTGCTTCAAATATTTACAGCCTCCTTGAAAACCTCCTTGAATGGTCACGACTGAGACGAGATGTCATGGATTTCGTTCCGGAAAAACTTAACCTGAAGAAAAAAATCGATGCATGTATTGATGTCTTGTCTGAATCTGCAAGGGAAAAACAAATTGAAATAGCAATTTTCATTCCGGATGAATTGGAGGTTCTCGCTGACAACCACATGTTTGATACTGTTATCCGGAACCTGCTTTCCAATGCAATAAAATTTACACCTGTTGGTGGAAAGGTAAGTGTGACAGCTAGATGTAACAATGATCATTTCGTTGAGGTTAAAATAATTGATTCCGGAATTGGTATGACCCCGGAATTGAAAAACAAACTGTTTCTGATAAGTGAAAAGACAAGCAGGCCGGGCACAGAAGGCGAAATGAGTACAGGGCTTGGGTTGTTATTAGTTAAGGAATTTATTGAAAAACACGGTGGTAAAATATGGGTGGATAGTGAAGTCGGAAAGGGGAGCACGTTTTCTTTTACTATTGGGCAATTTAAAAATTTGAAGATGAATTAATTTGAAAATGAGCTCCGACGCGTCGGGGCGAGCTACCTATCTGCCGACAGGCAGGCATCATACCATTTAAAACAATTATATTATGATGAATTACAAGAATAAAACTAAAGATGAACTCATAAATGAGTTGCAGAAATTACAACATGAGTCTGATTCAGTTAAAACATCATACGAAAAAGAAATCACCGAGCGCAAGCAGGCGGAAGTAAGCCTCAGACAAGCTCTCGAATGGCAAGAGGCAATCTTTGAAGGCTCACGCGATTCCATCTTCATCTCAGATCAGGATTCTCATTTTGTTGCAGTCAACAATGCGGCGTGTGAACTCACAGGATATTCGCGTGAGCAACTGCTGAAAATGCGAATTCCTGATATTCATGAGCTCCCCGATTTGGATGCGTACAAGATGTATCATCAGAGAATCTTTGGTGGAGAAGAAATTCTCAGCGAGGCAAAGATACTGCGGAGTGACGGCGCAAAAACAGATACAGAGTTCAACAACAGATGTGTGTCAATTGCAGGAAAGCTATACATGCATACTACTGCTCGCAACATCACTGAAAGCAAACAGGCAGAAGACGTTTTTCGCATGTTGTCTTTGCGTCACGAGGCAATCCTTGCTGCAGTTCCTGAGATCATCATGGAAGTTGATAATAACAAAATTTACACATGGGCCAATCATCCGGGACAGGAATTTTTTGGTAAAGATGTTGTAGGTAAAGAGGCCTCTTTTTATTTTGAAGGTGAACAGGAAACATATGATAAGGTTCAGCCGCTATTTGACGGAGTTGAAGACATATTCTATGTGGAGAGCTGGCAACGACGTTACGATGGAGAGAAGCGATTACTTGCCTGGTGGTGTCAGGTATTTGGAAAGACAGACTTTGACTTTTTTACCGGGGAACATGCACAGCAGGCATACAAAGATGAACAGACTATCATTCGGACCGGGCAACTGTTGAGCATAGAAGAAAAGGAGACACATCACGATCGTCCCGACACCTGGGTTTCAACGATTAAACTGCCTTTGTGCGACAAAAAGGGAAGCATCATCGGTACTTTCGGCATTTCTAGAGACAACACAGAGCGCAAGCAGGCGGAAGAGGCGTTGAGCGAATCTCGACGAATGTTGCGTCTGGTCTTAGATACGATTCCTGCGCGGGTCTTCTGGAAGGATCGTGATTCTAATTTTCTGGGTTGTAATATTTCATTTGCATTGGACTCCGGCTTGCATTCGGTGGAAGAACTTATCGGCAAGAGTGATTATGATATGGGATGGAAAGAACATGCAGATTTTTATCGCAATGATGATCGTATGGTCATGGATACCGGAAAGCCAAAATTGAACTTCGAAGAAGCCCAACCCAAATTGGATGGCACACAAATATGGATTCGGACAAGTAAGATCCCTATACTAGATGCTAACGGGCAGGTTTTGGGCCTTTTGGGAACCTACGAGGACATCACTGAGCGTAAACAGGCTGAAGAAGCGCTGGATAAGGAACAATATCTGATGCGTTCTCTTATGGATAACCTTCCGGACCATATCTATTTCAAAGATCGCGAAAGTCGCTTCACCAGGATCAATAAGTCTCAGGCCCAATTCTTCGGCTTAAATGATTCTGACCAGGCGGTTGGAA
>JAPLED010000012.1 GCA_026391475.1 Bacteroidia bacterium | reverse complement strand
GCAGGTACAAGCCCCGATTTAAGAACGATCCGCTGTCCCTGCTCTGCACATGCCCAGTTTATAAAACCGGAACCCAATCCAGCAAATGTCTCCCTCGAAATAAGATAAATCTCCCTTACAAAAGGATACGATTTGTCATAAATAAAACCCGGTTGGGGGCGATAATAGCTGCCGTCATTAATATATTGCTGTGAAACAGCTACTACATTGATCTTATTGATAAAGCTCATACTAAGCGAATCATCTTTATCACTTATCCAGTTAACGCTTACAATCCCAAGAGCATCAGGATTTCTGGAAACAAAATCAATAACTTCAGGATTACTGTTGACAGCAAAGAAATTTCCGGAAAGCGAGTCTTTAATCTCAAAAAGTTCTTTAAAGTATCTGATATTACCTGACTTGGTATTATCAAAAATAACACGAATGTTACCAAGCTTCGATTTTGGATTGATCTCTTTCCAGTTGCTGATCTTCCCAAGGAAAATATCTCTGATTGTATTATATTTTAATAGTGTGTCCTTATTTTCCCTATTTGTAACTAATGCCAGTGCATCATAGGCAAATGTTGTTGTTCGGGCGATTATTTGAGTGTCACGAAGATATTGTATCTGGTAATCCGCAAGCTTTTTGCTAGTACAAATCACCTTGACGGAATCATTCATGAAATCATTTATTACATCATACTCCGGCTTATACTCTGGTTTAATTTTTGCATTATCGTATAAATGAGTGAATGTAAATACTTCAGTATCAATAAGAGGTTGGAATGATTCATCGGCCGAAATCTTAATATTCCCTCTTGTTGGAGTTTCATTCAGACCCGATTTACTTCCGCCGGTACACGAAACTATAAAAAGCAGCAATCCTATTAAAGGATAATGCAGGGATGAGATTAAAGTATGACTGATATGTTTGTCCACTACATTACAGGTCGTGAAATATTTCTTCCGGCACGCAATAATAATAAAATTTTGAATAACTGATACTCTGTTCATCTTCTTAAAATTTTGTCAAGGTTTAATTATTTTCCACAAGTGTCACCGCAAAGTGTATGCCAAGGCTGATGTGAAAAATGAATAATCTCTTTTTATCAGATATAGTAGTATAAAGAGAGATTCAATCCTTGTCCTTATCTTTTGTAAAAAAAACCTCAACTATTTTAACATATGCTCTGTAAGCCCTGTAAAAGCCATATAAGATAAAAGTTGATCCCATTATTACCCCTATCTCCTTGTAGGGGGAACTCAGATCAGAATAGAATAACAGATAACTGCCCACACCCAGATAAAAAAATACCATAAAAACTGAAAAAATGGTTGTCACCTGTTGCATTATTCTGTTTTCATTCATGCTAAAATAATTTTAGTTTCAAATAAACAAAAAATCAATTTATAAACAAAAAATAATTTTCTAAATGCAATAAAAAGAATAAACCAAATAGAGTACATTTTTTAAATAGCAGGGAGCTGTCACCATAGCTTAAAAACCTGAAATCATTTTCAAGTGCAAAGGTGTAAATTTCTTTCCATTTTATTCCTGTCCATGCTGATATAAGAAGAAGCAGAGTACTTCGTGGTTGATGAAAGTTGGTGATCATACCATTTATCATTCGGAAATCATATCCTGGAATAATTATAATACTTGTCAAAGCATGTAAATTCGATAAATTACGTTCTCTCAGGTGGTTCAATAAAGCTTCCATTGATTCCTTTACAGTAACAGTTGTCTCCAAGTCATATGCTTCCCATTGTCCTAATGAAAGATCCGACCTGAAATCTAATGGATCATTAATTATTTTTACTCCCAACCAGAACAGACTCTCAAGTGTTCTGACAGATGTTGTACCCACCGGAATGATTTTTCCCTGGTTTTCAAGAAGCAATTCAATTGTCTTCGCAGTGACAAAGAAATGCTCACAATGCATTTCATGGCTGGAAATGTTTGTAGATTTTACCGGTTGAAAGGTCCCTGCACCAACATGTAGAGTTACTTCAACGGACTTAATTCCCTTTTTATCAAGCTTTTCAAGGATATTGTTTGTGAAATGCAATCCTGCTGTTGGTGCCGCAACGGATCCTTTAATGCGGGAATATACTGTCTGGTATCTGATAATGTCTTCTGCTTCATCCTCTCTATTAATATAAGGTGGGAGAGGAATATGACCTGTTGCTTCAATTACCTCGCCAAAACTTAAACCAGAATAGTTCCAGGTAAACAGTATCTGCCATGCATCGCCTTCAGGTTTAAGTTTTTCTGCTGTCAGTTTGTATTCCTTTCCGGAAAAAACAAAGGGTGTCATAATTTTTCCATACTTCCACTTCTTAAGGTTTCCTATTATACATTTCCATTCAACAGGCTCTATCGAACTAAATGATAATTCATAATCAAAAGGTGAAAGAGGCTCCAGGCAAAAGACTTCAATAGCAGCTCCGGTCTCTTTGCGAAAAAGAATGCGGGCTCTTATAACGCGGGTATTGTTGAAAACCAGGAGGGAATCTGAGGGCAGATAATCATCGATGTTCCTGAAAATGTCTTTAGAAATATTGTTCTCTTTATAAATTAGGAGTTTCGACATATCTCTTTCATTAACAGGATACTGAGCAATCCTTTCTGAAGGAAGGTCATAATCATAATCGTTAAGTTCAATACCTTTCATGAAATTTTTCCCTTTTTTCTTTCTTCGTCCGCCGTCCGCGTGTCGCCGAAGCTTTAGCGGAGGCACAAGCTTCAGCGAAGGTGGATTGTCTTTTATCTTTTTCAATATTTCATACAAAGATAACTATTTGTTTAGTTAATAACAAATTTATTTTAAATTATTACCTTTGCATCGCAGCAGGCTGTTCCATCGCCATGCCAACAGCGTGGAGGAAAGTCCGGGCAACACAGAGCACCATACTTCTTAACGGGAAGATATCTGCAAGGGTATAGTAGTGTAACAGAAAATAACCGTCATGCTTATGGCGTGATAAGGGTGAAAAGGTGAGGTAAGAGCTTACCGGTCCTGGTGGCAACATCCGGAGCCGTACACCTTATGAGTTGAAAGACCATGTATACCGGCGAATAGGGCTGCTCGTCCGATGCCGGGGGGTGGGTCGTAGGAGCACGGTAGCGATACCGGGCCAAGATAAATGATGGAAACCGGTTTTAATTTCTTTCGCAGAAACCAAAACCGTACAGAATCCGGCTTACAGGCCAGCTGCTTAAAATAAAAGGCGGGCAAATTGCCCGCCTTTTATTTTATTAATTTATTATTAATCAGATAGTTTTTTAAGTTCCGCTTTGCGGGATTTGGGAGTGAAATTATTTGACTTTAAAAACGCTGTCTTCCATCGGGATATTTACCTCTATTTTATCAAAGGTAATTACTGCAGCCTCCATACCATTTGCCATAGCTGTTGTTTTCTTTGGAATAACAACACCGTCAATATCAACATAATCAGTCATGTATGAATCGACATTCATTGAAGTGCCCATCTGATCAACAGTAGTGCTGGTTTTTACCAGCATATAAGATTCTTTATCAAGGAACATGTAAAGGGGACTGCTTCCCACATTAGCTTTTAATTTAAATGCAGGTTTATCGTTCACATTTTCCTGCCCTTCAAGGGTGAGTTGCCCGTTTTTAAAATAATTAAGCAATTCATTTCTGAAAGTATTGTTTTTTTGGACCTGTGTAAGCTGATCACCTGTTAATTCTACAGGATCACTGGAACCCATCATCGGATTTATCATATAACCCTTTTCGCCATCAAATACTGATACCATATCCTGTCCGTTGAAACTGTATGTAACCTTTATTTTATTCGGGTTTTTCATTAACATTACCATCGGCATTTCCATACCCATAGCGGACATCTTGCCAGAGATCTTAATTGAAGTTACATCGGCGAGTTTATCAGATTTCATGGCGACAGAATAGCTCTTTACTATTTCATCCAGCGACTGCGCATTGATAACAGCGACTGCAATGAGTCCTGTCAAAAGGAATACGGTTTTTTTCATGTTATTGGTTTTAAAATTTAAAATAATTAAAAGGAATTTATTGTTTTTCTTAGTGCAATGAGTTTTTTTAATAGATTGTCCATTTCAGAAAGCTTCAGCATATTTGCTCCATCCGATTTGGCGACTGCCGGGTTGGGATGAGTTTCAATGAAGATACCGTCGGCTCCTATACTGATCGCTGCTTTGCCAATTGTTTCTATCATCTCTGGTCTGCCTCCGGTCCAGATTCCCTGACCTTCTCTACTGCAAACTTCATGGATGATCCGGATAAAAACTGACCTTTCTTGATATTGACCCATTTTCCCGTTTTGGCAGCAGCAACAAGCAGATCAGTCTGTCTGCATAAAAAGGCTGGTATCTGCAGAATATCAACATAACCGGCAGCAATCTCAGCTTCATCCGGGTTATGAATATCGGTAATAACCGGAACAGAATACCTCTTCCGGACTTCTGCAAGTATCTTAAGTGCTTTAATATCACCAATTCCTGAAAACGAATCGCTTTTGGATCTGTTTGCTTTTCTGTAGGATGACTTAAAGACAAAAGGTAGTTGGTACTTGTCAGATAGCATCTTCAGATAGTCAGCTGTTTCAAAGATAACCTTTTCACTTTCTATCACACAAGGTCCGGCAATTAAAAGGAAATTGCCAGTTTCACAGAATTTTAGCCCGGGAATATTTATTCCAATTTTTGACATATCAAAACAAAGTTAAAAAAATAATTAATTAAGCAAATTATGTCGTTTGTTTTTCACTGTGTCCCTCTGTGAATCTGTGTAATTTCTTCTTTTTATTTTTTTTGTTACACAGACACAGAGAATACACAAACCATAGAATTATTTCTTGTCGTAGTTATAAATATCTTTCCACATGACAGAAAGTTTCTTCCTGATCTCTTCTTCTTTCGAATTGACTCCCGGATCATAGAAAACAGTACCTTTCAGTTTATCCGGAAGAAAATTATCGGGAACAAAATTTCCTGAATAGCTATGAGCGTATTTATATTCTTTACCATAACCCAGATTCTTCATAAGTTTTGTAGGAGCATTTCTTATATGCAATGGGACAGGGAGAGCTCCTTCATTTTTAACCATACCGATAGCATCATCAATTGCCATATATGAGGAATTGCTTTTTTGAGAA
>JAPLED010000047.1 GCA_026391475.1 Bacteroidia bacterium | reverse complement strand
CTGTACGCCTCTTGAGGTTGCAGTCCAGCCTAAACCCTGGTCTACCCAGTGCTGGCCAAAACTAAACATCCCCAAAGCAAAAATTGCTAAAATAGAAAGTAATGTTCTCTTCATAATGTTTAATTTAAAGGTTAATGATTTTATATTTTAGCAAACATACAAAGAAAATCAACATAACCAGCAAAATTTAACATAAAAAGAATGATTAACTTTGCAGCCCAAAAGAATAACCGATGTTTGAAGGACTAAGTGACAAACTCGACAGGGCCTTTAAAGTCCTTAAAGGCCACGGACATATTACGGAAATCAATGTGGCAGAGACTCTTAAAGATGTGCGCAAAGCCCTGCTCGACGCCGATGTCAGTTTTAAAATAGCCAAACAATTCACCGACCAGGTCAAGGAAAAGGCTCTCGGAGAGAATGTTCTTACAGCTGTATCTCCCGGTCAGCTAATGATAAAAATCGTTCATGATGAACTGGTTGAACTGATGGGAGGTGATAAAACCGATATCAATATTAAGATCAATCCATCGATAATATTGATCGCCGGTCTTCAGGGTTCGGGAAAAACAACTTTCAGTGGAAAACTTGCGAAATGGGTTAAGAGTAAAAGGGGGAAAAATCCTTTGCTTGTTGCTTGCGACGTTTACAGGCCTGCTGCTATTGAACAGTTAAAGATAATTGGTACCCAGGTTGAAGTGCCGGTTTATACCGAAGATGGAAATATGAACCCGGTCGTTATTGCCCGTAATGCTGTTAAAGAGGCAAAAAAGAAAGGGCACGATCTGGTAATTATCGATACCGCCGGTCGGCTGGCAATTGATGAAGAGATGATGAAGGAGATATCATCTGTTAAGGATGCGGTAAACCCACATGAAATACTATTCGTAGTTGATTCCATGACTGGTCAGGATGCAGTTAATACTGCCAGAGAATTCAATGAAAGGCTTGATTTTGATGGAGTTGTATTAACAAAACTCGATGGTGATACCAGGGGAGGAGCAGCTCTTTCTATTAAATCGGTGGTTAACAAACCTATAAAATTTGTTAGTTCCGGTGAGAAAATGGATGCGATCGATATCTTCTACCCGGGTAGAATGGCCGACAGAATACTGGGGATGGGTGATATTGTTTCTCTTGTTGAAAAGGCACAGGAACAATTTGACACCGAAGAGGCAAGGAAACTTCAAAAGAGAATAGCTAAAGACCAGTTCGATTTCAACGATTTTATTACCCAGATCCAGCAGATTAAGAAAATGGGTAATGTAAAAGACCTGATGACTATGATACCGGGTGTTGGCAAAGCTGTAAAAGATCTAGATATTGATGATAACGCATTCAAAGGGATAGAAGCCATTATAAAAAGTATGACTCCTGAAGAGAGAATTAATCCGGTCGTTCTCAACGGAAGCAGACGTAAAAGAATCGCCATGGGAAGCGGAACAAGTGTGCAGGAAGTGAATAAACTTCTGAAACAGTTCGATGAGACAAGACGGATGATGAAAATGATGACTAAAAGTGGTAACGTTGCCAAGCTTATGGGGAAAAAATAATTTGTGAGATGTATAAGATAATTGACGGTAAAAAAGTTGCATCTGAAATTAAGCAGGAAATTGCTGCGGAAGTTACAAGGCTGAAAGTTGCTGGCAAAAAGATACCGCACCTCGCTGTAATTCTGGTTGGAAATAACGGCTCCAGCGAAATTTACGTTGCAAACAAAGTAAAAGACTGTGAGGAAGTTGGCTTCAAATCGACACTCCTGAGATTTGGGAATGATGTAACTGAAGCTGTTCTTCTTGACAAAATTGCAGAACTCAATAATGATAATGATGTCGATGGCTTCATTGTACAGTTACCTTTACCTGGTCATATATCCAAGAGCAAAATAATTGAAGCTATTGATCCACGAAAAGATTCAGACGGTTTTCACCCGGTAAATCTTGGAAAAATGATGATCGGACTTCCCGGATATCTTCCTGCCACGCCATTTGGGATAGTTGAACTTATAAAAAGATATCGTATAGAGACATCCGGAAGGAATTGTGTGGTTATTGGTCGCAGCAATATTGTTGGCAGACCTGTAAGTATTCTTCTTTCACAGAAAGGAATGGATGCAACTGTAACCGTTGTCCACAGCCGTACAAAAAACATTCAGGATATTGTTAGTCAGGCTGATATAATTATTGTGGCAATCGGTTCTCCTGCATTCGTTACTGCAGAAATGGTTAAGGTGGGAGCAGTTGTTATTGATGTTGGTACAACACGAATTGAAAGTCCGGAAACTAAATCGGGTTATAAGCTTGTTGGTGATGTAGATTTTGAAAATGTTGCCCCAAAATGTTCTTATATCACTCCTGTCCCCGGAGGAGTTGGCCCAATGACAAGAGTATCTCTTCTGCGGAACACACTTATTGCTGCAAAAAAAGTTTGAAAATTACTTTCCGTATTCCTGTCTTATTTTTCAGGAAACTCCACACCGGTGAAATAGAGATCAAAACCGCCTTTGCCACCAAGCCTGTTTGATGAGAACATCATAAAAAGGTTTGTAAAGTCGGGATGATACCCGATAACCGGCCTGTATTCATCTGATGAAGTATTTATACCCGGACCAAGATTAACTGGTGAACTCCATTTTCTATTTTTGAAAACCGAGTAATACAGATCATACCCGCCCAATCCACCTGGCCTGTTGGAAGTGAAAACCATAATTTTTTTGAAGACCATGGGGCATTTATCTTCACTGGAACTGTTTACAATATCTACCTTGGTTGAGATTGCATAATCAAGATTAAACCAAGATGCTATATCTTTTTCTGCAGGCCTCTTTTGCAGAAAAATGTCAAAATTTCCATCTCTGTTTGATGTGAAATATGCGGAATCAAGGTCAGAATCAAAACAGATATATGCATCATCTGAATTTGTATTAAAAAGCTTAATTGGATAAGGCCCATCAACTTCAGGAAGACCAGAGTTATATGCCGGCCTGTTTTTGAGATAGAACAAATCCAGGTTTCCCTCACCATTTACCGAAGAAAGTAATAAATATTCAAATCCATCTAACGAACTGTACAGACGATATGGTCCGAAATCATTTCCCGGGGTTTTTGCCTTAGTGATAAGTCTGTCAAGGAATGCATCCTCAGTCATGTCAGCTCCAAGTCTGAAACTTCCGTTCGTTTGATCAAATACAAAAGAAATACTCGCCTGCTCAAGGTCAAATTGCCCGCCGGAACTTCTCCTGTTACTTGAAAATATTATTGACGAATTGCCGTATAACGTGGGTAAGGCCATATTATAGTCATCATATTCAGAATTAATATCTGCCATGTTTATAACCGAGTCGGGGAAAGTACCCTGAGGAAATTTTATAGGATTCTCAATTGGTGTGCAACCTATAAGAAAAACTGAAATTGATAATATGCTAAAAACCAATACTATATAGTTACTGTATAATGATTTTTTCATATATGTGAATTTTAAGGAATGTATCACTACAAATATATTAACATAAAATGAAAAACCGGGTGGTCGCCCGGTTCTTCGAAGATAGAATTTAGGTTAATCCTAGGGTAAAATAGGATATGGTTTTATAAAAAAGTCCGTTGTACAAATAATAGATGATTATTTAGCTCATGAGGTTGCGTGGTGGTAATAAAAAAAATAGTATTAATTTTGTACACATATTTTTGTGAGCGATGGAAGATGATAAGTATGGGTTTTCCTATGAGGAAGAGGTGAAGTATGCAGTGCAGAAGTTTGAGAGGATGAAGAAAAATAATGAAAATTATTTTTTTGATGTTATTGAATTTGAGACAATTATTGATTATTATATTGAGAGCAATAACGCATTAAAAGCTTTTGAAGCTGCAACATTGGCTACCGAACAACATCCTAATTCAGTATCTATCCAGTTAAGAAAAGCCAGGGTTCTGCTCGATAAGGGACGTGCTGTTGAAGCTCTCAGGATACTTAAAAAACTGGAAAGTATTGAGCCCGGAAATCATGAGTTATATATAGCCAAAGGAACAGCATTAGGCATGCTTGGTGACATTCAGGGAGCAAAAAAAATGTTCGATTATTCCCTGACACTCGATTCTGAAGATATTGAAAACATCCTTTTTGCAATAACTTCTGTTTTGCAGAACCTTAATTATTATGAACACATGATTCCTTACCTGTTGAAGCTTATAGATATGGAACCGGAATTCAAAGCTCACCTTTACGATCTTGCTTATGGATATGAAAAGATTGAGGATTTTGAAAACAGTATTAAATATTATCTGAAATATCTCGGGGAGGAACCATTTTCCGATAGCGCCTGGTATAACCTGGGTATAATTTATAATAAGCTTGAATTGTACGAGAAAGCAATGGAAGCATATGATTTTGCTCTGGCTATTAACTCTCAGAATACATTTGCACTTTTCAATAAAGGGAATATCCTAAGCAATCTTGAAAAGTATGCTGACGCTATCCCTGTTTATCACGAATACCTCGAAAATGAACCAGATAATTTCGAGGCAATGACTTATCTTGCAGAATGTTATGAAAAGATAAGCGAAATAACTATGGCCAGAAAATATTATCAGGAAGCTATCGAGCTGTCTCCTGATTTTGCTGATCCCTGGTTCGGTCTGGGTATAATAGCACTTAATACCGGAAATACGGATGACAGCCTTATCTTTTTCAGAAAAGCTGTCCGGCTCGACGATGAGAATCCTGAAATCTGGTACCTGCTGGGTAAAGCACACTATAACAAGGGGGAGAAAAAAGCCGCTATGAGATGTTTCCGGGAGGCGCTTAAGCTTGATGCATATTTTGACGAAGTATGGGCCGATCTGGGAAAAATCATCATTAAAGACGATCTTGTGATGAAAGCGCTGCCATACCTTGAACGTGCTTATAAAGTCACAGGTGATGTACCGGGCATTAATTTCCTTCTATCTTCATTTTATCTTTATACAGGAAGCGCTGAGAAAGCTTTCCGGCATCTGTCACTGGCGGTTGATCCGGACAAGGATCTATTTAAAGAGTTTGAAGATATTTTCCCCCCCGAACTCCAGACCAGAAAGATTAAAAAGCTTCTTAAGGGAAGTAGTCTTAATGAATAAGCTATTACTGTAATTTGACCGAATTATGAAAAAGGTACTTCCATTCATGCCCGAAAGGCCTGCTAAGCCCCGGAATTCAGGAATCACTATGGTGATGGACAAAGGACTAAGCATAAGGGAAGCTGAAGACTTTATGTCGGTCGGAAGCGAGTATACCGATTTTGTAAAACTTGGTTTTGGTACATCCCTGATAACTCCCGGATTTGAAAAGAAAATAGCTATCTATAAAAAATCAGGTGCAATTCCATACTTTGGTGGAACTCTCTTTGAAGCATTTATTGTAAGAAATATGTTCAGGGAGTATATTGAATTTCTTGATAAACACGAAATCGACCTTGTTGAGGTTTCAGATGGATCTTTCGACATTGAGCATAAAAGGAAACTTGAGTATATCAGCAGGCTGTCTGAAAGGGGAACGGTCATTTCTGAAGTCGGATCCAAGAAAAAGGATGTTGTTTTTTCTCCCGATGAATGGGTTGCAATGATGAAAGCAGAACTTAATGCAGGATCGGTTAAGGTAATTGCAGAAGCACGAGAATCAGGCACCACCGGGATCTATAATGAGGATGGCTCGATAAACAATAAGATAATCAGTGCAATAGCCGAACAAATCAAACTGGAAAATGTCATCTGGGAGGCTCCGTTGAAATCACAACAAGCATGGTTCATTCAGCACTTTGGTGCAAATGTGAACCTTGGCAATATAGCACCAAATGAGATTATTCCCCTTGAGTCACTACGTCTTGGCCTTCGGGGAGATACTTTCTTTCAGTTCCTTCCTGATGATCTGAAGCAATAGGGATAATCATATTATTACAGTTTCTTTATTTCACAAACAAACCCTGAAAAATGAGAAAATTTGGCCTCATAGGATATCCTCTCGGGCATTCTTTCTCCAAAAAATATTTTGCTGAAAAATTTCTTAATGAGCAAATTACCGATTGCCATTACGAGAACTATCCATTAACAAATCTCAACCAGCTTCAAAAACTGATTGATGAGGAAACTGATCTGTGCGGCCTTAATGTAACGATACCATATAAGTCAGAAATAATTCGTTTTTTAGATAAAATAGAACCTGATGCTAATGAAATTGGCGCTGTTAATGTATTGAAAATTAAAAGATTGAGTGGATTGATAAAATTGTGTGGTTATAACAGTGATGTAACAGGTATCAGAGATTCTCTGTTGCCTTATATTAAAGTGGATATCAGGAATGCAATCGTTCTTGGTACTGGAGGAAGTTCCAGAGCTGTTTGCCATGTACTCAAGAAGTTCGGATTGAATGTCACCCGGATTTCAAGAAACAAAAAGCCAGGTATACTTGCTTATTCTGATATTAATTCAGGACTGATTAACAACACCGATCTGATAATCAATACCACGCCTCTTGGAATGTTTCCCAACATTGAAAGTAAACCTGATATAAATTACAGCCTGCTCAACAAAAAACATATTTTGTTCGATCTTGTTTATAATCCTGAAAGTACAGCTTTTCTTAAAATGGGAGAGGAACAAGGATGCATAACAATAAGCGGAATAAAAATGCTCCATTCTCAGGCAGAAAGAGCATGGGAAATCTGGAATGATAAGAGCCTGTAGTCGATTTTATTGATTTATTAAAAAGCAATTCCAATACTTATACCACAACGAAGCCATGGATAAGGGACACTGCTTGCTTTAATATTAACCTTGGTACCCGATGGTTGGGTAACGGTAAGTTTATCTCCGATAAATGACGGCAAATCGGCTATTGCATCATCGATATTGGCTTTTATATTATCGGCATCTGCAATTTGATCTGACGTTGCGGTAACATTTCCGCTCAACAAGCCAACTTCCAATCCTGAAAAGTAGAAATCGAGGGAGACTCTTTTGGCAATCAGGAACTGTGCACCCGATTGAAATCCCAGATTCATGGTATTGAGCTTTACATTAATATCACCCTTGTAGGGAACATTTTGACCGTCTTTACCCTCGATGCTTGCTTTCCCTTTGATATCCTGATATTTCAGGTAAGGCTCAATATATAACCCTTTCGGAAGCATTCGTTTCCCGAAATAATGACGATAAGCAACCCTAATATGCATCGTTCCTAATTCAGCAGTTTTTAGCTTTTTATCATCCTTAATACCGTATTTACCGATAAGCGACTTTTGATTAGGAAGGCCAACTCCCAGCGTAAAAGAATTTTTAGCGTTAATCATCCGCTCATACTCAAATGAGATCGACTGAAAAGGGAGATTAATCGGTAAAAACTTCACCACATTTTTACGTTCGAGTGTGCTTGACTTCTGATCTTGCGCTAATCCAAGTAATGCCCATCCAGATAAAACAACAAAAACGAGTAATTTTTTCATAGTAATAAGGATTGATTGCTATCAGAGTATGCAAATCTACAAAAATAAAATCCAAAGTTTATTCAAAATCGGGGATTAGTTTTGGACGATCATCAACGATTGGAAAAATGAAAAAGACTTTACGGGCATTTATAACAATCTTTAAACCTCAGGCCAATCAGGTTTCGCAGGCAATGTACGCTCTATCTTAACTACAGATCCTCAACTACCATCGAATATATATCTTCGAGTGCAATTCCGGCTGCCGCTGCCTGTTTCGGAACCAGACTTTTTTCTGTCATACCGGGAACCGTATTAATTTCTAGAAAATATGGTTTCTGACCGATTATAATAAAATCAACCCTTACAATTCCCTTACAACCAAGAAGATCGTAAACAAGGGAGCTTAATCTCTGTATCTCGTCTGTAACAACTGCAGGCATATCGGCAGGGGTATTCAAAAAGCTCAAAATGCACAAAACAGCTGAACGCAACGGCGTTCTTTTCTATCTCGCTCAGCTACAGGAAATTTGCTATAATCGGCGATGCTGGTATCAATGCAAAAGTTCCTGCCGGTGAACAGCTTAAGACTCACTTCCCTTACAGCAAGGATGATGTAAACGAACTGTCCGATAAGATTTCATTCGATAAAATAAAGGGGGAGTAATGAATTTTCTTAAAATGGGAGAGGAACAAGGATGCATAACAATAAGCGGAATAAAAATGCTCCATTCTCAGGCAGAAAGAGCATGGGAAATCTGGAATGATAATAGTCTTTAATTGTTTTACCTCCTATTTATCTAACCATCAATAGTCTTCTTTGCACCTTTTCTTCTGATCCAGTATCTTGGGTCGCACTCAACACATTCCTGTTTCCAGTAACCCGGAGACACAAATGTTCCCTCTCTGGTTTTTAGTTGCCGTTCATAAATAGCAAAAACAGGATTGAAAACAAGATCTGTAACACCGATCGTATATTTTGCCTCCTCACCCTGTATCTCTGAAATTTCCTGCATCTCTTTTACTTCCAGGTTGTTGAATCCTAAAAGGTCGCTGAGGAAAGCAACACGTTCGAGTGTAGCACCAGACTCAATAACCGTACAACGAACACCATTTATCTCGCTTACAATATGTTTTGCATTATTTATAGCCATATCTTTTAAATTTTAAACTTTACCCATTGAAACCCACCCCTTGCCCCTCCCAGGAGGGGAATTATTGGGGTTTACTTTTTACTTTTGCTTTTTTCCTTTTTCCTTTTACCTTTATTTAGACCCCAAAACTTAAATTCTTTATTACCTCAAAGATGATACTTGCAAAACCGGTAACAACAATACCTGCAACACAGATACCCAGCGCAAAGCGTGTTGGAAAGTCACTCCTGAACTTTTCAATGGGTGTTTCGCCTTTGTTTATGAACATCGCCTTTACAACAAGAAGGTAATAATATAACGATATGATTGTATTCAGTACTGCAATCAGCACCAGAAGATAATACCCTTTCTGTGCAGCAGCTGTGAATAAGAAAAATTTTCCGAAAAACCCTGCTACCGGAGGAATACCCGCAAGAGAAAATAATGCCAGCGTCATTATCAGGCTGAGTTTCGGGTTTGTGTGATAAAGGCCATTATAGTCATCCATATTTTCCTTACCTGTTACGTTTGAAATAGCTATCACCACACCGAAAGCTCCGAGATTTGAAAATATATATACCAGGATATAATAAATTACAGAAGCCATACCCAGCTGATTTCCACCGATAAACCCAAGGAGGATATATCCTGCCTGCGAAATTGATGAAAACGCCAGAAATCTCTTTAGATTCTGCTGGCGGATGGCAAAAAGATTACCAATAGTCATGGTGAGTATTGCGGTAACATAAATGGTCTTCTGCCATGTGGCTATTATAACCGGAAATACAGTGAAAAGGAGGATAATTAAAACGAATATAGCAGCTCCCTTTGAAATAACTGAAAGATATGATGTTATGTTCACAGGTGAACCTTCATAGACATCAGCCGTCCAGAGATGGAAGGGAACGATAGATATTTTAAATGCCATTCCCGCAAAGAAAAAGATGAATCCAAGTATCTGAAGATTATTATTACCGAAAAGTGCCGCAACTTCATTGAAATAAAATGTACCTGTGGTTCCATATATTAAAGATAATCCGTAAAGAAGTATACCTGATGACAAAGCTGATGATAAAATGAGTTTAATACCTGCTTCAGCAGATTTGTTTTTATAGCGGTCAAAAGCAGCCAGTGCAGCTATAGGAATTGTAGCAAGTTCAATTCCTATATAGAACATTAAAAAATGACCTGCTGAAATCATGAAGTTCATACCAACAAGTGTCGATATCAGGAGAATAAAATATTCGCTGATCTTTTCAGAATTCTCTTCCTTTTTAAGCCAGGTAACTGACTGAATAAAAACTAATAATGCTCCTATATTCAGGATATTCTTCATGAGCAACCTGGTACCGGAAGTTACATACATACTTCCAAAGAGAGAACCAATAGGTGAAGGTAAGAAACCGACAACCGTGATTATTCCAAACAGGATTACTGAGAAAAGACTTATATATCTCTTTTTATCAGGATTCCAGAAGATCTCAGCCATCAATACTAAAAGAGCTGCAGTTATCAGCAGCAGTTCATGCCGCATTACTAAAAAGGTTCCTAAGCTCATATTATTATATTATCCAAAACATTTATAAATAATTAATCTAAAATGGGTTAAGAGCAATAATCCTGTCAACAATGGGTTGAAGACTTTTTCCGATCATAGTTGACAGCCAGAAAGGTGCAAGACCAATTGCAGCTACTGACCCGATTAAAGTAACTACTGATATCTTCTCAAACCATTTTGCATCGGTAAGATGTTCAAAATGCTCATTTGTTGTGGGACCAAGTAATAGAATTGCAACTACTCTTAAAATATATACCGCTGTAATGACTATCGATGAGACAGCCAGAATAGTTACAATCCGGTAAAAGAGTTCAGGATGCTGAAATGCTCCAACGAAAATCGTCATTTCAGCAACGAAACCACTTAATCCGGGAAGTCCCAGTGAAGCCAGACCGGCAATTACATAACAAACAGACAGAAAGGGAATAACCTTCATTAACCCACCCATCTCATTTATCATCCTGGTATGTGTCCGGCCATAAAGCATCCCAATAAGAGCAAAGAAAAGAGCTGTCATTAAACCGTGAGAGATCATCTGTAAAATCGCTCCATCCATTGCTGTCTTGTTCATCATCAATACTGCAAAAAGAACAAGGCCGCAATGACTTATCGAGGAGTAAGCATTGATATATTTAAGATCCTTCTGTGCAATTGCTCCGAAAGCTCCGTAAATGACACTGATAGAGGTAAGTATGATAAATATCCAGGATAATTCATGGGCGGCTTCAGGCATAAGAAAAATTGCTACCCTAAAGGCACCATAACCTCCGAGTTTCATCAAAACACCCGCATGTAGCATTGATACAGCAGTGGGAGCAGAGGCATGTCCGTCTGGCGACCAGGTGTGGAAAGGGAACAATGCACCAAGAACTCCAAATCCTACAAATGTGAGCGGGAAAAATAATCGCTGAGCGGGTAAGGGAATGAGAACTTTTGAAATCTCAAGTATATTAAATGTAAGCTGATTCCCATCGGGTGAAGAATTAAAGTATATTCCAAGCAAACCAACCAGTAGGAGGGCTGAGCCCCCCATCAGCATCAATGTCAGTTTCATTGCTGAATACTCTTTTGGTCCGGTGCCCCAAATTCCAATTAACAGATACATAGGAATCACTGCAAGCTCGTAAAACAGGAACATAGTAAAAAGGTCAATCGAAATAAAAAATCCAAAGACCCCGGAGGAAAGAAGAATAAGTGAAATAAAAAATTCCTTTCTGAGATACTCAACCTCCCACGAAGCGAATATTCCGGCGAAAAGAACAAGAGATGTAAGCGCAATCATTGCAACAGATATCCCATCTACGCCAACAGCATAATGTATGTTAAGACTTTTAAACCATAAATAGTCTTTTATAAATAGCATTTCATCAGTTTTCCCGGCATGTCGGGCTGAGAGATAAAGGAACATAAGAACTGCAGCTAATATTAATTGCAGACCCATTCCAAAAGCTGATACCAGGCGAACCTGCCGGGTATCTTTTAGAAACAGAATAGCGGTAATGGTTAAGATCGGAATTACTACAAACAGGGTTAAAATATCCATAATGAAAAATCTTTTTCTTAGTAGTCAGCTATTTCCACAGGTAAATAAATAATATTGCCAGTATAATCGCTCCGGTAACAAATACAAAACCATATTTCTGTAATTGTCCGGATTGAAAACCTCTTATCCTTAAAGAGACACTTTGCGTTACAGATGCTATTGCATTCATCGTGCCGTCAACAATATGCCGGTCGAACCATGCAACCGGTTCTGATATGTATCTGAAGATGATCTTATTTGTAACAAAAAGGTACAATTCGTCCATATAAAACTTGTTGTAAGCCCATTTATAGCCGTACTTAAATGTTGCAGCCAGCTTATCAGGTATTTCACTCTCCTTCCGGTACATTACAAATGCAATTCCAATTCCAAGTAAGCCAATCAGTACCGAAGGTATAGCTACTATCAGTTCAATCTCTGTTTCAAAAACCTTACCATCAGAGGTAACCAGCTCATTAAAAGGAATAAATCCTGTGAACACCGATCCTATGGCAAGAACAATTAATGGAATTGTCATTGTTGCAGGAGCTTCAAGTGGTGTATGATGATAGTGAGTCTCTTTTCCCCAGAAAACGCTGAAATAAAGCCTGAACATATAAAATGCTGTCAAACCAGCAACAGCATACTCAACAGCGAATAAGAGTTTATTGTGGTGTAATGCAGCAGCAAGTATCTCATCCTTGCTGAAAAACCCTGATAACGGGGGAATACCGGCAATTGTAAGACAAGCTATAAGGAACGTCATGTGAGTGATAGGTAGATATTTACGAAGTCCACCCATTTCGGTCATATAATTAGTGTGAACTGCATGTATTATTGCTCCGGCCCCCAGAAAGAGCAATGCCTTAAACATAGCATGTGTAAACAGATGAAACATCGATGCCATATAACCTAATCCTGCATGTCCCCCATAACCTGAAACACCGAGGGCAAGCATCATATAGCCGATTTGCGATATTGTGGAGTAAGCCAGCACCCTCTTAATATCGGTTTGCGTACAGGCAATTACTGCTGCAAAAAGTGACGAAAAAGCTCCGACGTATGCAACAACATCGAGGGCAGCAGGAGCGGAGAATACATAAATAGGAAACATTCTTGCAACAAGATAAACACCTGCAACAACCATTGTCGCAGCATGAATAAGAGCTGAAACTGGTGTCGGACCTTCCATTGCATCAGGAAGCCAGATATGGAACGGGAACATGGCTGATTTACCGACACCACCCATAAAAACAAAGATCATCGACCATGTCATTACAGAGAGGCCCAGGAATGCAATTCCACCACCCTGTGCAATAGCTGCTCCGGTTGGATCGGTAAGAGTAATAAAATCAAATGTCTTTGTGTTGAACGATAGAATCAGAATACCTATCAGAAATCCAAGATCTGCAAACCTGGTAACGATAAATGCTTTTTTTGAAGCTCTTACTGCGGATGGTTTCTGATAATAAAATCCTATTAGCAGGAAGGAAGAGACCCCAACCAGTTCCCAGAAGATATACATCTGGAAAATATTATTTGCAAGTACCAAACCCAGCATCGAGAAACTGAAAAGGGACAGAAACGCAAAAAAGCGCTCAAATCCTTTTTCACCTTTCATGTATCCCAGACTGTAGATGTGAACCATTAATGAAACGGTGGTTATCACAACCAGCATCATTACCGAAATTGGATCAAGAAGAACTCCAAGGTCAATATGCAGTTTATCAGTTAGTTGAAGCCATGTTATATTGAAGGCTGTAATTTTCTGATATGCTCCTTCAACCTTTTCACTTGTAAAAAAGTATTTGAAAGCCGTAATATATGACAGTACTGTAATTACTGCCAGTCCACCGGTTCCAATTAAACCGGAGAGCTTTGGCTTAAGCTTATGACCTGCTAATCCCAGCAGTATAAACATAAGAAAGGGTAGGAGAGGAATCCAAATTGTATAACTGAAATTTATCATATTTAAAATTTCCTTATAGTTGTAATAATCAGAATTTCATTTCATTAACGTCTTCAACATTTATAGTTGTAAACCGTCTGTAAATATTTATTATAATGGCGATTGCCACGGCTGCTTCTGCTGCCGCCACGGCAATTACAAACAGGCTGAAAAACATTCCTTCAAGCTTATTCGGATAGAGATACCGGTTGAAAGCAAGAAAATTTATATTTACTGAGTTCAATATCAATTCTACCGACATAAGTATTGTTATCAGATTCCGGCGTGTGAGGAAACCGTAAACCCCGGTAAAAAACATTATCGTGGCCAGAATTAAAAAGTATTGTATTGGTATTCCTGTGTTCATCTTATTCCTGATTTAATGTTGGTGACTGGGTCTTTGCGGGACCCCCTTTTTTTGCAACTACAATGGCGGCAATCATTGCTGCAAGAAGCAAAACTGATATTAC
>JAPLED010000021.1 GCA_026391475.1 Bacteroidia bacterium | reverse complement strand
TGGTATTTCAGGGAAGATTACCACAGCAGGAAAATATTTTAAAGCTCAAAAAGCAGGTCAGAGATAAATCCATTTCAGGTAGACAAAGACATCATAATTTAGTAAAATATATCTACCTTTAGATGACATATAACGAGTTATGTGCAAGGCTGGTTGAACGAAACAACACGGTTAAATTAAAGTAATTTTTGTTTTTACCAACCTACAAAAAGTAAAAAATGAAAAAACCAACACACAAAGCAAGAGTGTTACAGCCCATCCCACAATCGTCCCGTCGCTTCCACACACTTGCTTTTTTGCCACCAACAATATTCGTTTTAATAGAATAACTATTTTTTAACAATAAGAAAGGAGTACAAAATGATTACTAAATCTTCGAAAGAATATAGTTCTATTCTTGAATCACTAGAGATACCTATTAAAAAATTATCTCTTAAAAGTAAAAAGACACCTGAAATTGAAGTTCTCGACGAGATTAAAAATTATTTTGATATCCCACACGATTTGGAAACACGTAATGAAATCGAATCTTATCTTGTTGAAAATGTTAGATTAGATGATTTCTTTGGTTTTATTATTACATTGATACAACCTTTTATAAAAATGCTGACCGAAATTTATGCTTTTTTGAATTCACAAAAGTACTCTGTTGGTAAAGCAAAATCAGTAGTTCAACTTAGAATAGGATCAGATGTTACTTTCCCAATTGATTTATCAAATATGCCAAGGGAATGGCAAAAGATAATTGATAATATTGATGTTAATATATGGAATGTTGATATATTACTTACAATTCAAAAGGAGTTGGAATATTCTTATAGCATAGTTGCATGTGATGGCAAGTCAAATGATAATAGGAAATGTAGACCTGATTGCTTAAAACAATGTAAAGAAAAATGCATGTTGATCACAAAACAACTTGAAAAAATAATAATAGCAGATTCAAGAATAATAGGAAACAATAAAGAGAAAAATGTTAATTTAGATGATATATCTCAAACCAAGAATGAAAAAGAAAGATATAATAAACATCCTCAATCTCTTCCGCTTGAGTTTAAAAAAGTAATAGAAACATTTATTAGTATATACAATAAAAACTCAAAGTATTCAGGTAAAGCTATTTCTGATTGTCTTCCGGGTCAACGTTACGATAACCCGGAACAACTTTGGGCGATTAATCGTCTAGATAAAATTCTGAAAGTTTTGTCCGAAAGTTGTAGCTCGTATACTTCAAAACATGAATATATCAAAGAATTTCTTAAACTACCTTATTGGCGATATCGTAATGATTTATATGAATTATGGATTTTAGTGAAGGTTTGCCAGTGTTTTCATCCATATCAAATTGCAATCAATAATATAACAGATGACGGATGTTGGTGTCTCCCTGGCAACGGACAAGGTGATCTCTCGAATCCGATATTATATATTGACACTTCAAGTGGTCGACTATCTGTTTATACTGGCGTTAAATTTTCTAATTTCATGTTTTCTTTTGAAAAAAAAGGGAACTCTACTGGTGCAATGCCTGATTGGATATTTTGCCGTAATATTACCCCTAATGAATCGTTTGATTTTAGTTTATTTGCTGGAGAAGCTAACAAATTTTCTTCTAGAAGATTAATACCGGAATTGATAATTGAATGCAAAGCAGGAGCCAGTTATCATTTATTAAAGACCCTTGAAGATACAATCTCTTGCCGTTATACACCTCTGCTTCGAAATGAAGATGGAAGGTGTTTTTTAGTAAATTATCGTTCATTTACACTTCCAAAAGAACTTGTAAAATATCCATTATTAAAAAAAATGATAGAGTATCGTTATAGTAATGTTTCAGTGATAGATGAACTTGCTCCAGGTAGTAAAAGAGAAAGTGAGTTTGAACAAAAATTAATTACTTTTTTTGATAGATTTAAAAATAATAACGAAAGTACAGTTGATATCGTTTTTGCAATAGATACTACTGGAAGCATGCATGAAATCTTTTCTAATGTTCAAACAACTTTAATTAATTATATTCAAGATATTGTAAAGATAAATGACAAAGCTAGAATTGGTATAATTGCAATCGGTGATCATGATAAGAATCATCCAGATCCATATTTTATAAAACCATATGCTTTTTCAAATAATATTAATGTAATAATAGATATCCTTGGTAATTTAGAACTAACAAATGGCGGAGATGCTCCTGAGGCTTATGAAGATGCTTTATCATTTATCTCTAATTTGAACTGGTCAAATCATGCAACAAAAGTTGTTGTTTTCATTGGTGATTCATATCCACATCCAAATTCGGATTGTCCAAATAATATTGACTGGGAAAAACAGGTAAAGTATTTGGCTGAGAAAGGAGTTAAAATATATGGAATTCAAACTAAACGAAGTGAGTATAGCGATCAATTTTTTGAACATATGTGTTCTAACACAAAAGGCAAATATGTTTATCTTAATTCTTCGTCGAAGGATGAAATTTATAATATACTAAAAAAACTAACTAATGATTACATGGGATAATAATTCTCAATGAAGGTACTAAAAATGACAGACAAAGGATGTATAATAATACCCATTGCTCACCGTCCCTGCTGCTGTCAGGCACATCCCGCAAATCCCGCATGCCAAACCTAGTCCTAAGATTGCGGGAAGAGCCTTCCAGCCCGTCCCGCTTCGACACACGAGAGACAATATGCCCTGAAAAACAAAAATTTAATGCAGAGACAAAACGACACTTAATAACTGGATAATGAATAAGCCCAGCACATAACAGCCGGTCATAAAACATTGCGCGGATAGTGGTAAATTTAAACGACATAACATTTAATCAGCGGCAGCAACGGTCTGATACGGAAGCACTTCGAAATGCGCAACGTTTCATACCGGCAAAGCGTTATAGTTAATGGGCGGATTCTCTGCACATTAGACAACTTCTTGACCAACTAACTATAACTGAAAAAGCAGAATCACTTAGTCGAGACAACTTTCGTCCATTTACAGAGATTAGCTACCTTTACAATTTATGTATGACGAGACAACCTGTGCATATTTATCGGGATTTCTAACTTAATATTTTAAACCCCAATTTCTATTAAAACTCACATTATGAAAAAACAGCAGGTTATTATTCAAGTTATTTTTTATGTATTCAAGTGGATTGCCTTGGTTGTTTTAACCATTCTTTTTACAACCGAAGTCCATTCAGATAGTAAGAAAATCATCATGTTCTTACTTATTGGATTCATTGCAGTTACATTAATCTTGGAGGGTCGACGAGATTTTAAAACTATCAATAAGTCAATAAAATAAAAAACTAACCAGAACACTGTCTCCTTTTACCGGGATTGGTTACTTTGACAAATTTCGCATGACGAGACAATGGCAATAATATGAATCGATTTACTCCATCATAAATAAATTAGATAACTTACACCAAATTTTATAAAAATGGGAAATATTGGTTTGATTCCAAAACTATTTATTCTACTGTTAATTGTTGCATATGTTTCGATAATAGCATTAGCATCTTACAAGTTAACTAAATCTAAATTGTCTGACGGGGATAAAGTTTATTGGATGGTAGCAATGGTGGTATTGAACCTGCTGGCTACAATACCATTTATTCTTTATCATGACTACTTTTTGTCACCTGAGAAAAGATCAAGTAAATGATTCAGAATTTTTTTTAGCTTTTGAGATTATCGAATTAACAGTTTGACAAATTTAAAATTCATGGCACAAGAAGTAACCACTTTTAAAAATTCAAGCTTAAGTAAAATATTTTTTGTCTTAAGTATTATCGTATTTGCGTACTGGAGTGTAGGGCAGATTATCAATGTTTATCGTTTTGCAGTGGTTGGTGCAATCTATGAAATTCTGTGGCTTTTTATGCTGTTAATGTTATTTGTTTTGCCAATAATGGCACTGATATTTTTAATAAAAGAAAAGTTTAGTTTCAGGTCACTTTATCTATACACAATCATTATCGCTGTTATAAACATCCTGCTTATGATTTCAATTTAATAAGAAAACTCAGACTCATTAATTGGAATAATTTCAATCTCAAATAATTTCTGTTAGAGCTTTGACCTAGTGAGACTACCAAAGATTTTATGAAATCTTTGATAACTTGATCCTGATCCGGAATATCGCAGAGATTCCGAAGACAAATTCCTTGACCTAAGATTTAATAAACCACTAACTATAACACGGATGGTATGGGTAATTGCCTTCAGCAGCCCGGACAGCTTCGTAATCAGCTCCATAAGTCTATGGGATCAGGTTTAATCCAACTTATTAAACTTTTGGTACCGTGACTACTCCTGCTGCCGAGACAAAGTCAATAGAGCTGCCGGCCTACGCGCCGTTGTCATGGTTTTTGCATCGCCATCTGGACAATTTTATCTTGACGTGACAAATTCGTACCATCTACCGGGACTCAGTCATCTGGACACCTTTATCGTGACACAAAAATCCTGCCCACTTACCGGGACTTTGCAAAAACGCATGCCAACCCTGACACAGACGGCAACTTCCCATACCACCGGGCCGTTATGTGGCATACTAAAACCTGCGGAATTAGACATTTAGCACTTATGACGTAAATATGACTTAAGCATGACGCAACATACCTTACGAGTAGAGACTAGTTTTGTTTTGAATTAGTAAATCGATAAAAATGAAGAACAAAGAATTAGCAAAAAAAATTAAGGAGCTGAGAAATCGCAAAGGTTTTTCACAAGAAGAATTGTCTGAAAAATCAGGTTTAAGTTTGCGAACAATTCAAAGAATTGAAAATGGAGAAACAGAACCGAGAGGAGATTCGCTTAAAAGACTATCTGTTGCATTTGATGTAAATCCTGACGACTTGATTGACTGGACTGTACTAGAGGACAGAGGATTCTTGACAAGTTTAAATCTATCTGCATTAAGTTTTATGGTTTTCCCTGTTTTGGGGATAATTGTTCCTCTGATAATCTGGATTTCAAGAAAAGACAAAGTTCGTAATGTAAATGAAATTGCTAAAGAGATTTTAAATTTTCAGATTACATGGAATATGGTATTTTTCATTGGATTTAGCTCTATAATGGCATATGCATTTTACGAGACAAGATCAATTGTAACTGAAGGTTATTCATTTTTAAGACTTTTTACACCATTGATTTTCCCTGTAATAATGTATTTATATAATGCGACTCTGACAATTATTAACTCGATTAATATTTACAATGACAGGAAAGTAAATTATTACCCAAAATATAGATTTATAAAATGACAATAAAGTACGCCACATAACAAAGTGTAGCAGCAATAAGGGTTTCCGTGGTAATTCAAGCATCCTGCCCCTCAACAACTTTTGCGTGGGTTGACAGTGACGAAGCCCGCAATCCCTTACTGCTGCTACACTCGACCGTTGTGGGCTATTCAAAAAATGCTCCGTTGATAGGTAGTTACTAATGCAAAAGAGCTTGATTAATGATATGATATGGACTTGATAAGTGACAGATAATCTAAAAGAGAATATTTAAAAGCAAAAAATTTATGAATGATTTACACATTGATTTTAGTGATAATTACCAAATTTCAAAAGTAAGACAAAGATTTTTTACTTGTATTGGTATTGCATTATGTATTGTTGGACTATTAACGATCCTATTTGATAAACTAGGTTTTCGTCAGATTTTAACATTATCCTGTAATTTAATCGCAGGACTAGTACTTATTATTCAAGTAAATCCAAAGATTTTTAAATGGACAAAGTGTTTTATTAATATCTCAAATACTGATATTGAATACAAGTTTTGGGGAGTACAAAGAAAAACCAATGTTAAATGGGATTTGGTAAAATCAGTGTCAATGAACTTTAATGAAATATACATTGATTTAAAAACTCAAAAAACTATTAAATTGAATTTGGAGTTTATTTCGGATCGTACAATTAGAAAAATTAAACAATCTCTTTTGGAAATTGGGAATGAAAAGGGGATAGAAATTTCGGAAAAGAACGATTGATTTTATAGAAAGAAATAAAAATGAACAGCCCACAACACGCGCTTAGCGTTATTGGGGTTTTAGGGCAGGTTTCAAGTTCTTTTCACTATCGCCATTTTCTTACCGGTTGATAGATTCGTACTCCGAACCTCCTCAACAATGCCAAGCGCCAACCGTTGTGCTTCATGCAAAAAATCACTGATGTATAAAGCTTTAGACAAAAACAAATAGATATTGATTAATAAAAGTATAATAAATGAATACTTCAAATATTAGAAAAGACATAAGGACAATTGCGCTAACTATTGCATTTTCGAGCATTGGTTTTGCTATAGTATTTATATTAAAAAAGCTGTTGCATATCGATTTATCAAAACTTGAAATGTCATTTATAGCTTTTATCATAACGGCCACATCTGCATTGCTGCTTTTTCCGAAAGTGTTCAAAATACCGTTTGGTAAAGTAAGTGTTACTGAGTTTATTCTAAGGATTGGCCTAAAAATCCCGCAAAAACTATATCGTTTCGTCTTGCTAGGAATTATAGCAGCATTTATAACCTTAACAGGAATGCTTGTCGGCTCAATATTAACTGGGAAATATGTGTTTGACAAGTCTACAATCAACCTCGCTCAAGCCATATTTAGCCTTACTCCCGGAATATGGGAAGAAGTCTTTTATCGCGGTATCTTAATGATTGTGCTTTTTCGTATGACAAAATCGTATAAAAAAGCAGGTATTATTCAAATTATCATATTTGGCTTAGCTCATATTAAAGATTTTGATTTTCTCTCCCTGTTGGATGCTTTTTCAGTCGCATTAATTGCCATCGCTTTTACATACATGGCTTTCAAAACAAAATCTCTAATACCGGGTATTATATTTCATTATTTACATGACACCTTTCTTTTTGCAGTCCAATTGCCTGATGGGAAATATATTGGATTTCAAGATAATGCATTATTTTACGCGGTATTGTGGTTATCAATTTTGGCCGTAGTTGGAGTCACAAAGCAATTATCCAAAAATTATCATATCGCAAATGTGTATGATTTTTATGAAGAGAAAAGCACGAAAGCACAACAATGTATATAGCGCATAAAAACGCGCCATATACTTGTACGTTAGGTGCTATTATCAGGACAGAGATGCGATATTATTATTGGCATAATTTTTGAAAAACATAAAACATAAAAACAATTATAATGAGAAACAATTTATTAATTTTAGCAATTACGCTATTAATCATTAATGGTTGTAATAAAGATAAAGTAGTAGTTGAGCCGATTTCATCTTTTAGTTTTCGAGGGGACACGATTTCAACTTTAAAGATGGCCACATTAGATACTTGTACATTATTTAATAATTCTAAAAATGCAGATTCTGTATTTTGGGATTTTGGAGATGGCAGGACATCAAGAGATAATCAAGTAATTTTATCCTATTCAAAATCTGGAGCATATACGATTAATTTAACAACAAAAAATAATGATGGACAAAAGTCAACCATTTCAAAGAAAGTTGTAGTATTAGATAGAGTTATGAAAGAAATTGTGATTGATTATGTTCAATGGGACACTAGTAACACAAATGGTTGGCCAACTTCTTCTGTTGTAGATATATATTTTCAAATTCAAAATTATATTAGTGATACAATGGAACCTATGGGAATTTTTCCTAATTGTCCTATATTGTTCACATCATCAATTGTGAAAAATATTAATAATCATTATTCGCCGCCTACTTATCATTCAATTGTAATACCAATAACTGAAAAATTTATAATTGATAAAAGTTTTGTTCAATTTCCTTATGGTCAATACGGTATAAATCATGCCTATTTATTTAGTCTTATGGCAAAAGATTCAAATGGTAATATATTTTGTTTGGAAAATAGTTATGCTGCCGGAGGAAACAGTTGTGGAATTACTCAAGATGACATTAAATTAAATATCTTTAAAATACATTTTAGTTTTTTTAGTTCAGTTGATGTAATTTGTGATTTTGAATAACAATTATTAGAATTGAAGAAAAGATAACAGCACCCAACATCGGCTATAAAATATAGGGGTTTCAGTGGGATGCAAAGTGTTGTGCTCTCTATCACGCTCAGTAACGGCGGATAGAAACGCAGCTCCGAACACCCCTACATTTCATAGCCACGAACGTTATGCCCAATTATGCGAAATAATATTCGGATACAAAAAAATTTAAAAATAGAAACGAGGCAACTCATGAAAACTTTAATAAAATTCATTTTCGGATTTATCATTTTCGTTTCTGTTCAATTGCAGGCAAAAGAGAATGATAATGGTACTTTAGCAACACCCGTGGGAGATCATGCAAGAAACGATACTTTAAAGACTTTTGCTATAAAATACGATTGGGTCCCGTCTACATCTCTTTATATAGAATTAGGAGGTAAATTCATACCTTCTTTAAATATAGATTTCAGAAAGAGAGAAAATTTTGCAGTAAGCATTGGTATTTCTTATTGGTTTGATTCGGAAGGAAACGAACAATCATTGTTTTTGCCATCTGTTATGTGTTATTATTTAAAAGGAAAAAGACATAGGCTTGAACTGGGAGGCGGTTTAGGTCCTTTCATTGGAACATATTCAGGTTTGTCAAGCATAATGCTGTTTGGAAATGTTGGATACAGGTATCAGAAGAAGAAAGGTTTGATTTTCCGTATAGGATTTACTCCATGTTTGTCAATACCTATAGCGAAGGATGCTAGATTTATGGCTTTCCCATGGGCTGGAATAAGTTTTGGATATAGTTTTTAATTTTATGTCAATTAATATAAACATGGCCTTTCAAAAACAGATATTCAATAGAACATTCACTCGATAAGTATTACAAGAATAACTGGGCATAACATGGCGCAAGTGACCATGCTGTAAGGGTTTCCGAGTGTCCGCTAAGCCTGACGGCTATGCGCGGTTTAAGACCGTACAATGCAGCACGGCACCTGCGCCCGACCGTTATGCGTAATTATAAAAATAGCTACCGAATTATAAATTCAAAAAGAAGTAGAAATGACTCAGCTATACTCAACCTTAGCGAATATTTATCATGAGATGTATCAACATGTTTTTGATTATGATGAAGAATTTAATTTCTATGATTCAATATTGAAAAGTAATAATTGTACAAATATTTTAGAGATTGGTTGTGGCTCTGGAATGCTAGCACGTAGATTTCTGAAAAACGGCTATAGTTATCTTGGTTTGGATTTATTCAAAGAAATGCTAGATATTGCCAGAACTGAAATAAAAGCAGATAAATTCGTACAATGTGATATGCGCAATTTGACTTTCTCTGAGCAATTTGATTCTGTGTTAATAACTGGACGTTCTATTGCATATGTAACAGATAACAGAGGAATAATTGATACATTAACAGGTGTTCACAAATCACTTAAGGCTAAAGGATTATTTGTTTTTGGAGTTTTTGAGGCAAATGGTATTTTTGATAATTTCACTGATTTCCAACAAGATATTGAACACAATAATAAACGGATAAAAAGAATTAGTAAATTAAAAAAGAACCTTGAAACGGGATGGACTTACGATTGGTATGCAAAATATATCATTGAAGAGAATGGGAAATTGGCTGAATATGATGATTTGACAACTTTACGAGCATTTACAAAAGATGAAATTCTACTTTTTTTAAAATTAACTGGATTTGAAGTAAAAGAAATAATTGAGGAACCAAAAACGATAACATTGATTAGCAAGAAAAAATAACAACGCAACATGTCGCTAACCATAATGGGGGCTGATTTCGGAACAATGACATACTCTAAGCCTAATAACGATAATCGGTTAGAGAGGAATCCTCAAGCAAATCCCCCACTACGGTTAGCGACTAAACGTTATTCGCCATTGCTTGCCCAGATTTTAGGATCGCCCGCCCGTCCTTGGGTGGGCGAAAAAGATGGCTTTTTGTTTTTTTTGTGAGGTGATAGACTGCTACACTGCAATATTTTCGTTGATATCCTTGCGATTTGGAAGTAATTGTACTAATATACTAACTGAAATGAAATAATGCGGGAATATTTTGGTGGATAGACGGCTTAAATGGAGTTTTTAAGGGTATATTATTTCATATTTGGAGGTTACTTACTAGTTAGAAGGTCCAAAGAATGCCAGATCGTGTAAATTACTGAAAACGATTATTCATAGAAAGATTGATTCGCAAAGACTAAGAAATGGAGAAATAGCATTATGGAAGTCAATTTTATAATTATGATAATCGCGACTTTAGAATTCATGGCGGTGGAAAGTTATCTAATTCGAAGAGACAAAGCGAATGGAAAGGGAGCAACAGGAATTGATCGCAAAACAAGGAATTATAATGCCATTTTACTCGATGCAGGAATGAGTGGCGCGATTATAACATATTGGATTAAATATTTTCGGTTTTCTAGTAGCGGAACATCAATCTTCCTGTGGATTGGCGTTTTAATATTATGCCTTGGATTATTGTTACGATATTGGTCAATACATGTCCTTGGTAAAAACTTCAGAACAACAATAGAGCTTGAAAAAGGACAAAAGGTTATTCAAAGAGGGCCATATAAATGGATTAGACATCCTTCCTATAGTGGAATTATTCTGTTTTGTATAGGATATGGCTTGATAGCACAAAATTGGTTATCATTAATAATTGTTGTTTCGCTTCCCACGATCGCGCTTTTGTATAGAATAAAAATTGAAGAAGAAGAACTTACTAAAGGAATGGGTGATGAATACAAGGAATATAAAAAGAAAACAAAGAAACTTATTCCGGGAATATGGTAGAAAGAAATGGACCTTCTAACAAATCGTTGAAGCCGACCCCTTGAATTGGATCTCGAAGCGTCGGCTCTACATCAATTCAACTGCGAGCGCGATTCTTTACGGCGGGGCGGCTTAACTCTATGTTATTTTGATAACTATATTTATAAAATTATAAAGTAAGCATTAAGAATATAAAGTGATAACCCACCTACGCCTTCCCTGGCTCCGGCGGGATTTATCTGGTAATGGGCAAGCAACGGCGAATAACAAGAATTGGAATAATGGGCAAGTTTGTAATGGACTGCATACAACTTGATAAATAATGGATATGGAAAATAAAAAAGAAGCAGCAAGAAAAATGTCTCTTGGAGAATTAGGAGAACTATTTGCATTAAAAGCATTGGTAGATAAAAAATTCGACAGGATTAGAAATCTCAATGACAATATAATGAACGAAACATTTGCTGATATCGAATGTGAAAAAGATGGAGTAAGCTATATAATTAGTGTTAAAGCTAGAAACAAATACCAAAAAGATGGTACATTAAACTCTAGATACAATCTCGGAGCAGACGTATATGAAAAAGCACAATCTGCTGAGAAAAAATACAATGCTTCTGCCTATTGGATGGCAATACAATTTGACTATAAGTCATTTTCAATATATTTTGGCTCTTTAAAGGAATTAAATGGAAGTAAATCAATTCCGGTTGATAAATGTGAAAAAGGTCTTATCGGAGAGATTTGGGAATTTAATAAACGGCATTATTTTGATTTTGAATTTTATACAAATCAGATAAAAATAAATACCGGCCTATAACAAACATAATCTAATCTTTGACAAACCAGACCTTTGGAAATAAAATTTCTACATTCAGAACATTTAATAAGTGCACGTTGATATTTAACTATATTGTAGATTTACAGTATCAATAGACAAATACTCATTTTACGCCAATGACAAGAAATAAATCGGAATTCTTAAAATGGTTTGGACCACTTCTAGACGCTCTTCGTGACTTAGGAGATTCTGGAAAACCTATGGAAGTTTCAAACAAGATAGCTGAAAATTTAAAGCTAAAGGATGATATTCTAGATTCCACACTTAAATCAGGAGGGAAAAGGTTTCATAATCAAGTCGCTTGGGCTAGACAATATCTTGTTTGGGAAGGCTACCTTGATTCATCAAAGTTCGGGACATGGAAGTTAACTGAAAAAGGGAAATCAGCGACAATAACCGTTCAACAAGCCGGTGAGATCTTTAAGAAATGGGTTAATATACACCAAAAGGCCAGAAAAGATAAAAGTGATAACCAAATAATTGAGGAACAAGAAGAAAATCCTCCTGAGGAAATTGAAGAATCCTCGCACGCAGAATTAATTGATATCCTTTTAAGCTTGTCTCCAAGCGGATTTGAAAAAGTATGTAAAGAGTTGCTTCGAGAATCAGGGTTTGAAAATGTCGTAGTGACAGGACAGTCTCATGATGGAGGAATAGATGGTTATGGTATGTTAGAATTAAATCCTTTTGTGAGTTTTAAGGTGCTGTTCCAATGCAAACGGTATAAAGGATCCGTACCAAGAGCACAAGTTGGCGATTTTAGAAATGCAATGATTGGGAGAGCAGAAAAAGGTATTATTCTAACAACAGGAACATTTTCAAATGAAGCAATAAGAGAAGCTTCAAGAGAAGGAGCACCAAAGATCGAGTTAATTGATGGAGAAAAGCTCGTAAAAATGTTCGAGAAAGTTGAGCTCGGAGTCGTTCCAAAAACAATCTATATTCCTGACTTAAACTATTTTGAAAGCTTTAAATAAATATGAAGCTTCAACTGGGATAATATCAAAATAGAATGAGACTAATCATGTGGAATTGTCAAGGTGCTTTCAGAAAAAAAGCAGATCTCATCCAAGTCCTTAGACCCGACATCTTAGTGGTTCAAGAATGTGAGCATCCAGACAAATACGTTTTCAGTTCTACAAACAAAAAGCCAGACTCACAATACTGGTATGGAGATAGCAGACGCAAAGGCATTTGTATTTTTTCCTTTAATGACTACAAATTTGAACTATTGCCAGATTTCAATCCTAAATTCAGATATATTCTGCCTTTTCGCGTGACTGGACACGGGCAGACATTTACTTTATATGCTATATGGGCTATGAGTAATAAGGATAACTACGAGGTGAGATATATTGGTCAGGTTTGGTTAGCCATAAATTACTATGAAGAACTGTTAAGGGGTGCAACGATTTTAGTCGGTGACTTCAATAGCAATAAAATATGGGATTATAAGGCTAGAGTTGGAGACCATTCAGACGTAGTAAATAAACTAGCTGACAATAATATTCAAAGTGTCTATCACAGACACTTTGAGATCGAACAAGGGAGTGAAAAACATCCAACTTTTTTTCTTCAACGGAACTTTAATAAGCCATATCACATAGACTATTGTTTTGCATCAGCTGATCTACTGGACAAAGTGCAAAATATTGAAATCGGGACTTATGAAAATTGGAGTGCAAACAGCGGCCATGTTCCTGTGACAATTGACTTTGACCTATGACGAAAAATATGTAAACGAAACGCTAACAAGCGGGTATGCGCAATAAGCTTGGCGCATTTTTGCTCCTCACCTAGACAAATTTAAAGTGAAACATAATTTATCGGCCATCTACCAGTTCCGTGACTCCGGCTCTGGACAAATCCTGCAACCGAGACAATTTAATCGTTCGCCGGGACTGGCAAAAATTGCGCCATGGTGGCTTGCCCGCCGGGACTATTTTCTGGCTAAAGTACCGGGACTCGTAACCGGTTGGGCTACGCCACCAACGCTTTCTGCTCATACCCGCTGGCCGTTAGCATTTATGCCGTTGGCGCCATTCTATAGCGACAATTTACATATAGTGTGACAGTTACGTAACGTTGACAGATCGCACAAATGCTAACAGAAAAGGCTTAGTAATTGTTTGTTATTTTTTGTGAAAAGATTAACAATAGGGCTAATCTAATTAACAAATCATTAAGGTAATTTATCTTAAATTTGATTTTAATAATTCTTAAAATAACTCAAAATGAAAAACTTATCAATTCTACTATGCCTCGCTTGTCTGGTTTTTCTTGCAGACTCGATTCATGCCCAAGATGATAGCAAAAGTCGTTCAATTGGGGTACAGCTCAACCCTTATTTGGATTCATATTTTTTTGATGGAACTTTCATTAAGCCTGTGTTTGCCGGTAGATACGGCTTTAATTTGAATGACCATATTTCTCTAGGCCCGGAAGTTTCTGGGTATTTTATACATTGGAATTCCGATCAAGGAGATATGAATATTTCTGATTTAAACTTAGGGGGCTTTGTTAGGTATTCATTATTGCCAACTTCTAGAATTAAGCCTTTTTTTGAGTTCAGCCCTTATTATACGTTTTATCATTTTAAGTCTAATACAATTCAAACTCAGGAAGGAATTGGTAAAGAATTTGATAAGACTTATTTTAGTGGTTATCTAAGTCCGGGAATTACTTTGTACTCAAAAAACCATAAGTTTAGCTTGGATTTAATGTATAAATTCTCGAATAAAACTTTGGTAAACGGTAATAAATCTGCATTTACTTATAGACTCAATTTTAATTTTTAATCAGGATCACGGGGTTTCTATTAAGCCTAGACAGTTACGTCATGACACAAAACTTCTTGTCCGTTTACCAATCCCGTAAAGTCGGCTCTGAACAATTCCTGCAACCGGGACAAATTTATCTTTCGCCGGGACTGGCAAAAATTGCGCCATGGTGGCTTGCCCGCCGGGACTATTTTCTGGCTAAAGTACCGGGACTCGTAACCGGTTGGGCTACGCCACCAACGCTTTCTGCTCATACCCGCTGGCCGGTTAGCTGCAAGCTCAGCCACGACTATCCTTGAGGAAATTGTCATTCCTAAATGGCATACAGGTTAGAATATGATGAGCAGGATTTGTTTAATACACTATTTTATATTTCAACTAATTCATTATGGAACAAATAACTACCAGTAGAGACTTCTCTTCAATTAGCCCTTCAGCTAAGTGGATGATATTATTAAAAGGACATACCAATATTCCCTATGCAAGGGAAGTGGCGGAGCTCTTGGAATATCCTAATAAATATGTTCCGGATTTTAGAAAGAAAGATTTTACTTTTTGGGCAAGTACACTTGGCCTGGAAAGAAGGTACTGGAGTATTAATGAGCTTTTAAATGATTTGACAATTAAAAATATTTTAGAACTATCATCAGGATATTCTTTTCGTAGTCTGGAGTATACTCAGCAAAAAGGATTGAATTACATAGATACAGATTTACCAGATGTAATTTCTGCTAAAAAGGAATTCATTAACTGTTTGAGAAAAGACGAATTAAATTCTAATGGGAGGCTGGATTTATTACCGTTGAATGCTCTTGATAAAGATAAGTTTCTTGAAATAATTGGTCATTTTCCTCAGGGCGAGGTTGCAATAATTAACGAAGGATTATTAACGTATCTGGATAACCAGGAAAAGAAAAAACTTTGCTCAATTATTCATGATATTATGATGGAACGGGGTGGGTATTGGATTACTGCAGATATTGGTCTGAAGAACAAAGAATCCAAACTTGGACTGAAGTACAATGATGAAATAAAGCAGTTTAATGAACAACATAATACTGAGGGCAATAGTTTTGAGAGCTTTAAAGAAGCGGAGATATTTTTCAAAGAGATGGGGTTTGTGATTGATAAACTAGCCAAAGTAAAATATTCTGAAATGAGTTCGTTTAAATATATGATAAGAAGTTTGACGCTTAGACAATTGTTTAAAATGCGAAATACCGGACAAATATTTGCTACATGGCGATTAAAAGCTGTCTAAGGATTTAGAAACTAATGCCAGCAGCCAACAGCTCATAAGCAATGCGGGGTTCAGCGTTATGCGAGCGGCAGCACTCGCAGGTAAGTTTGTAACGGCGGACACATTCGCAGCCACGAAAACCCAAAAAACGCTTAAAAAGAGATTGACAGAGCAATGAGACTAAAGGATGAGTATCTTAACCTTAAGAGACAAAAAAAATGAAAGACTATAAAGATATTAAGACATTTGACGAGCTGCTAGACCATGAATATGGACCAATCGGGACTGAACCGCAAAATCGGGTTGACTTTTTTATAAATCAATTACGCACCCTAACAACAACCAGGCATAAAGCGGGATTTCGAGCTACTCCAAGTGCAGTGCAGCGCATCAAATTTTCAGTACCCTGACTATTACATCATGCGCAAACCCGCACTATATTTAACCTCAATCGTTGGGCTTAATGGCTAAAACATAATCCATAATAAATTCTGCTAATATAATTGGAAATGTTATCTAATTAGCTAACTTTGCATCATGACTGATAAACCAATAAGGGAGATAATATTCTATGGTGACTCTTTCCGGTATTTCTATAAAAAGCAATCTCAGAAAGTCAAGAAAAAAATTAACTGGACTATTGGATTACTTAAATTCCTTGAGGTAATTCCTGAGAAATACATCAAACACATAGAAGAGACTGATTTATATGAGATTAGAGTAAGTTTTGGCAATAATATATTTAGAATTTTCTGCTTCTTCGACAAAGGTCGAATTATAATAATACTTAACGGATTTCAGAAGAAGACACAGAAAACACCCAAGACAGAGATTGAAAAAGCATTAAAATTAAAAAAGGAGTATTATGAAAACAAAAAATAATATCATAACATTCGAGGATCATCTTGACCGTGAATATGGTAAGATCGGGACACCTTCTCGTGACAAATACGAGCAGGAATTTGAGACTTTTAAATTGGGCGTAATCCTCCAGGAGATGCGTAAAAAGCAAAAAATGACACAGGAGCAACTCGCAATAAAGTGTGGGACTACCAAGACATATATTTCACGAATTGAAAATGATGCCTCCGATATAAGACTATCAACTCTAATGAGAATTATTCAAGAGGGACTAGGTGGTCACCTGAAACTTACCGTAGAAGTATAAAGCCACTAAAGCCCAACAACAGCTATATGTAATGCTGGTTTCAGAATGTGAGTTAGCCACTGTTTTCTGTTTAATTTGGTTAAAGGAGACAATTTAGTACTTTCAAGCCCACACTGCACATTACCGCAACCGTTGACAGTAAAAATTACATACAAATTCGATAAAAACTAAAAATCAAATTATTTATAATTCTTTTGGCTATGATTTACCATTTGACAGTTCAAGCACAAGCAGTTTATGTCGATAGTAATACCGGAGATAATAATAATCCCGGCACTAAAGAAGCTCCTGTTTTCTCAATACAAAAAGCTGCTGAAATAATCAGAAGCCGGGATAATAATATTTATATCATGAAAATAAATCCCGGAATCTATATCCTGGATAGTCATGTCCCAGTTTCAACGGAAAAAGAGATGACTAACAAACGTATAGTAATCGAAGCAAGTATTTTACCAGACGATATATCATGGACACCTGAAAAAATGCCGGTAATTTTAAGTAAATCGGTAAAAGGAGAAATACCGGTAAATTATAATTTTGTTGTCAGTTTTTTAATCGATGAAAGCCACGTTACAATCAGAGGGATTAAATTTCACGGTTATTTTTATCCCAATACCAGGTATTTTCCGATTGCAAGGTTTAATAAATCAAAAACGGATTTATTAGTGGAGCAGTGTATGTTTGTCGGAGATGCAGATATTTCTCAAATACAGGCAGGGGTCATTGCTCATGGCAATGAAGTTAACGTTGATCACTGTGTCTTTTATAAACTAAGAAATACTGTAGTATTTTTTCTGGATTCAGGAAATGGTATTAAGAATGGCAATAGTCTTACCAATTCAATAATTTATGGCGCATCTCAAGCAGTTTGGACTGTATCGCCAGATAAAGATTTTAAATTTGAGAATAATATTGTTTCCAATTGTAGATATGTTTGGGTTAAAAATGATTTCAATACAACAAAATACTCTATAAATAATTGTGTAATAGTAAACAATCAATATTATACGGGGATACCGGATACTGTGCGTTTGAGTCCGAGGGAATTTGAAATAAATGAGAATAACGTAACAAAAAAAGGTGAAGTTTCATTGAGATTAACAGGTAATGATGATAAGCCGCTCTTATTTGGTGTTGATGAGCCGCTCCCAATTGATTATATGCATATTACCCCTGGATCGCTCGGATATAATATGGGAGCCGGATTATTTAAGAATAAAAAACAATAAAATTTCTACTGCCAACGATATATAACCACAGACTGCAAATCCTGTGATAACAGGCATAAATGCACACAAAGCAAGCAGAATGGAAGGGCTATTGACCGCAGTGAGTATGCCGATGTAATAGAAGCCAATGCAAAAAGAGTGAATGAGACCCCTGATTACTACCGTCAGCGACAATAGATTGCCGAACACATGTATGGCACACTGAAACGCCAGCGGGGCTTTACACATACCAATGTCAGGGGCAAAGAGAAAGTACTTGGTGAGGTTGGACTGATGTTTATTGGATACAACTTAACAAGGTGCGTCTCTATACTAGGAGTGGCAAAACTTATTAAAGCACTGAGGAAGTGCTGTTTGCCTATTTTAAAATGAGGAAACAGACTTATTTTATGCGTTTTTATCCAATTTATTTTCCCGGGTAAAAATATTGCAGTTTGTTAAATGGTAAATTTTTGTCTCTTTAAATTACGCACAAACAGGTTTGTTCAGTATATTTATTTTCGAAAAGTTACTTTTTGCACAGTCTCCCATTGGGCGAAATACAAGAAACCCTTCAAAAAAATTAATTAAATGATAAAAAGACAGAATATTAGAAAATTTATACTATTGATTTCTTTTATTTTATATCCAATAACCTTTTTTGTTATGTCACCTGATCTCCTTCTATTTGGTGCATCAGAAAGGATAATGGCAGGTGATATAATGTTTTTCGGATTCTTGTTTATTTTATCATTTATTGTTGGGAGACTATTTTGTGGTTGGATTTGTCCCGCAGGAGCACTTCAAGATTTCTGTTTTGATATTAATAGGAAACCAGCACCAAATAAATTTAATTGGATAAAGATGGCATTGTTTATTCCATGGATAACATTTTTTATTTTCATAGTCATTTATGTTGGTGGAATTAAACAGGCTGATTTTTTTTATAAAAGAGCATTTGGTATTTCGATTGCAGGAGTTACTGAATGGGTAATGTATTTTATGACAGTTGCAATAGTATTTATTATGGCTGTACTTTGTGGTAAACGAGGATTTTGCCATTATCTCTGTTGGGTTTCACCTTTTATGATTATTGGCGGAATGATTAGGGATTCATTAAAAGTTCCTTCCTTGCGCCTTATTACAAAACCTGATTTATGTAATTCCTGTGGATTATGTTCTCGTGCATGTCCTATGTCTCTTCCCTTAGACGAGTTGATAAGAAATGGCGAAATTGGTCATTCTGAATGTACATTATGTGCTACATGCATTGATTCATGCACTAAAGAGGTTATTAGATTTGCTTTTAGATCTTCCCAAAAAATAAAAAAGAACTAACACCTGATACGGATGGTAGGTTTAATTGGCTTCGCCGAGCTCGTCACCCCGCAAGCGGGGTTCCTCGGTTGCCTTCGGCAGGCCGGACAATTCCGTGCCATCTGCCAGGACTTCCCATAACGCTCACATCGTTCGGTAAGGGCAGGTGCAAAAACCCCGCCATCACGAATTGTTTCTTAACATACCTGTCAAATCTGTGATTCGCCCGTGAAATTCATCCATTTACCGATAAAATATTTTTAAAACACTATCGAAGTTATATTTTTGTGTATTATTCATAAAACCTAATAAAACTAGCCTGATGAAAAAGATTTTGTTATCATGTGTCGCCGTCCTGTTCTGTATTTCGATCATGGCACAAAACAGTGTCAACCTTAAAATGAACCTGGAGAAAAATAAAGTTTATCGGTTTAGTTCTGCTTCGGAACAGACAATTACACAGACGGTAAACGGGAATCAGCAAACCATAGATTCCAAAACCAATAATACTGTTTCTATAAAAATGATTGATGCTACCGCCGATTTTATGATCACTGAAGTACGTTTTGATACCCTGATAACCAATACAAATTCAATGGGAAAAACGGTCAATATCAGTTCCGTCAGTGAAGGTAATATCAAATCAACAGAAACGGCTGATGTCATGTCGTGCATCATGAACCGGTTAAGTAAGAATGCCCTGTATATTAAAATGGATTTTACAGGCAAGGTACTTGAAATTGTGAATTCGAAAATGCTGTCTGATGTAATTATGAAAGATACCAGTTCTATTGCCCTTACCGGTCCAATGGCTTCTGCCGTAAAAACGCAGATAATAAATCTGATTAGCGACAAAACATTAAAAACCATGGTTGAAACGTTTACCTATTATTTACCGGGCAAACAGGTATCCGCAGGTGATAACTGGAATGTAACTCTAAATACGAATTCCGGTGGAATGACACTCGATATAATAACCAGCTACCATCTGGATGGAGTAAATGGTGATGCTGCAAATATAACTGCCGAATCAAATATTAAGGCAGCAGAGAATGCAGCTCCTATGGAATCCGGTGGTGCTAAAATAACCTATGACGATATAAAAGGATTGAGTAAATCAAACATGGTGATTGATATCCGTACAGGTTTATTAGTTGAAGATAAGGCTAAAACGCATATTGCCGGAACTCTGGGAGTTAGTGTTCAGGGTATGAGTATGCAAATACCAATGGATATTAACGGGACATCGAAAGTTATTGCATTGCAGTGAATTGATACACAAATAAAATGAGAAAATCTATATTATGGTTACTGCTGATAACCTCCATTACTGCCCAGGGTCAGAACATCAGGGGAAAAGTATGCCTGGAGAAAGATAAAACGCCTGTGCAGTTTGCTACTGTGGGACTGGTTCAGTTGCCTGATTCAACCATGATTACGGGGGTCATAACATTAACAGACGGGGGCTATTTCTTCGAAAAAGTAAAACCCGGCAATTATTTTATGAAGGTAAGTTTCGTAGGTTTCAAAACCAATGGGAAAAAAGTCACTGTGGAGGCAGGGAATGGCGAAATTGCTGTTGATACCATCTATTTAGCCGAAACCACAACCAGCTTAAATGAAGTGACTGTGGTCGCTGAGCGTTTGAAAGGAAAAGAGATGGTTGATCGTACTGTTTATTCCATTCCCCAGGCAATAGCCAAATCATCAAGTAACGGTTATGATCTCTTAAAAAAAATACCACAGGTGAATGTGGATTTCCAGAACAATGTGACGCTTAATGGCAGCGCCAATTTTATTATCCAGGTCGACGGAAGGCAACGCGACAAAGAATTTCTTGCAAAACTTCTTCCCTCTGATATCGAGAGAGTAGAAGTTATAAGTAATCCATCAGGCAAATATGAAGGCAACATCGATGGGGTTATAAATATCATCCTGAAAAAAGAAGCGAGATATGGAATGAACGGTAATGCCGGATTCAATGTCAAACCTTTCAATAAGCCGACTACGATCGGAACCGGTAGTCTCGATTATGCATTCGGCAAAATAACCTTTTATGTAACTGCATTAACTATATCGCAGAAGCTAAACCTTAATACATCCACTGAAAACCACTTTGCCCTGAACGACTCCACAACCCACATGTCGGGACCTGGTGCAATACATGTCACCAGTTCAGCTATTAACACCGGATTCGATTATTACCTGAACGATAAAAATAGCCTGAGTTTTAATATCAGCTACAAGCCCATAGGTCAGAATGTGGATATATTGGGAGAGACCTACCTGTATAAAAGCAGCATTCCCATGAATACTATTTCATCGCTTACAAAGACCCACTTACACAGTGATGAAACATCAACATCGCTGTTTTACAAAAAGACCTTTAAAAAGGCAATCCAGGAATTCACGGCCGAAGTCAGTTATTATAATTTTAAATCAAATGACGGAAATGATTTTACAAACACCCGGTTCCTGTACAATAGTGATTCAACAATCAGTACTTATACCCGGCTGGAGGAGAATTTAAACGAGCGGAACTATTTCTCGACAAAATTAGATTATGTCCAACCACTTGGGATGTCTGCGAAAATTGAAACAGGATACCAATTGTATTACCAGCAACTGAGCTATGATTTTAATATCGATAACCAGGAATCAACTAATCTGTTTAAATATGCCGAGATTCGTAATTCGGTTTATGGCGGATTTACATGGAATCTGAAAAAAGTCGGATTTCAGGCTATGCTGAGAGTTGAAGACAGTCATATTAAAGCTGATTCGGTTACTCAACCGAAATATGCATGTTTTTTACCCTCTGTCAATCTTCAATACAAATTTTCGGCATCATATAATTTGAAATTTACTTATAACCGGAGAATTAACCGGCCGGGAATTTACGACATGGATCCCTATTATAAAATAGGCCAGAATTACAATATTACCCAGGGGAATCCCAATCTGAAACCGGATTATCGTGACCGCTTACAGCTTACCTATACCTGGAACTTCGGCAGCAACTATTTCTCCCCATATATTTATCAGGAGTATTTTTCCAATAAGGTAGGGAGGCAATATCAGGTAATTATTTCGCCCATCAACAACGCATTGACCACAATTACCAAACCTTATAATCTGCTCAGCGGCTATGAGTCTGGCGGCGGTTTAAATGCAATGCTATGGTATATCAATATAAACGCGCGGATCTATGAGGGCCATTTCAAAGAGTACAAAGGGCCATCAATAAATATCCCTGCAGTGAATTACTTTTCATACAGTATAACCAGTTATGCATTTATGCAGTTTGACAAAAACAAGAAAACCACAGCATATGTTTTCCTGAGCTATAATGGAGTAAATATGAATGCACAAAGCAAAACGTACAGTGTTCCTTTATATGGTCTGGGTGCGCAAAAACAGATAAAGGACCATAGTTTTGGTGTATTCTATTTAATGCCCTTTTCAGGAGTGGTCAAATTCAGCAGGACAGAAACATCTACCCCAGGATTTAATTCCACCAGTATAACCGGAATTAATTTTTCGAATTATATCCAGTTCATGTATTCCTACAAGTTCAACAAAGGGAGAAATGTTAAAAAGCTTAACCGGAATATAGATGTAGAGAGCGACAGCAAAAGCCAGATAATCGGGAGATAATAATTGTTACTATCTTACGAACGCCGTGCAAGGAATATTCAAATGTCTGCGATACTGTCGGAACCTTGCTTTCAAATTAAACAATTATGTATACAGGGAGAAATAACTTCTCACGGTTCAGCTTTGAGACAATGACTTCGCTTACGGCTTCGTCTGACTCTGTTGGCAGGCCGGACAGCTTTGTAATGGACGAGAAAACCTATGTGAGTTACTTTATCACCACTTATCAAACTTTTGGTACCATGACTAATCCTGCTGCCGAGACAACGCCAATAGGCCTGCATTAAAAGTTTTCTTCACTTCCTTATGACAATAATTTTTCTTAGATAGTATAGAATTTGATTAAAATTCAGAAAATCGTTGATCATTTAACAAACGATATGCAGCTATTGTGCGAACATGTCCGTCTTTAAAACAATGGTTACAGGCTGAAGGAATGTAATCCGTACTAGTTTTCATCGTCAAAGAGAAATTAGAAAAAAGTTAGTATTTATATTAGATTAAAAAATATAAGAACCCTGATTACCATGATAAAAAGTTACTTTCTTACAGCATTCAGAAATATATTGAAACACAGGAACTTTTCCATAATCAATATTTTCGGTCTATCAATAAGTATGGCCGTATGCATGCTTATTATTTTAGTAGTCCAGGATCAGCTTTCTTATGATAACTTCCATAAGAACCGCAACCGTATTTTCAGAATTCAATCGAAAGATAATCTAAGTAAGATAGCACTAAGTAAATTTGCATCTACAACCTGGCCACTGGCAAAGGAGTTGAAAGATAATTATCCTTTTGTTGAGGATATTGTTGCTCTGAATACCAATTTTAATGGTGAAGGTATCTGCGATGAAAAAAGATTTCAAGTTTCAGGTTTCTTTGCAACTCCTTCATTTTTCAATCTTTTTGATTTCAAGCTAAAGAACAATTTAGCATCAAAACCTCTTAACGAGCCGTATTCAATAGTTTTAACAGAGGAGGTAGCTAATAAATTTTTTGGTGATAATGACCCCATTGGAAAAACAATAATTTTCGAGAGATACGGTAACTTAAAAGTAACCGGTGTCATTCCAAAAATGAAACAAAAATCTCATATTCAGTTTGAAGCATTGATATCAGCTGCAACGCTTCTGGCTTTAGAAAAAGAAAATAAGATAGGGAATATTACTGATAACTGGGAAGAATTTGGCTCAAGCTTTGTCTATATATTGCTTAATGATAATGCCAGACAAAGTGATCTTGACACTGCCCTGGTAAAAATAGGTAAACTAAAATATCATGAAAATGGAAAGGTAAATATCTCACTTTACAGTACTCCTCTTTCCAAGATCGTTCCAGGGCCATTGCTTGCAAATGAAATCGGTATGTTCCTGCCGAAGGCATTTGTAATCTTCTTTGCAGGACTAGCTATTGTAATTATGCTTTCGGCTGCATTCAATTATACCAGCCTTTCAATTGCACTATCTCTAACGAGGGCAAAAGAATATGGAATACGAAAATCATTTGGAGCTTCAAGAGGTCAGTTGGTCTCCCAGATTCTGACAGAAGCAGTAATTCTTGCACTCATCTCATTAATAATTGCCTTTGTAATTCTCCAGTTGCTTGTTCCGGCATTTTCGGGAATGAGGTTTATGACACTGCTTAAGATTGATCCTCATCAGAATTTTACAAGTTATATTGCTTATTTCATTTTTGCCGTAACCACAGGATTATTTGCCGGTCTGATTCCAGCAACATATGTATCATCTCTGAATCCTATTAAAGTTTTTAAAGCCTCTTCCAACATCAGGCTTCTAAAAAGAGTTACATTCAGAAAGATACTGCTTGTGGCCCAGTACACTTTCTCAATAATCTTTATAATATCAATTATTTTATTATACAGACAGATGAGCTTTATGTTAAATAGTGAGCTTGGGTTTGACCGGGATGTTGTATATAATATCCGGCTTAATGGCCAGCAGTTCTCAAAGGTTAAGGATAAATTTAGCCAGTTGCCGGAAGTTGCCTCAATTTCGGCAGGATCGCATATTCCGGGGATTGGCAATTATTGGAGTACTGGTATAAAAATCAAGCCTGAAGATGAATCATATGATGCTGCCTATTTTTCTGTCGATCCAAACTACCTCAATACTATGGGGATAAAAATTATTGCCGGTGAAGATTTTCCAAAAGATCCGGCCACGAATACCAATTTAGTAGTTATAAACAGAAAGGCAGTTGAGTATTTTAAATTTAAATCTCTTCAGGATGCGGTAGGGCAAAACATATTTATTTATGATACCCTGCCAGTCAGGGTCATAGGTGTGGTTGAGAATTATAAATATGTTGCGCTGTTTATGCCTCTTAAACCGCTCATCCTCAGGATGAATCCTAAGCAATACAGCATTGCAGTTCTCAGGATCAATTCACTGGACAGGAAGGCCACCTTAGCTAAATTTAAGGGTGTCTGGACTTCAATTGATCCTTATCATGATCTTGAGGGTTCATTCCTTGAGTATGAGATAAAGGATTTCTATGGCCTGTTTGGAGATGTTTTATACACAGTTGGCTTTGCAACAATACTGGCAGTTATTGTGGCATGTCTTGGACTTTTTGGAATGGCAACTTATAGCATTCAGACAAGGCTGAAGGAGATTGGCGTCAGAAAGGTTTTTGGTTCACAATCACAAAGTGTTTCGCTGCTTATTGGCCGGACGTTCATTATCATGCTGATAATTGCCGCTGTTATAGCTGCTCCACTGGCATATTTAATAAACTCAGCATGGCTTAAGTTTCTTGCTTTCCATGTTACATTTGGTGTAGGTACTCTCTTAACCGGCATTATAATTGTGTTTATAATAGGCATTTTGACAGTTCTTTCTCAAACACTTAAAGCTGCCAACTCAAATCCTGTAGATATTCTAAAATATGAGTAGAAAGTGTTAATTAGAATTTCTGTAATAGTATTGACGGATTACATGGTTAATTGGCTTCGCCGAGCTCGTCACGCTGTCGCGTTCCTCGGTTGCTTTCGATTTGGATTCCCCTGATTTCGGGATTCTTCACTATATTTTAATTGTCATAAAGAAAATCTCATAATATTAAATCATTAATTAGAAATATACTCTATCTTCGTGATATATAAATGAATAATGCTATTTTTTATTTACTATAATGTTAATATCAATTGTTATTTTAAAGATATTCTTATTTAACTAACTAACCCTAAAAATAAAAACCATGAGTATTGTAAAAAATTTTTACCTGCGAAGAGTTGTAATTAGCCTATTTTTCTCTATTCTACCTTTTACTCTTTACTTCAATACAGAACGATGCTTAAAACCAAGCAGTGCTGGATTCTGGTTAATTTTTGTATCTGGAATGAGTTTAGGGGTTGCTTTAATCTCGTTTATTCTATACCTAAGAAAAGAAAAACCTGAGAATTAACATAGCACTTGACTTTTAAATCATTTCATACAGGATTTTAATTTTATAAATCCAACGAAACGCTAACACGGGATCAGGCAAATATGTTGTCGCAATTTTTGCCTTTTACATGAAGAGTTATTTCTTAAAAATTAACTTTTTGTACATTTACATAAATCGTGATTGCAGCTCTTGACGAACAAATTACTGTCAAAATAAAATTAAACCGATTGTTTGTCCTTGATTTTGAGTCAGTTATAAAATCCGTCACCAAATCCGTCACCCCTTCAAAACAAAAACCCGCAAGACGTTGATCTTATAATCCACAATCCGTCAGATTTATTTTTTATTGCATTGTATAAATCATCAATCTTTACTTTACGTACACCATAATTACGAGGGCCCGGGTCAAGATATAACAAGTTATCACCCTCTAGTTTTAAAAATATTCCAACATGACCAACGCAATAGGAATCAGGAATATTGTATAACCTTCCATAATCAAAACCAAATACGACATCAAATTCAAAAGATATACTTCTTAAAGTTAACTCGAAACTATAATCAGCTATCTCCTTAATAGAAATATATTCCTCCACTAATCTGATTCCTTCATTATTGAAAAAATTATTAAGGGAATCATATTCTAGTTTTACTCCCCATTCAATAGGATCATCTGAATATGTTATATTATTAATTTTCTCAGAAACTTTGGCCGTTTTAGGTATTGTTAAACCAAATTCATTAATTATGGCATATTGGCTATAATTTGTATAATTATTTCTGATTAGAATTGTTTCTAAAACGGCACCAATACAACAAAAATCATCTGCTTTTATGTTAGTGTATTCTTTCATTTAATATAGAAATCAAATGTTATTTTAGTCCATGTTTCCATTCCTTCATAAAATTCAGCTAAATTGGATTTATCTATCCAATCTGCCGTCATTTTATCCGTTTCATTAATATATACCTCTTTATTTGATACATGGATGTTATACAAAAGTCCAATATGAACGCTGCCAACCGAAATTGTATCATCATTTATAAAGCCAATAAATTCAATATCCTCTATCAAACATCCATTTAGTAATTTGACTTCTTCATATAATTCTCTTTTTAATTCATCAATTAAATATTGTTCTTTCGATTCCATAGAGTCGTTAGGGTTCATATGACCTCCTACTCCTAAAGAGAATTTATTGTGTAATCTTTTTTCTGTCTGCTTAGATGTCCTCTTGAATAAATAAAATGATTGGCTTTGCCGAACTCCGCTTCGCTCCGGTTCTTTATTAGAGATAATTGCATACGGAATAATTTGTTTAAAAGAAGGGTCTTCTTCTAATTCACTTCTTCTAAGAAACAGACCATTTTGAACAATCCTTTTTAATACTTCACTATTTTCCTTTATTAAACCTTTTTTCTTATAGGTCATTAATTTCCAAAACTCGTCTGTTGGAAAAGCAAATACTAACTCCTCCATATTATTTGTATTTATAAAAGGCGTAAAGGCAAGGTAGTCTTGCAGTCTTGCGGTCTTGAGGTCTTGCTGTCCTTTATTTACTTGATTTCAGATACTTCATTAACATACTTATTTTATTTATCAGGATTTGAATTCGCTCCCTTCTTTCAGTTGCTACTGATTGAGATATAAAATTTTGGTCTTCAGCTATGTAGTACATACTTTTTACTTCTCCTGATGAGCCTTTTGAAATGTTGAGGAAATGTTTAAACTCTGAATCGCTGTTTCTGCAAAAACCTTCAGCGATGTTATTCATTGAAGATATTCCAGCTCTTGTGATCTGATCTTTGAATGCAAAGTCATGACATTTTCTCAAGTCCGAATAAATTAGATTAACAAGCTCTCTCGATATCATCCAGATCTCGAGATCTTCGAAATTTTTTATCGTTCCCATCTTAGCACGTTTTGATACGGGAACTAAATTAGAAAAAATAATTCATTCCACGAACTGCACGACTTCAGGACTGCAAGACCGCAAGACCGCACGACCGCAAGACCGAGTTATACAGCCATACTCCTTCTGATTGGAGGATGAGGATTATAATCTTCTACAACAAAATCATCAATAGTAAGTTGATCAAAGGGTTTTTTTGAAATGTGTAATTTAGGTAAAGGTTTGGGTTCTCTTGACAATTGTTCCAGGATTGCAGTTACATGATCATATTTTTCTTCATTGCCGTCACTGGGAGCATTTTTATTTATCCATTCAACAACTTCCAAATATTCTTCTCTTCCAGAAACATTTCTTATTCTTTTTTGTAGCTCCCTGAAATTATCTTTGTGCCATTGGGTTCTCTTCCCGATACCGGCATAAAAATGTGAATCTCCAAAAGTATGGATAAATGTTTTTGGAACCATCCCTGCTTCCTGAGCAATTACCTGGGTAAGAGCAGCATAACTGGCTATATTAAAAGGAACACCCAGAAATTGATCACAACTTCTCTGGTAAAGTTGCAATTCCATCTCGCCTTCTTCATTAGCAGTTGCCTGGTATAAAACATGACATGGAGGCAAAGACATTTTTGGAGTGTCTCCGGGATTCCATGAATCAACAATATGTTTTTTCCCGGTTGGTTTCTTTCTCAGACCATCTATCAATTCTCTAAGTTGATCTATTTCAACAAACCTCTCTTTGTCATGATCATAATATTCCCATCTTCTCCATTGCTTCCCGTAAATTGGTCCGGCATCGCCCCATCTTTCTGCAAACCCGGGATCTTCTTTTATTCTCTGACCGTATTCTTCCATGGCTTTGTCCCAATCGGGAGAATACTTTGCAATACTTTCAGGAAAAATTCCTTCTTTTTTCATCCCGGGAAGATTGCCCTGGAAAGCATCGGGTCTCCAGACAGGGGCGTTATTATCTTCAAGATATTTAATATTTGTATCTCCTCTTAAGAACCATATTGTTTCATGAAACATAGATCTTGTAGCCATCTTTTTAGTCGTCAATAATGGATACCCTTCTCTGAGATCATATTCGTTCTGATACCCGAATAACGAGATAATCCCGGATTCTTTGCTTCCCCCTTTAAAATTTGAACGATTAGAAGTTAAAATTGCTTTTGAGTGATCTAAATATTGTTGTGCCATTTCTTAATCAGTTTAAAATCAATACTATGCCATAAGAATAACTACAGTCTGGTTATTTTTTAAAAGTAGTTATTATTCCTGTCTTTTATCAGACTCCAATGTTTACTTAATAGAAAAATTATTAACAAAAGACGTTAATGGTTGTTCTTAAATCACCCCCCGTGTCGGCTTCCCTCTAATTCGATCCAGTTATAATTAGAGATAAAAGACTGAATGGTTTTTCATTAAGCTGATAACGTGCACATTGTAAAATCTATCACCGAATCCGTCACCAGAAAATTTAAAGACCCTTGTAGATCGCTGATCTTCAAGGGTATTATGAATATTCTTTTATTAGATTGAGAGTGAATTAAGATAAGATAGAGTTAGATCACTAGCACTCTCACTCTATCTTATCTAACTTACGGATCATGGCAAATAGCATCCTGGATATTTCATCAAGATTGCCGACATAATAATCAAATGCCTCCTGTCCGAGTTCTTTCATTTCGCAGAGATATTCAAGTATTGCAACACATTCAAATGCACTTCCCCTTGCAATTATCAGAAAATTCTTCCTGTCCCTGTTGCTAAAACGGGAAGATCCTTCTGCAATATTCAACATTATACTGAATGATGCCCTACGTAACTGATCTTTTGTTGTATGATCAAAATGCCGGGATAACAGAAGATTAGCAATCTCTTTAGAAAATGCTTTTGATTTATGATAAACATTTAATTTTTGAAAATCAAACATAATAAAGACAAAATGAGCACCAGAGTGAAAAACATAACGAGACTAATAGCAAATATATAAAAAAAGGGTGAGTGTGATTGTGAATTCGAGTAAAAAAGAAACAGAGTGAGTGTGAGCTTGAGTAATGAGAAAAAAGAATGAGAGTGTTCGCTCTCGCTCTCACTCTCACTCTTTTTTATGTGGTGCCACCAGGAATCGAACCGGGGACACATGGATTTTCAGTCCATTGCTCTACCGACTGAGCTATGGCACCTTCTTTTCGGACTGCAAATATATATTTCAAATTTGAGTAAGCAAAACTTTAGTAAAATAATTTCTATTTGGAATCATTTTATTGATATGGTACATTTGCATCCTCATTAATAACATAAAATGGATCTTCTCCTTCACACTCTCGACAATGGTATCAGGCTGGTTCATCACAGGATACCCGGATTAGTTGCTCACTGCGGCCTTATTATCAATGCAGGTTCGCGCGATGAGACAGTTCCTGAACATGGTATCGCCCACTTCATTGAGCATATGCTGTTTAAGGGTACTAAAAGAAGAAAAGCATATCATATTCTGAGCCGTCTGGAAGATGTTGGCGGAGAACTTAATGCTTATACTACTAAAGAGGAGACTGCCATCCATGCCTCTTTTCTTAAGGAAGATTACGAGAGAGCCATCGAATTAATCAGCGACATAACCTTTAATTCCATTTTCCCGGAAAAAGAAATTGAAAAAGAAAAAGATGTTGTTATCGAAGAGATAAACTCATATCTCGATAACCCTGCGGAACTCATCTTTGACGATTTTGAGGAGTTGATCTTCTCAAACCAGCCGATAGGCCGGAACATCCTTGGCTCTCCTGATTCGGTAAAATTATTTTCACAAAAAAAGATATCTGATTTTATTTCAAACAATTACAATACCCGCCAGATGGTCTTCTGTTCAGTAGGTAATATACCGGATGAAAAAATTCTGAAGCTTTTTACAACACATTTTGCGGATATTGTTACGAATACCAGGGAATCAAGAACCAATAAGACCTGGCTATACAAGCCTGCCTCAGTGACGAAAAAGATGGATACTTACCAGAATCACTGCATAATCGGAAATCTCGCATTTGATCTGAAAGACGAACGCAGGATGGGGATGTTCCTACTTAATAACATACTGGGTGGACAAGGGCTGAACTCTAGATTAAACCTCTCTTTGCGTGAAAAAAACGGACTGGCATATAATGTTGAATCAAGTTATAATCCATATTACGATACCGGCATCTTTTCGATATACTTCGGTACTGATAGCCAGTATCTTAATAAAAGCATTTCGATAACGATGGCTGAACTGAAAAAGCTTCGTACCTCAAAATTGGGCACAATACAGTTAAGCAAAGCAAAAAATCAGATAAAGGGCTACCTGGCCAGAGAATACAGTTAAGCAAAGCAAAAAATCAGATAAAGGGCTACCTGGCCAGAGATTATGAGAATCATGAAAGTCTGATGTTAAGCCTGGGAAAAAGTCTTCTTGTCTTTAATAAGATTGACACAATTGAAGATATATGTAAGAAGATTGATAACATCACAGCTTCTGAATTGCTTGAAACTGCCAACGACATTTTTGAACCTTCGAAACTTTCAACATTGATTTATAAATAGACGGAAGTCAGAAGTCGGAAGTCGGAAGTTAGAAGTCAGAAGCTAATAAGGAAAGTTAAAAGTCAAAGGACTTCGGTCTTCGGTTTTCCGACTACTTAAATACAAATAATAATGAATAATAAGCTGGAACAATTCCTTCTGGAACATACTACACCTGAAGACCCTGTTCTGGAGGATCTTTACAGACAGACACATATCCGGTTTGTGAATCCGAATATGGCAACCGGTCATCTCCAGGGAAAATTCCTTGAATTTATATCAATGATGATCAGACCGGAAAATATTCTCGAGGTCGGGACATTTACAGGTTATTCGGCTAT
>JAPLED010000059.1 GCA_026391475.1 Bacteroidia bacterium | reverse complement strand
TAACACCAATTATGTTTAAAAACACCATTGATAACGAGGATAACTCTTCAGGTTATCTCCCGTTATCAACAGTAAATCATATCAACTATAAAAGAAGTAAATTGAGTAATAAAAAGGTCAACGTTATTTAGGCATTGACTATCCAGCATCCAGTACCCAGTACCCAGTACCCAGCATCCCCTCAAAGCTCAGAGTTTCCAGAATGTCCTGGTAAAAATAGTGAAGACAGTAATAATTTCCAGCCTCCCGATAATCATCAACAGGCTAAGAACTACTTTGCTTGCCTCAGGCATATGTGCAAAATTGCTCATTGGACCAACAGTACCAAGACCCGGTCCTATTCCTGCCATGCATGTTGCCACTGAACTGGATGCGGTAACCGGATCAACACCTGTTACAACTACTATAATTGTTCCAATTACAAAAAGAAACAGATACAAAACAACAAATGAAAGTATGGAGATGTTGGTATTTTCAGCGATGCTTTTCCCATTTAATTTTAAGGATGAAATAGATTTAGGGTGATTAAGTCTGAGAAAAGCATTCTTAATATTTTTCAGTACAATTAAATGTCTCGCCATCTTAATACCACCGCTTGTTGAACCGGTACTTCCGCCTGAAAACATCATAAGAAAGATCAACAGAACAGCTGTTAAAGGCCAGATGGTATAATCGGCTGAGGCAAATCCGGTGCAGGTCATAATGGAAATAATCTGAAAAAAACCATCGCGGAATGATTCCTCAAATGTCCTGGTTGAGTTAATAAGCAGAATAATTGTAGCAATTGCACCTGCCATTACGGCAACAGCAATATAGAACCATAGTTCTTCATTTTGCCTGATTTTCCTGAAGTTAAATTTCATCAGATAGTAATAAATAACCTGGCTTACACCCGCCAGGAACATGAAAATCATAACAATATATTGACTGTAAGACGAATAGAACATCAAGCTGTTATTCTTGGTTGAAAAACCTCCGGTAGCAATCGTACCAAAAGAGTGGCAAATACTGTCAAAAAGGTTCATTTCACCCATATTCAGCAATACTATTTCGGCAAGGGTAAGTCCAAGGTATATAAACAAAATTCTGAATCCGATTGATTTGGTTTTGGGGTGAATCTTTTCTTTCAGAGATGATTCAAGACTGAATAACTGGTAACCGGTGACCCTCAGGGAAGGGAGGATAATTATTACCAGAACTATGATCCCGATCCCACCAATCCAGTGGGTAAGGCTTCGCCAGAAGAGTATCGAGTAGGGCAGTATTTCAACATCCTTCAGGATGGAAGAACCTGTTGTGGAAAAGCCTGAAGTTGATTCAAAAAATGCATCAATGAATGAAGGGATAGTACCACTTATCAGATAAGGTAAAGCTCCTAATAATGAAAAGACAACCCACGATAGGGTAACGGCCAGGTATCCATCCCTGTTGCTGAATTTTTTTGTATCAGCTTTTCTCGATACAAAATAAAATACTCCTGATATCAATATAGTTATGGCAGCCGACCAGAGAAATGGATAAGGAGACTCTTTATAAATAAATACAACAGGCAAACAGAAAAAATAGGATATTGTCTCTATCAGCAGAATGGTACTTAATATCCGTAGAATTAACAAAGGATTGATCAGCTTCATACTCAGGTTCCGGAATTTTCAGGATACAAATATAATCAGAAATAGTATTGTTCTGTTTTCAATTAAAAGGGAAGCTTTTCATTACAATTTTGTATGATAAAAGTTCATTGATTGGTCATTTTTATATCTTATATTTGGATCAGTTAAGTTGATGGTACACTGATGCGGTTTTAATATTTTTATATCATCAGAATATTTGCATGCTATTTGACTAACCTATTAATATTATTGAATATATGGGGAAAGTATTAGTTATCGGTGCTGGTGGAGTCGGAACGGTTGTAGTTCATAAAATGGCTTCTCTGCCGGAGGTTTTTACAGAAATTATGTTAGCCAGCCGTACAAAATCCAAGTGTGATGCAATTGCTGAAAAAATTGGGAAAGACCAGATAAAAACAGTACAGATTGATGCTGATAATGTTCCGCAACTGGTTAAACTGATCAGATCATTTAAGCCTGATATCGTAGTAAATGTTGCTTTGCCTTACCAGGATCTTCATATTATGGATGCCTGTCTTGAAACAGGTGTTGCATACCTTGATACGGCAAACTATGAACCGCTTGAAGAGGCTAAATTTGAATACAGCTGGCAATGGGCATATATCGACAGGTATAAGAAGGCTGGGATTACGGCAATTCTTGGTTGCGGCTTCGACCCCGGGGTGACCTCAATTTACACAGCGTATGCCGCAAAACATCATTTTGATGAATTGCATTACCTGGATATCGTTGATTGTAACGCCGGAGATCATGGCAAACCATTCGCCACAAATTTTAATCCCGAAATCAATATCAGGGAGGTTACGCAAAAAGGCAAATACTGGGAAAACGGTAAATGGATCATGACCAAACCCCATGAAATACATAAACCATTGAATTATCCCGGAATTGGCCCAAAGGAATCCTATGTAATATATCACGAGGAACTGGAATCACTTGTAAAGAATTATCCGACTCTTAAGCGGGCGAGGTTCTGGATGACATTCGGACAGGAATATCTTACCCATCTGCGTGTAATTCAAAATATTGGAATGGCAAGCATTGAACCTGTCATGTTTGAAGGGAGGGAGATAATCCCAATCCGGTTCCTGAAAGCCGTACTCCCCGATCCGGGAGAACTGGGGGAAAACTACAAAGGTCAGACATCCATCGGATGCCGGATTAAAGGAATAAAGAACGGCAGGGAAAAAACATATTATGTTTACAATAATTGCAGTCATGAGGCAGCATATGCAGAGACCGGAACACAGGGAGTCAGCTACACAACCGGAGTACCTGCTGCAATTGGCGCTATGATGTATCTGAAAGGCATCTGGAAAAAACCCGGTGTCTTCAATGTGGAAGATTTTGATCCCGATCCGTTTATGGCTGAGCTTAACAGACTGGGATTGCCGTGGGTGGAACTGCATGATGTGGATCTGGAATTATAAAAGGGCTACAGGCGACAGGCTACGGGCAACAGGTGATTACCCTGAGATACCCCTGATGCCTGACGCCTGTCGCCAAATACTATAATACTTGCCAATTAACTACAACATATTACCATCTCCCTGTTACGTAATCGATGAAGAAAGATTCCGTAAGAACCTTTCTCTTATCAATCGGGTATCAATAGAATCCGGTGCTGAGATAATCCTTGCATTCAAGGGATTTGCCATGTGGGGAGTTTTTCCAATTCTCAGGGAATATATTTCAGGCGCTGCTGCAAGTTCTGTGGACGAAGCACGTCTGTGTTCCGATGAGATAGGTTCTCCTGCTCATACATATTCTCCTGTATATAAGCAGAGTGAGTTTCAATCAATTCTTAAGTACAGTTCTCATGTCACTTTTAATTCATTGAACCAGTTCAGAAAATATTCGACTGAATTGCAAAAATATTCGAAGAAAGTTTCAACCGGATTAAGAATCAATCCTGAATATTCAGAGGTAAGTCACGGGCTATATAATCCATGCTCTCCCGGGTCCAGACTGGGTGTGATTGCAGATGATCTGAAGGATGGTTTGCCTGAAGGAATCGAAGGGCTTCATTTTCATGTTCTTTTTGAATCTGACTCTTATGCTCTCGAAAAAGTCCTGGAGACTGTTGAGGTTAAATTCGGAAAGTTTTTTTCTCAGCTCAAGTGGATCAATATGGGTGGCGGACATCTGATGACCAGAAAAGATTATGATGTTGTTCACCTTATAAAAATTCTTAAAAGATTCCGTGAGAAATCCGGTCTTCATGTCATACTTGAACCGGGAAGTGCTTTTGCATGGGAAACAGGAGAATTAGTTTCAACAGTTGAAGATATAGTTGAAAATCAAGGCATTAAAACAGCTATCCTGGATGTCTCTTTTATTGCCCACATGCCTGATTGCCTTGAAATGCCCTACAAACCTAAAATTACCGGTGCAACTGACCCGGTTCCCGGGAAACCAACTTACAAGATAGGAGGTAACTCATGTTTATCGGGCGATGTTATGGGTGAATGGTCATTTGAAAGGGAGCTTAAACCAGGTGACAGGATGATCTTCCGGGATATGATCCATTATACGATGGTGAAAACCACCACATTTAACGGTGTGCACCATCCTTCTATCGGCATCTGGACGATTGATGGCAAATTCAAATTAATCAGGGAATTTGGTTACGAAGACTATAAGAACAGGTTGTCTTAATGTCTGATTGTCTTGCAGTCTTTTTTTACCTGTCGCCTGTTGCCTGCTGCCTGTCGCCTTACTTTCTGTTAATGGTAATATCCGTAACAAGCATCTTTTCGGCGACGATAACAGCATTTACAATTTTCGTTGCCACTTCTGCCGGATCCATAAAGCTGCTTATATCACGGTTCTGACCAATAATGTTCCAGAAATCTGTTCTCATACCACCAGGATATACTGCAATAATATTCCGTTTTGTCCCTTTCAGTTCAGTTCTGAGCGCCTCGGTATAACCTCTGGCTCCCCATTTTGCGGCACAATAGATTGTCTCTTCCGCTCTTCCGAGCAGGGCAGAGGTTGACATAATATTAACTATGGTAAGTTCTTCTTCTTCGGAAGTTATTCTTAGAATTTCAGATGTCAGTAGGATCATCCCCTTAAGGTTGGCCTCAAAAACAGTGTCAATCATAGCCGATGTTGATGTATCTGCTTTTGTGAAGAGACCCATGCCGGCATTATTGAAAAGATATTCAACTGAAAGCATATTTTTTGTCAGATACCCACCAACTTTTTTGATGTCTTCTTCCTTCCCAATATTGCAGATCAACGATTCGGCTAAATTGTGTTTCTCAGATTTCTTAAGCCTGGCTGAAGCTAATGCGAGTTTCTCATTGGTACGGCCAAGAATAAGTACGTTTTTCCCCGATTTAACCAGGAGTTCAGCAATTTCCAATCCCAGTCCGCTGGCACCGCCACTGATTACTGATATCTTTTGCATTTTAGATTTTTTTCAAATATATCCATAATTCATGAATTGGTCTTCTATAGTCAGGTTTCCTTATAGTGGATTATTCTGGTTTGAATTTGCAGGTTATCCTGCTTTTACTACTTTTGCGACTCAAATTCTGAGTATGCATAAGAGTCGGGTAAAAACCTGGGCACACCTTTCACTTCTGGCAGCCAATATTATATATGGACTAAATTACTCCATAGCCAAGTCTGTGATGCCTGACCATATAAAACCACTTGCCCTTGTTTCGTTCAGGAGTGTCCTTACAGCAGGACTATTCTGGATCACAAGTCTTTTCATGCCAAAAGAACCTGTCAACCGGAAAGATTTATTATTTCTTTTCGGATGTTCCTTTTTTGGTGTAGTTATAAATCAGATACTTTTTCTGGCAGGACTGAATCTCACATCTCCGATTAACTCATCAATAATTCAATCTACAAACCCGATATTCGCATTTGTTTTTGTTGCACTGATACTGAACGAGAGAATAACATTCCTGAAAGGGAGCGGCCTTGCAATAGGTCTTTCCGGGGTATTATTGTTAATACTGCAGAATGGAACTCCAGACCTGGCAAGCTCTACTTTTTTGGGAGATGTTTTTACCTTAGTTAATACTATCAGCTGGGCATTTTATACAGTAATTATTAAGAGGATGCTCGAAAAGTATCATCCTGTAACAGTTATGAAATGGATCTTCTTTTTCGGAATGCTTACAACGATCCCGACAGGTTATAACCAATGGAGTACAATGGATTGGTCATCAATACCTTTAAATGCATGGCTGGGAATAGGTTTCGTTGTTGTCTTTGCAACTTACCTTGGGTATCTCCTTCTCTCCTTCGGCCTGAGACGGCTTAGTCCCACTATTGTCAGCACCTATACTTACACTCAGCCAATTATTGCAGCGTATATCGTTTCGATGATGGGGCAGGATCATATTGATCTGGTAATGGTAATCTCCGCATTACTTATTTTTGCAGGCGTTTTTGTTGTGAGCAGACAGAAAAACAACACCATATGAGAAAAGTATTTTGTTTTTATCTTCTTTTCATTTTATTACCGTTTGTCTCAGCCCATGATGGATACCCGCGTAATTTCAATGCCGATGTGCTTCATTATGAGTTTGCTCTGACAATTAATGATTCAACTGACAGAATTGAAGGAAGAGCTTTAATTAAAATAAAATTCATTAATGAAGCTGATTCAATTTCTTTTGATCTGACAGGAATAAACAGAGAGGGAAAGGGGATGGGTGTAACAAGTGTACACTCAGGTCCAAAAGATGTTAAATGGGAACAGGAAGAGGAGAGGTTATTAGTTTTTTTCGATAATCCTGTCAAACAGAATGATACTCTGGAATTTGTCATTGAGTACAACGGGATTCCTGCTGATGGGTTGATAATTTCGAAAAACAAATTCGGTAACCGTACCTTTTTTGCCGACCACTGGCCAGACAGAGCTCATAATTATCTCCCATGTATCGATCATCCTTATGATAAGGCTTCCGTCGATTTTATCATTACAGCACCCGACAGGTACAAAGTGATTGCAAGTGGCACACTCGTGGAGGAGTCTGATCTGGTTGGTAATATGACACTTACTCATTGGAGTGAAACGGTCCCTCTGGCAATCAAGGTGATGACTTTCGGTGCTGCTGAATTTGCAGTACAATTAGCAGGAAATGTAAATAATATACCTGTATGGTCGTGGGTCTATCCTGAAAATCGTAAAGAGGGCTTTTCCGATTATTCAGTTGCAATCAGACCGCTGGAATATTACAGCAGGATTATAGGACAATATCCCTACAAGAAACTGGCAAATGTTCAGTCAAAAACAATTTATGGTGGTCTTGAGAATGCGGGTACTATTTTTTATTCCGAAAACTCCGTGTCAGGCCTGGGCAGGGCAGAAGGACTTATAGCCCACGAGATAGCTCATCAATGGTTTGGTGACTGTATCACAGAGACTGACTGGCATCATATATGGTTGAGTGAGGGTTTTGCAACATATATGACTTCACTCTATTTTGAATCGTTACAGGGAAAAGACAGACTTGAATCCGATATGACATCAGCTCGGGCAAAGGTTTTAAAATACTATGAAAAACATGCAAAACCAGTAATCGATACTACAATAACAAACCTGATGGATCTGCTAAGTGTAAATTCTTATCAAAAGGGAGCGTGGGTTCTGCATATGCTCAGACATGATCTTGGAGACGAGGTTTTTATGAAAGGATTGCGATTATATTATGAACGCTTTTATAATTCCAATGCTCTCACTGAAGATTTTAAGAATGTTATGGAGGAGGTCAGTGGAAGGAACCTTGGCAAATTCTTTCAACAATGGCTCTATACAGCAGGACAACCAGAACTCAGGATATGGCACGAGAACGGAAAGAAAAAGGGAATGATAGATGTGTACATCGAGCAGAAACAGGAGCACCTGTTTGAATTCAACCTGGAACTGTTGATCAAAGATGCTTCAGGAGAGAAAATTGTAAATGTTATTGTTAAAGAGAGAGTTACAAAAATCATGGTGCCATCAATGAATAATGTTGAGATAATTCCCGATCCGAATGTAAACCTGCTTTTCAAATAGTTTTACCGGCATCAGGCTACCTGTTAATCACTCCCGATCCTATCACCTCATCCACTTCATACCATGCTGCAAACTGCCCCGGGGCAATACCCCGCTGTGGCTTATCGAATATAATATACATTCCTTTCTCCCGGCAGTATATCCGTGCCTTCTGCAACGGCTGACGATATCTTATCCTGACCATATAATCACGACTTTCCCCTTCTTCCATCTTTATATCTGTTCTGATCCAGTGTGTTTCGTCTTTCCTTATAAACAATCCTTTACGATTCAGTCCGGGATGTGATTGACCTTCACCGACATAAACGACATTCTTCTCAACATCAATACCTATCACGAACAGAGCCTCTTTGTGCCCTCCCACATTCATCCCTTTCCTTTGACCAATGGTAAAGAAATGTGCTCCGTTATGAATTCCAATAACCTTTCCGGATGTTGGATTATATTTAAAAGATTCAGTTATTGACGACAATAACCCATCATGCACTTTACCATCAGGAAATCCTTCAGCTATTTCAGGAAATACAAATTTATTTCCTATTTCTATTATATTTCCCTTTTTCGCTTCAAGTTTCTGTTGCAGAAAAGTCGGCAGATGCACCTTTCCGACAAAACAGATCCCCTGGGAATCTTTTCGCTGGGCCGTTGCAAGTCCCAGTTTGTCAGCTATTTTGCGTACTTCAGGTTTAGTCAGATCACCAATTGGGAAAAGCGCAGTAGCAAGTTGCTCCTGACTGACCTGACACAGGAAATAGCTCTGGTCCTTGTTATTATCTTTTCCTGAAAGAAGCCTGTAAACGGTTTTGTCTCCTGATTTTATCTCTTCCTTTCTGCAGTAGTGGCCGGTAGCCACGAAATCACCCCCCAGCATACGAGCCTCTTCAGCAAATGAATCAAATTTTATTTCCCTATTGCACAATACATCCGGGTTGGGAGTACGTCCCTTTTCATATTCAGCAAACATATAGTCAACGACTCTCTGACGGTAAGGTACGCTCAGATCAACCTGGTGAAAAGGAATGCTAAGCTTCTTCGCAACCATCTCCGCAAACATCAGGTCATCTTCCCAATGACAGTCGCTCTGAAGCAACCCTGTTGTATCGTGCCAGTTTCTCATAAACAGACCGGCAACATCATATCCCTGTTCCTTCAGAACCCATGCTGCAACACTCGAGTCCACACCACCCGACAATCCTATTACAACTCTTTTTTTCACTTCGCAAAGATAGGGAAAAATGCTAACTTTAACCCATTATGAGCCAAGGCACTTTGACCATATACAGCGCTTCAGCAGGTTCGGGTAAAACCTATAAACTGACAGGTATTTATCTTATCAGCCTGTTTAAATCGAGATATAACTACAGAAAGATACTTGCTGTAACTTTTACTAATAAAGCCACGGCTGAGATGAAATCAAGAATTCTTGAAAATCTCAATAAGCTGGCAGTAGGAGAGCCTTCAGAATATTTGCAGGAACTAATTAATGAGATAAAAAAAACGGAAGAGTGGATCAGGAACGAAGCTAAAGATATTCTTAATTCCATCCTTCACGATTTTTCGAGGTTTTCTGTCTCTACAATTGATAGTTTTTTCCAAAAGATACTTCGTGCTTTTGTCAGGGAGGTAGGACTTCATTCCGGATTTAATATTGAACTCGATCATAGTACAATTCTTTCTTCTGCTGTTGATGAAATGATTGCCTCTGCAGCAAATGACATTCAGCTTAAATCATGGCTGACTTCTTATGCAATGTCGAATATCGACGATGAGAAGAGCTGGAATCTGAAAGATGGAATTATTAAGCTTGGAGAAGAGCTTTTTAAAGAAAAATTTAAAATTCTATCTACTGATGAGCGATTAAAACTTGTAAACAAAAATTTTCTTCTTGAATATATTGAAAAGATCAAATCAATATCTTCTTCATTTGAGAAACAGTTGCATGATTATGGGAAGATAGCTGATGAGATATTTTCAAAATTTGAATTGTCCGATGATATGTTTTACCGGAAGGGGCAAGGAGTTCCCGGATTCATAAGGTCTATTGCTTCAGGAACAGTAAAGGAGCCGAACAGTTACGTCCGTGAGATAGTTAAAGACCCTCCCCGGTGGTCGACAGGAAACATAACACCACAACTTCAGGCTGCAATTGACGGTGGTCTCGATAAAACCCTCAGAGTTTCAATTAATTATTATGATGACAATATAGTTGAATACAAAAGTGCAGAGGCTGTTCTCTCAAATATTTATGCCCTTGGGATCTTATCAGATGTCTTGCACAACGTTCATCTTATAACTACTTCCGAAAACAGTTTTCTCCTATCCGATGCAGGTGAACTGCTTAACCTTATTATTAAAGAGGATCAGTCTCCTTTTATTTACGAAAAGGTGGGCAACAGGTACGAAAATTTCATGATTGATGAGTTTCAGGATACATCAATCATACAATGGAATAATTTCAGACCATTGATCGAAAACAGCATGGCAGAGGGTTTTGATAACCTTGTTGTTGGTGATGTAAAACAATCAATTTACCGGTGGAGGAACAGCGACTGGCAGATACTTGGTTTAGAACTCGCCAAAATGGTTGATAACGACAGGTTTATAAGTAAGCCATTAACAACAAACTGGAGAAGCCGTTCAAATATTATCAGATTTAATAACACACTCTTTTCAATTATTCCCGGGCAGGTTGATGAAGCACTTGCAAGTGATACACTTCCGGTGAACTTCGAAAAACTCTATTCTGAAGCTGTACAGGTCGATCCCGGTAAAAAAGCAGGAGGCTATGTAAGGTTGGAGTTTATAGAAAATGAGAAGGAGCGAAAGTGGCAGGAGATAGTTCTTGAGCGGCTTCCTGGTGTCATAGAATCTTTCCAGGACAATGGTTATAATGCTTCGGATATTGGTATTATTGTGAGGGAAGGAAAGGAGGGGGCACTGGTTCTGAAAACGTTGATTGACTATAATAATAACTGTCAGTGTAGGGAAAAAAATACCTATAATTTTAATGTAGTATCAAACGATTCCTTATTACTTTCAAACTCTCCTGTAATTAACTTCATCATCGCAGTGATCTCTGTGGTTAATGATCCGGCAGATATGATAAGCAGAGCCCTGATGCTACGGTTCTTTCTGCTGGCAAGAGGAGATGAAGAAGCTGATAAGGTGCCACTGATCAGTGATAAACTTATCGAAGGATCAAGGGTTTACTTTCCTGAGGGATACGAAAGTTTTCTTGATATAGTCAGACAAATGCCCCTGTTTGAAGCTACTGAAAGCATCATAAGATTCTTCGGAATTGGAGAATATTCCTGGAATGTGGCATACCTGAACACTTTTCAGGATTATATTGTGAGTTTTACCGGGAATAAAAATGCTGATATTCAATCATTCCTCGACTGGTGGGAGGCATCAGGTAAAAAGAAATCAGTTGTATTGCCAGGGAATCAGGATGCTATGAGAATTCTGACCATCCATAAGTCGAAAGGACTCGAATTCAAAGTGGTTATTTTACCCTTTCTCTCATGGAATCTCGATCATATATCTTCTAAGTCACCAATTCTATGGGTTAAACCAATAATCCCTCCTTTTAATGAACTTGGTATTGTTCCTGTAAAATATAACAAGGAATTATCCAAAACAATTTTCGCTGATTATTACAAGGAAGAAAAATATTCGGTTTACCTCGATAATATTAACCTGTTGTATGTTGCACTTACAAGGGCAAAAGATGCCATTTATGGATTTTCGGTTGATAATCCAATGTCAAATAGTACAATTGCGGGGGTACTTAAGAATGCCATTACGCTGAATACCAGCGTTCCGGGATCGTCAAATTATATTCTGAATAGTTTTTACAGCTGCGAAAAACGGGTGTTCGAATATGGGGAAATGCCTGAAAATATAAGGAAACCAACTGATAATATGAATCTTACCTCTTCAACATATCACGTCAGTCGCGAGATGGAATCACTAAAACTGAAACTTCATGGTGAGAATTATTTTTCATCAGATAAGATTGAGTTACGGAAAAAGATCAACTATGGAAAACTGATGCACGAAGTTTTTGAAGGTATTAATACACCTTCCGATATTTCATTTGCTGTCAGGAAACTCGTTCTTGAAGGTAAATTACCTGAAGAAGAATCGGCCGACATTGAAAAAAGAGTTAACTCCCTCATCAGCTCACCTCAGGTTGCAGGTTGGTTTATGTCAGGAAACAATGTAATGACAGAAGCCGGAATATTGTTACAATCAGGTAATACACGCCGTCCCGACCGGGTTATATTTAAAGATGGAAAAACAATAATTATTGATTTTAAGTTCGGGGAGGAAAATCCTCATTATGCTGAACAGGTTGATCAGTATCGCCGCTTACTTATCGATATGGGATATAGCAATATTGAAGCTTTTATATGGTATGTTGATAAAAATAAAATTGTATCTGCTTAAATGACAACAATTCAAATAGAAAAAAAAGTGTACCAATGGGGTCATGAACGCAGATTCAACGCCTATTCCAATTATTTCAGGAGAATCTATGGCGCAAGGGTTCAGAAGGTTTCAATTGATGCCGGATTTACATGTCCCAACCGCGATGGAACAAAAGGATCCGGTGGCTGCACTTATTGTAACAACGATGCTTTTAATCCTTCATATTGTCTCCCATCAAAATCAGTATCTCAACAGATAAAGGAAGGGATTGAATTTCACAAATGGAGATACAGTGAGGCTGTCTCTTACCTCGCATATTTTCAGGCATACTCGAACACATATGCTCCATTGGAGACATTAAAAAAGCGCTATGAAGAGGCATTGAGTTATCCGGGTGTGGTTGGTCTTATTATCGGCACAAGACCTGATTGTATTGATGAAGAAAAACTCGCATATTTAAAGGATCTTTCTCAGCGATGTTATCTTGCTGTTGAATATGGAATTGAGTCGTGTTACAACAAAACACTGGAGAGGATCAACCGCGGACATTCATTTGAAGATGCAGTCAGGGCTGTAGAAAGAACTGCTTCACTTGGAATAAACACAGGCGCTCATTTCATTTTCGGACTGCCCGGAGAAACAAGAGAAGAGATGCTTAACCAGGCTTCTGTTATCTCCGGGCTGCCTCTGACAACCGTGAAATTTCATCAGCTTCAGGTAATTAAAGGAACTACAATGGAAAAGGAGTTTCAGAATAATCCTGATGATTTTGAACTCTTTACATGGGAGGAGTATCTCGATTTCTTTATCAGTTTTCTGGAAAGACTAAATCCTGCATTTGTCGTTGAGCGCTTCACAGGTGAAGCACCTCCACGCTTTCTGACAGGGGAGGGATGGGGCAAAAAACGCACCGACCAGATTGTTAATCTTATCGAAAAGCGCCTCGAAGAACTTGATACCTGGCAGGGGAAGAAGTATGTAGAAATTAGTAATTAGAAATTAATAATTCGTAATTCGTAATTCGTCAATCAACATTCGATATGGAGTATTTCCTCGAAAGCATAGCAAAATCTCTTTATTCTGAATATGGTAATCAATTAAACCGTCATTGTCTTGTTTTTCCAAACCGGCGGGCCGGACTTTATTTCCTTAAATATCTGGCTGCCAGGATTGAAAAACCGGTATGGGTACCATCAATTTTCACAATTAATGAACTATTCAGATCATATTCCTCTCTTCAGACTGCCGGCAACGAAATACTTCTTTTTGAGCTCTATAAAGTTTACCGGAAGTTGAAGAAATTACCCGAAAGTTTTGATGAGTTTTATTTCTGGGGTGATATGCTTCTTAATGATTTTGATGATGTTGACAAATATCTTGTGGATGCATCATTGTTGTTTCGTAATGTTCAGGATATCAAAATTATCGATCAGCAGTTTGGAGGTCTGACCGAAACGCAGGTTGAAATCATTAAAAGGTTCTGGGTAAATTTTAATCCCGAGAAGCCAACCATTGAAAAATCCGGATTTTTAAGTATCTGGTCGGTTCTTAATGATTTGTATTCCGGCTTCAGAAGCTCTTTGAAAGAACAAAACCTGGCATATGAAGGCATGATACTCAGGGAACTGGCTGAAAACTCTGAAAAAGATTTTACATCCGGAACCCGCTGGGATATGGTTCATTTTATTGGATTCAATGCGTTGAATGAATGTGAGAAAGTGGTTATGAACAGGTTTAAAAAAGCAGGCAAAGCCCGCTTTTACTGGGACTATGATAATTCCTACATTAAAGAAGAAAAATTGAACTCTGCAGGTTTTTTCTTACGGGATAACCTGAAAATCTTCGGTAATGATATGCCATCTGACTGGAGTTATGATACAATGATTTCAGCAGGAGTCACGAATGTACGGCGCCGTGTTATTGATACTTCCTCTGATGTTGCCCAGGTAAAACTTATTTCACAATTAATTGAAGAATTGCCTGATCTGACAGCAGGTAATGCCCATCATACAGCAGTTGTTCTTGCTGACGAGAACCTGTTGATGCCCGTTCTGACCAGCCTTCCGGAAAATATCGGTGATATAAATATTACAATGGGTCATCCTCTCAGACAGACCCTTGTTTATACCCTCGTAAAGCATCTGATGGATCTTCAGAGAACTGCAACTACCACGAATGGAGTAGTCCGTTTCAGTTTCAGGGAAGTGATAAGTATCCTTAAACATATGTTATTGTCAGGGTTAATGAGCGAGTCAGATAATCAGATAATCAATGAAATAACAAAAACTAATCTTATCTGGGTGCCCTCTGATCGTTTTGCCCGATCGGGAAACCTTGTAAGGGTCTTTAAAAAACCGCTAACGCCTGCTTTACTATCTGAATATTTTAAAGATATCCTTTCTCTTATTGCGCTTAATAATGAAAAAGACCCGGATGGTTCCGATAAAAACCCTGTTCAGCGGAATATAAGGAATGAGTTTATTTACAGGGTAGTTCTGTCAATAAACAGGCTGGAGACCATTGTTAATAGTACTGATGTCAGTTTTACTGCAGATACCTACATAAGAATTCTTGATAAGATGTTAAGAATTCAATCTGTTCCGTTTTCAGGAGAACCTTTGTCTGGTATTCAGATCATGGGTATTCTTGAAACGCGGGCACTGGATTTTAAGAATCTGATTATTCTGTCAGTTAATGAGGGTGTTTTACCTGCTGTTTCTGCAGCTTCATCATTCATCCCGTTTAGTCTGCGGGAAGCCTTCGGTCTTCCATCTATCAACCACCAGGAGTCAATATATGCTTACCACTTTTACAGGCTTCTTCAAAGAGCGGAAAATGTAACCTTTACATATAATTCCAACTCCGAGGGTTTAAGAAGTGGAGAGATGAGCAGGTTTCTTATTCAGATGAAATATGAAACGGCAATGAAGCCCGATTTCATGGACCTGAACTTTGAGATAAGAACACGCGGTTCAATAGGAGAAAAAATTGAAAGAACAGCAGAACATATACTGCAATTAAACTCTCAGTTTCTTGATAAGAGCAAAGGCAGGATATTGTCTCCTTCAGCCATAAATACATGGCTGAATTGCAGGATGAAGTTCTATTACCGTTATGTAAACCGTTTGAAAGAACCGGAAAAGGTCTCCACAGATATTGATCCCGCTATGCTTGGAAATATTTTACATGAAATAATGAAGAGCATCTACCAGGATTACATAGGCCAGGTTCTTACCGGAGAAATGCTCAATTCTATCATCAGAAACAAGCAGCTTCTTGCGAGAGTCATTAATGAAGCAATTAATGAAAAATTCAAAGATGGCAGGGATGGCTTGATTAGTGGAAACGAACTGATAGTCAGAGATGTATTGATGACATACCTGATCAGGATACTCCATACTGATAAAACACTCGCACCCCTTATCATTCTCAATCTTGAAGACTCTTTTAGCTTCATAATGTCTGCATATTCAAATGGATCTCAGATTGAAATTCTCACAGGAGGTAAGGTTGACCGGATTGATGTCGTTAACGGTGTGACCAGGATTGTTGATTATAAGACCGGGACAGTCGCTGAGATGATTAATTCACCCGGTGACCTGTTTGCCGACGACAGAAAGAAGGATCCTGACGGATGGCTTCAAACCTTGCTTTATTGCGAGGCATATCTGGCAAATAAACCTGAAAGTGTTGTGCGACCTTCAGTATATATGATAAAGAAATTGACGGGAGGCTTGCATACAGATAAACTCCGACTGAAAACAGATAGCAAAAGTGAGTTAGTAATTGATGATTACAGATTAGTCAGAGAAGAATTTATGAATGGTCTTAAGGGAGTTATTAATACAATCTTCAGCAATGATGAACCCTTTTTAATGACAAGCGAAATAAGGAGCAAATGTTCTTTCTGTCCCTATAAAACATTATGTATGAGGTAAGGGTGAGCAAAAATCAGATTGTTTATATTTTTTTAAATTTGACTTTATTTTAAAAACAGGCAAAAATGGTTACAGATTATACAAACTACCGGATAGAGGTTAAAAACGTCAAGTTCATTGCTGATGACGGCAGGACCTGTCCGCGAACCGCAATAGTTACATTTTATAATGAGAAAGGTGAAGAGATTGGCTCTGAATTATTTGGTGCCGTTGATATTAACCTGGTTTATTACCTGATTAAGGAAGGAAAAGATCTCATTCTTGATAACTATTACATCCCGGAATTCTCTCTGGCATCCTTTAGAAGACATAATGGTATTGATAAGAAAGAACTGGTTCCGATCAAAGGTTTTTCTGCAAAAAATGCATTCTTTGAATCTAAAGTATGTACCGATTTTACATACTCTTCCTTTTCAGATGGTGAAGTCAGTTTCGATGGAAGCCACTTTGCCAAAGGAAAAGTTCTTTTTACCGGGTCTGTTTTTGGTAAAGGGAATATAATCTTTTCAAATACACTATTCAGAGACGGGAATGTTGAGTTTACCGGGTCTGTCTTCAGCGAAGGCGATTTCATGTTTAAGAATGCCATTGTAAAAGATGGGATTAAGGATTTCCAGGATATCCGGTTCGGAAACGGAGAGGTCAGTTTTGCAAATACCGAATTCAACAGCGGCGAATTACTTTTTATAAATACCCGCTTTAACAGTGGTCGTTTTAATTTCAAGGTTACCAGGATTGCAGGAGGAAAGGTGGATTTTCATTATTCAGTTTTTGGAGATTGTGAAATAATGTTTGAAAGGACTGAATTCGGTAATAGCCGGGTTGACTTCAGAACAGTTGATTTTGGTTCGGGAAGAATAAATTTTAACCGTTCAGTCTTTGGGAACGGGGAAGTTAATTTTGAAGGTGCTTCCTGCAAAGCGGGTAAGATTCAGTTCAAAAAGGCAGAGATGGGGTATGGCCCTAAAAACTTCAATCTCATGGAGATGGGCGATACAGATATAAGTTTTGAAAGAACTGATTTTGGCGATGGTGATGTTAGTTTTTATGAGTCAAAGTTCCATACGATCTCACTTAAATCATGTCATCTTGATCACTACTTTGATCTTCGCCTCGCTAAAGCTGAACTCCTTAATATCTCTGATACTATTGTTCGCGATATTATTGACCTGGAACCTTATGATTTTCCTGTTGAGATTAAAACATTGGACATGTCCGGCATGAGACTGCCCGGGAAGATATATATCAATTGGAGGCAAAACAAATGCAATGAGATCATTGTTAACCAGGAAGTAACAACTTTAAGACAAAAAGCCGAACAGTTCAGAATTCTGAAAGAAAATTTCAGCGGAACCGGTAAATACGAGGATGAAGACGAAGCATATATAATGTTCAAGCGTTATGAGGCAAAGTCATGGCTTACCGAGCAGAAAGAAAAGGGCGGGATTACGAAAATAGCAAGCTATATTCCTCATGGCTTTAAATGGCTTGTATTTGACAAGATCGGACTTTATGCAACTTCTCCGGGTCGGGTTCTTTTTAGTGTTGTTATATTCTGGATCTTCTTTGGAACACTCTATTTCCTGACCGATCTTTCAGGTCTTGGCAAAACGGTATCGTCAGTAAATAATCCAGACAATCTTTCTGCACTTCTTCAGTCATTCTACCATAGCGCAATTACCTTCTTTACAATTGGTTACGGGGATGTCTACCCAATAGGATTGAGCAGGATAATCTCCGGTTTTGAGGGATTTATTGGAGTATTTATGATGTCCTACTTTACGGTGGCATTTGTGCGGAGGGTGCTCAGATAACCTTATTTCTCTGTTTCACGCTGCAATGCGGCCATTTTAATTGCTGTAACAGCAGCTTCATTACCTTTATTTCCATGTATTCCTCCGGCTCTGTCAATGGCTTGCTGATGAGTATTGGTTGTGAGAACTCCAAAAACAAAAGGTAAGTTGTACTCCATATTGAGTTGAGTTATACCCTGAGTTACTCCCTGGCATATGTATGTAAAATGAGGTGTCTCGCCCTGGATAACACAACCAAGGCATATAACTGCATCAAGATCATCATACTCTGCAAGAAACTGAGCGCCAAGGGTGAGTTCAAAACTGCCGGGAACATGCCTGACAATAATATTATCATCAGTTGCTCCATGTTTTTCAAGGGTATTAACAGCTCCTTCCAGTAATGACCATGTAACTTCCCTGTTCCAATCAGAAACCACAATGCCAAAACGCATTTCGCTGGCATCAGGAACATTTTCCGGATCGTAAACTGATAGATTAACAGTGCTCATAGTGATATTTTTTAAATAAAAAACGCATCTGTCTCAGAAAGAAATGAGTCCGATGCGTGGTTTTATAAATGCAAGTAATTTATTTATATCAACTACTTAATAAGAAGTTTTACCCTTGCAATATATTTTTCTATTGTTGTTCCTTCAGTGCTCAAAGGATACTCACTCTCAATTCTTTCGTAAACTTTTAATGCTTCGGAGTATTTTCCGTTTAATTCATAGATCTCACCGGCTTTCATCAGAAATAATGGTGTGTTAAAAGAATTTTTAGCAAAATCGGCAGCTTCAACATACTTTGCAACACCCTTATCAACATCACCCAGTTCTAAATAAGCATCACCGGTAGCCCCTATGGCTAATGACCCGAGAACTTTATCCTTTTTTGAATATTTGTTCAGAAAATCAATTGCTTCCTGGTACTTACCAAGATGAAGATAGCAGATCCCTGCACTGTATCGTGCAAGATTACCGGTATTTGTAAATTTGTAATCCTTGGCTACATCAAGAAATCCCAGATAGTTTCCATCTCCGTTTAATGCCAGATTAAGAGAATCCATTTCAAGATACTTTTCTGCCTGGTAAATCTGAGACTGAGCCTCATCGTTTCTTTTGTTAAGATAGAGCTTTCCAAGCCAGAATATTCCTACCAATGCAACTATTACTCCTAATCCTATCAATAAAGTCTTATAATTCTCTTCAAGAAAGTGTTCTGTTTTGGTCAGAGTTTGTTCAACATTTGAAATGGACTGTGGATTTTCATCCTTTTTATTCTTAGCCATACCGGTCTTTACTTTTTAACTTCCAAATTTACCACCGCAAAAGTAATTTTTTTCAAATAATTCTGAAACAAATAATTGAAAAAAGAAAAAATAAGATCATTTGAGCAATTTTCACCGGTATAATTATTTAATTCAGGTTGCTAATTCAGGACTGATCTTTCCGGTCACTAAAGCTGTAATTTCCCTCTTTATAATTCCAAAATACAGATTTTGGACTAAAGTCCGCAAACGTCTCATTATCAATAACCCCGGACTTAAGTCCGGGGTTATTCAACGATCTGAAAGATTGGGCTTTAGCCCTTAATTGTTCTTTATTAATTTCTGTTACTCATTTTAAATAAAAAAGTCTGTTACTGACTTAATTTTATAAACTTCATATTTTGTAAGTGCGGGTTTCACCTAAGGCTCAAATAAACTTAACTGGTTGCGATTATTGAGATGTTAGCGGGCATTCTATGGGCGACACAATAAATCCGCAAATAATTGATAATAGATGAGACTTATAACGTGGAACTGTCAAGGAGCATTTAGAAAAAAGGCAGCCAGTATTTTGTCCTACAATCCTGACATTTTAGTAGTCCAAGAATCTGAGCATCCCGACAAATTAGATTTAAATTCCGCAACTAAACGACCAAATAACCTTTACTGGCATGGTGACAATATTCATAAAGGAATAGGTATTTATTCATATTCTGACTACAAATTTGAACTATTACCAACCTTCAACCCTGAGTTCAGATACATTTTACCTTTTCGTGTAACCGGACAAGGACAAACATTTATACTTTTTGCAATTTGGGCAATGAACAACAAGGAAAATTATCAAGCTCGGTATATTGGACAAATTTGGCTTGCAATTAATCACTATGCTGACTTGTTGGGTAGCTCTACAATTTTGATTGGTGACTTCAATAGCAACAAAATTTGGGACTATAAAGACAGGGTTGGAAACCATTCAGATGTTGTTCGTAAATTAGCCGATAATAACATTAACAGCATCTATCACCGACACTTTGAGTTTGAGCAGGGAAAAGAAAAACATCCTACTTTTTTTCTTCAACGTAAACAAAATAAGTCATACCACATTGATTACTGTTTTGCATCAGCTGACATCATTGACAAAGTTCAAAATATAGGAATCGGGACTTATGAAAATTGGATAGAACATAGCGACCATTCACCACTAATAATTGACTTTGCTTTTTGACCGGAAAATAAGAACGCCCGCTAATAAACAGGACTTCATGTGACACGCATTGCACAGCATGAAGTACTAGGTGTAAGCGTTAATTACAAATGCAGATTTTCGATAAATGATGATGCAAGTGTTTCTATATAACCAATATTCTGATCAATTTTGCCCTATGCGGCATCTCCCCAAAAGGGGAGAAAATTCTGTTCTATTTAGTTGAATTACATTTATTTGCAGAAATATTTCCCCCCTTGGGGGGAATATAAGGGGGTGAATGTCAAAGAACTGCACTCTCGTGGGATCTTCCTAAGATGCTTTTCGTAATGGGAGTGAAACCCCTCTGGGCTATGCAGCATCTCCCTACCTGATTGTTTCCGGTTGTAAAATAAAAATAAAAATCTTCTGTTTCTTTTTAACTTTGTCATCGGAATTTTTCCCTATTTTCAATTCAGATGTACTTAAAAAAGCTTTCCCTGACAAATTTTAAAAACTATGAGCTGAATGAGCTTGAGTTTTCACCAAAAATAAACTGCTTCGTCGGTAATAACGGTGTCGGGAAAACAAATATTCTTGATGCAATTCACTATCTGTCACTTACCAAGAGTTTCTTTAATAATATCGACAGTATAAGTATAAGGCATGGTGAAGACTATTTTATTATCCAGGGAACATTTGTCAGGGATGGGGAAGAAGATCAGATTTACTGCGCGTTTCAGAAACAAAAACAGAAATTATTAAAAAGAAACGGGAAGGAGTATCAAAAACTTTCTGACCATGTCGGGAGGTACCCTGTGGTTATGATATCTCCTGCCGATAGCGCCCTGATTTCAGAAGGAAGTGAAGACCGACGGAGGTTCCTTAATAAAATAATCAGCCAGTATGATGCTGAATATCTTGATTCTGTGCTCAGGTACAACAAAGCGCTTCAGCAAAGAAACAGGCTGCTGAAAGATTTCAGATTATCGGGCAGATTCGATAGCGATGTGCTTTCTATATGGGATGCCCAACTCGTTAAATATGGAAGTTATGTTTTCAGAGAAAGAGATATCCTTGTTAATGAGCTTATCCCGGTTTTTCAGGAATACTATTCCCTGATCTCTTCAGGTAAGGAATTGGTGAAACTTAAATACCGTTCCCATCTTTCTGAAGGCAACTTTCAGGAAGCACTTCTGAATTCTGTAACTAAAGACAGATTTTTGGAATACACAACTGTTGGAATTCATAAAGATGATCTGCTCCTGGAGATGGATGATTTTTCAGTGAAATCACTTGGCTCTCAGGGACAACAGAAATCATATCTGGTTGCTCTCAAATTGGCAAAATTCGATTACATTAAAAGAAAAGCAGGCTTTTCTCCGATTTTATTGCTTGATGACATCTTCGATAAGTTTGATGCTGAACGTGTTGAACAAATAATCAGGCTTGTCGGAAATCACCGGTTTGGGCAAATCTTCATTACTGATACTCACCAGAACCGGTTGCAGGACATTTTATCTTTACACAAAACTGATTATAAACTTTTCACAATTGCCGGAAACGGCGTGGAAGAAGTTACTCAGAATGGAACAACAACAAAATGAGACGAAGTAAAACAATATCACTTGCCGAGGCGATTAAGGATTACATAAAGGAGATGAATCTCGATGGAAAACTCAGCGAGGTCGGAGTCATTAACTCCTGGGAAGAAACTGTCGGAAAGGCAATTAGTTCCCGTACATCAAAAATCTATATTAAAGATCATGTTCTATTTGTCCATCTGAATTCATCCGTTGTCAGAAATGAATTGCTCATGCTCAGGGAAGAACTCAAAGAAAAACTTAACGAGAAAGCCGGCACTGAAGTGATCAAAGATATTGTTTTGCGTTAACAGGTGTCTAATTGTCTTACTGTCTTGTTGTCTTGCTGTCTTGATGTCTTGATGTCTTTCTACGAGCTACGAGCTATGAGCTACGAGCTCTTACAATCAGATAATTGTATAATCCGTTCCGGTTATATGAATCGATTTTCTGAAACTTTTATGTGAGGTGAAATGAAAATCACCCCCGTTCAACGATAAGGTGACTTTTTTATTTTCTATCTCGATTGAAACTGATGATGAACTATCCTTATGATGAAGAAAGTCAGCAAGTAAAAGAGCTTTTTCAATTCCATCCCCGCGCCTGAAATTCCACACCTCATCGGGTAATGCCAGCCTCTTCCCGTCATAAATTGAATCGTCAGACATGTTTTTAAGGATATTATAAACTTCTGATGTGCTCTTTCCGTTCAGATCCGTGAAGCAAACAGGGTTTCGCTCAATTGCAGCTTTAATGAATGGAAGCCAGTCAATTTTATCCATCTGCCTGTATACATAGAGTGACAGAAGTGCCAGTTCTGACTTGCCGGAATGTCTGGCAACTGTATTAATGATCTTTTCGCGGCTCTCTTCAGCCATTATGTTTAGCTTATCGGTGCTGATAAAACTCTTATTAAAATCAGGTATTTCAGGATCAATGAAAATAAAATCTTTCAGTTCCGTGAACATTTCATGAATAATCTCTTCAGAAACTATCCCGATAATTTTAGTAAATTCATTTTCAATTTCTTTCAGACTCTTTCCGGAATGAGTCTCCAGAATCTCCTCAACATCATTAAGCATTATTTTTCCCTGTATGGGACTAAGATGAAATTCATCTCCTTCAATTTCTTTTACCAAAGAAGCACGTGTCTCAGCCGATACATTGAACTTACTGGTGTGTTCATATTCAAACAATTTTTCAAGAGAAATGTACCTCTGCTTACCAGAACACTCACAGCGATACTGGAACAGAGCCTTATATTTGGATTTAAAACGAAGAAAATTGATGAAGATGAGTTTGGTTAAATCTGTTACAAGAAACTCCTTAAGCTTAACTGAAAACAGGTCATATGCTTCCCTGTCAATTGTTGCTTCATTGTACAGAGTATGAATATAACCTGAAATATGCGAAACTATAGTTACCTTCTCGTTCTCCATAGCCCTTCTGGCTTTTTCAGACAGTGAAGTTCCATTATACCACATATTCTTTGTGACAATTCTGCGGTTATTGGTTATTAATCCGTCTTTTTCAATTATGAAATTCTGCGAATGAAGCGGGGTGGCAATCAGAAAAATTTTCTCAAGAGGCACTCTTCCAACAACAAACATTGCGGCTGCATAAAGGGCTGATAGTGAAACACATTCTCCAGCTCCTGATGTGAAATTATCTTTATACCTGAAGGCTGTCATAGCCTCAATTGTTTCAGTCTTCCAGTAAGGAATTATGTCAGAATCAAATTTATCGAGACCAAAATGTTTCCTTATATCAATATCGAAATAGTATTTGTCTCCTTCATACCCGAAAAGTGCATTTGACTGTTTAAGCATCTCCATGTCGAAAAAATCACTGAACCTTGCAATTTCAGCGCTTTTCGAGGTAAGTCCCCAGGTTGAGAGATCAAGATTGAAAACATAGTTCTGAATAATATACTGTTTTATCCTGTTGGCTTTGTTTGTGAAGCTCTTCTTTTCTATATCCTTAAACCATGGATCGTCCCTCCATATCCATAATTGAGGAGACATTATGTCTGCAAAAATAAGCGGATAGAACAGATCGGGGAATATAAAGATTTCCATATCCGAAAGGGTGAAGGCCGATGAGTACTTTTCCAGTTCTTTCTTATCGGAAAAGTCTTTGAAAAAGTTTGAATCCATATATTGTTTTAAAGTTCTACAAATCTTATAACATAAAACATGATAGAATGTTTAGCAGAACCTCTCTGTCCCCGAAAAGAAAAAGTCAGCTTCTTTAATAGCATTTTCAACACTGTCCGATCCATGAACTGCATTCATCTGAACCGATACTGCAAATGTCTTTCTGATTGTACCAGGTTCTGCCTTGTTAGGATCTGTTGCTCCAATCAGCTTTCTGAATTGATCAATAGCATTTTCGTGCCTTAATATCATCACTACAACAGGGCCGGATGTTATAAACTCTATAAGGTCATCAAAGAATGGTTTGTCTTTATGGACGGAATAAAATGATTCAGCCTGTGGAAGGGTCATTTTAACCATCCGCATAGCTGCTATTTCAAATCCCCCTTCGTTGATCATGGCAAGAATTGGTCCTGTTTTTCCTGTCCTGACAGCGTCTGGCTTAATAATCGAAAAAGTAAAATCATTGTACATAAGAAGCTGTTTTTGATATTTAATAATAGAATTGGTCTTCGGGAATATTTTTTATCTTTAACCACTTAAAAAAAACAGAAGCAAAAGTGATAGATTTATCCAAATATACAAAAGAATTATCGAAACTTTTTTTATCATCAGAGAATATATTGCTTATCTGCCATATCAATCCTGATGGTGATGCAATAGGATCACAATTAGCTCTATATCATTATCTTAAAGCCAGGGGAAAAAATGTTGGTCTGATGGCACCAAACTATCTTCAGGAGTTTCTGAAATGGATGGATGGAGCCGATCTGATAAATATCTTTATAAAAGACAGGAAAAAATGCAGAAAGCTGATAGTTGAAGCTGATCTTATTGTGATGCTCGATTTTAATCAATCCAACAGGCTGGGAGAAGCAGAAGATTTAGTTATTGCATCAAATGCAAGGAAGGTTGTTATTGATCACCACCTTAGCCCGGGAAGTTTTGCCGATCTGATTATTTCCGAACCATCAAAATGCTCGACGTCAGAAATCGTTCATGAACTTGTGTGTGAAATGAACGGGGCACAATTTATCAGCAGGCCTTATGCCGAAGCTCTCTATGTGGGTATAATTACAGACACGGGAAACTTTGAGCATGGATCTTATTCTTCCAGAACATTCAGGATTGTTGCAGATCTTCTCGATTCAGGTATTGAAAAGGGAAAAATACTCAACCTGATCTATAATAATTTTTCTTCCGACCGTATCAGACTGCTGGGCTTTGCTCTCAATAAGAGAATGGTTGTAATTCCTGAATATAAAACCGCTTATATCTTTCTCTCAAAAGATGATCTGAAAGAATATAATCATGTTAAGGGCGATACTGAAGGATTTGTTAATATGCCCTTATCAATCAAAGGGATAAATTTCTCTGCTCTGTTTATTGAAAAGGATGGTTTTATAAAACTTTCTTTCCGGTCAAAGGGCCAATTCCCCTCAAATGAATTTGCTGTTCAATATTTTTCCGGGGGAGGGCATTTGAACGCTTCCGGAGGTGAATACACCGATACTCTGGACAATACCATTGACTTTTTTCTTAAAGTTCTTAAAGAGAATGTCTGGAGATTTGAAGATAAGATGTAATCATATGGCATTAAGATGTATAGTATTTATAATCTTCTTGTTTGCATTCTGTACATGCAAAAATAATTCTGAGAAAAGAATTACAAATACCAGGCCTGGAAAGAATGAAATGGTTGATCTGAACAGATATTTTGTGCAGAAAGACAGAGAAAGAATCCAGAACTACATTGAACGAAAAAACCTTAAAATGACCGAATCTCCTACAGGCCTCTGGTATCAGATAATAAAAGAAGGTGCAGGAGATACTTATACTGACAGTGATAAAGTAATTTTTGATTATGAGTGCTCTCTTCTTGATGGCACCAAATGCTATTCATCAAAAAAACTTGGCCCCAAAGAAGTTATTTTGGGAAGAAGTGAAATGGAACCTGGTCTGAATGAAGGTCTTCGGATCCTGAAACCCGGAGCTGAAGCGATATTCATCATGCCGCCTTTTTTAGGATATGGATTGATCGGGGACGGAAAAATGATACCTTCAAGAGCCATAATTGTCTATAATGTTAATATCTTGCAGCGCAAATAATTCCTGGAATGATTTTTGCAGTAATTTTTAATTCATATTATCCAAAACTTAAAACAATGATAAAAAGGAATATTCAAACAATTCTTCTCTTTATAACAGTAGTTTTAATGGTATCGCTTGTATCCTGCGATCCTGCCAAAAAATATGAAAAAGAAGAAAGTGCAAAGATTCAAGAGTACCTTAACAGTAATAGTGACCTGAATTTTGTTTTGAAGCCCAGCGGCTTGTATTATCTGGAGATAGTAGCAGGATCAGGGCGTATACCTGTTAAACACGATACTGCCTACGTAAAATATACAGGAAAGTTCCTTGACGGAACTGTTTTTGATACCAACGTCGGAAAAACCGATACACTTGCCTTCCCTGTTGATGAGGGATGGCTCATTTCCGGATTTGATGAAGGAATAACTTTAATGAGAGAAGGCGGTAAAGCTATGTTACTTATACCATCGAAACTTGCGTATGGGCCGTCTGGTTATTATATTATAGATGGTTATACTCCTCTGTTATATGATGTTGAACTTGTTCGTGTAAAACCCGGACCAGTAAAATAGATTTACTGCATTACAAAAACCACAAGCTTGTCATTTAAGAATGGTAAATCTTTTTTCCATTCTGATATTCTCATTGTCCTTATCGATTCTGTTGGCAGAGTAATATCGGCTGCTATGCAAAGCTTTGTATCATTATGACACGTTTCAATTATTGATTCCAGCATCTTCTGGTTCCGGTAGGGTGTCTCCATAAAGATTTGTGCATACCCACAACCAGCATTCTTTTCCAGGTCCCTGAGTTTTGCTGATCGTTCCGCAGGTTTAACCGGAAGATACCCGTTGAACGTAAAACTCTGTCCGTTAAGTCCGGAAGAGATAAGAGCCAGAAGAATTGAAGATGGTCCTGATAGTGGAATTACTGTGATCTTTTTCTTATGCGCAAGGGCGATTATCCGGGCACCCGGATCTGCAATACCAGGCAAGCCGGCCTCACTCATGATCCCGATATCTGATCCCTTCAGCACTGGTTCAAGATAATGTGCTATATCGGTTTCCCCGGTATGTTCATTTAATTCAAAGAATACCGTATCATTAATTGGAAACTCTTTGTCAATGAGTCTTAAAAACCTCCTGGCACTCCGGATATCTTCAACAATGAAGAATCGCAGGTGCCTGGTCAGACTGATTACTTTTTCGGGGATAACTTTTAAAAAATCATCTCCTCCTAAAGTCACAGGTATGAGATAAATCCTGCCGGTCATGTTATCAAGTTTATTAACTCAAATATAACAAATAAACAACTCCTGACTATAATAACAAAAATAACCTCATCTGTTGCCTTTTATTGATTTTTAATATAGGTTTGTCATGAAATATTTTTATTGTGAAAATAACTTTTCTTGGTACAGGCACATCACAGGGCGTGCCGGTAATAGCCTGTGATTGCAATATCTGCCTTTCTGCCGATCAGCATGACAAGAGACTAAGACCTTCTCTTCTCCTTGAGACAGACGAGACTACCTTACTTTTTGACGCTGGTCCGGACTTCCGTCAGCAGATGCTCAGGGAACATGTGACCAAACTCGATTCAATTATTCTGACACATGAACATAAGGATCATATTTCAGGTATGGATGATGTCAGAGCTTTCAATTACAAAAGTCAGGATGCCATCGATATTTTTGCAGAGGATAGAGTTCAGAAGGCGATTAAGAAAGAATATTCCTATGTGTTTTCTGAATACCAATATCCCGGAATTCCCAAAATGAGACTTAATTCCATTCCTGAACACAGTTTCAATATTAAAGGTATACAGATAATTCCTGTCCGAGTGTTCCATTACCGTCTCCCTGTTTACGGTTTCAGAGTTGGAAATTTTGCATATATAACTGATGCAAATTATATACCGGAAGAGAGTAAAGAGAAGTTGTTTGGTGTTAAGTACTTGGTTATTAATGCCCTCAGAAAAGAAAAACACATTTCTCACTTTAGCTTAAGAGAAGCTGTCGATTTTATAAGAGAGATTTCACCTAAAAAGGCATTTATTACTCATATAAGCCACCAGATGGGCTATCATGCTGAAGTTTCAAAAGAGCTGCCTCCGGAAATTATGCTTGCCTACGACGGGTTGAGTTTTTTGTGTAATGAATGAAAAGATAAGAAATTTATAACTCTGACACGAGGAACATTAATTTCATCAATGAATATTAAAGGAAAGACAATCGGTCTCTTTATTTTGGTTTTGTTATTGTATTCATATTCAGGCTATTCACAGGTGCTTCATGATGTTGTGATTGCTAATAAATCGGGTTTGAATACTGATAATGTTGTTCTATCCGATAGCAGTGTTATTATCCTGCCCAAATGCAAACCTCTGTTTAGCTTTCTTCTAAATGAAAAATCTTACAATTCAGGTGATGTTGATGCGATAAAGGCCATCAACAAATACTCACAGATATATGAAAATTATCTCAAAGTAAATACTACAATATCAGGATCTTCTGCTTCAGGATGGAAAGGTGAAATTGTTTTCGAAAATACAGGTAACGATACTGTTTCAATAAGTAATGTGGTCCCGTTTGGTGAAGATAATAGTTCGGTGTATATAACTGGAAGAGGTCCCTGGGATCTTGCCCGTGCATGGTTATTCCGTCCGGGTTTTCGACCGGTTAGAGTTATTCTTCCCGATAATGCATGGGAGCTGGGGTATTCCTCTTTTATTGCCGGAAAGGAGTTCTCGGTATGCGCTATTGCGCGTCGCCTTAAGATTGAAGGAGGGCAGAGGCAAAGGTACGAAACAGCATTACCACCAAAAGCAAAAGTCATTTATTCTGTATATGCTGATGTTTTCAAAGGGGAATGGCAAAATGGACTTCGTATGATGTTCAGAGACAGGTATTTGTATGACCTTGAAAACTTTGACAACTCCCTGTTTGAAAGAGAGGATCTGGCATGGATAAAAGAGAGTTACCTGATCATTCTTCAGATGGCATGGGACAGAGAATTCTATGACAGGCTTACCGGAAAATATAATTATGCTGAAGTTATAAAAAAGGGAATAGAGCTTTTCGGAAATATTGATGTATTTGGAATTTGGCCAACATGGCCACGACTCGGCCTTGACCAGCGCAACCAATGGGATTTATACAGAGACCTTCCCGGAGGAACTGAACAACTCCGGAACTTCGCAAGAATGTCGCGACAGTCGAATACCAGGTTCTTCATAGCCTATAATCCATGGGATAACAGTACAAGGAAAGAAGATCATTATAAAGGGATGGCGCAACTAATTGCTGAAACTGAAGCTGACGGAGTTGTACTTGATACCAGGGGCAGTTCAAGTTTTGAACTGCAGGCTGCTGCCGATAGCGTAAGAAAAGGAGTAGTTATGTACTCCGAGGGGATGGCAATACCCAAAGATATGCCGGGAATCATTTCAGGACGCGTTCATAATGCCATTTATTATAGCCCGGAACTGAATCTTAATAAGTTAATTAAACCCGATTTTTCTATTTTCAGGGTTTGCGATGTGGGAGAGAATCTTATTCACCGCGAAATCGCAATTGCATTCTTTAACGGCTATGGAACCGAGTTGAATATGTTCCGTCCCGGAGGCAGAGATGAAAACTACAGGGATGATCTTGATTACCTCGCTCTTACTACATTCATACTGAGGCAAAATAATGATGCATTCCTAGATAACGACTGGACCCCGATGATTCAAACAACACTTGATAGCGTTTTCGTGAACCGTTGGAAATCAGGTGATAAAACCGTTTATTCAGTTCTAAACATGAGACCAGATGGAATCAATGGAAAACTTTTTAAAGTTGATAATAGTGAAGGAAAACACTACGTCTCGTTATGGAACCACGAAAACCTATCGCCCGTTATTGAGAAAGGAACATCTTTTATCACAGCAAATGCCGTTGGCTGGCAGTCATCATTTTCAGGAACACGCAGGGAAGGATCAGTCGATTGTATAGCTGAATTGCCGGATTTAATCAAATCAGGATTGATTGGCGATTCAATAAAAATAAACCGCACAGGAAATGGAAGATTAGTTATATGGAAAGGAAACCCTTCATATCAGACTCTGCATAAAGAATTCAGAATATTAAATGACACAACAATAAGAGTAAAAGACATTTTTGGTTACTATGAAGGCAAGATTGTTTTGCAACTTATTGAAAATAAGAGATTAAAAGACGAGAATGTTTTAATTCTGAAAGGCGGAAAACCATGGGTCATCAGCAAGGTAATACCTACTAAGAAATCTTCAAATATTCCTTCTGAGATGGTTCTGATACCAGGTGCTCTCTTTTCATTTAATGTCACAACCAGCGAGGATTTTATACCTTATCCGGAGGTGAACGGCAATACCATTAAAATTGACAGTTTCCTGATCGATAAATATCCTGTTACCAATGCACAGTATTATAAATTCCTGATTAATTCAGGATACAGGCCTACAGATACTACCAGATATTTAAGGCATTGGCAATCGGGAATATTCAGACAGGGTCAGGATAAATACCCTATGGTTTATGTAAGCTATGAAGATATAATGGCTTATACAAAATGGGCAGAAAAGCGACTTCCTACCCAGGCTGAATGGCAGCTTGCCGCCCAGGGATTGGATAAGCGCAAATGGCCATGGGGTGATGAATTTCATGGGACTTACTGCAACAATTCTTTCGACAGGCCAACTCCGGTTGATGTATTCTCAAAAGGGCAAAGTCCTTATGGAGCAATTGACATGATAGGTAATGTCTGGCAGATGACCAATGATATGTATTCTAATGGCACAAATTATTTTATTGTAATCAGAGGTGGAAGTTATTACAAACCTGAATCCAGCTGGTGGTACATTCAGGGAGGACCTCAGTCGCTCGACAAAACACAAATATTACTTATGGTCTCACCCGGATTCGACAGGAGTGCAACTGTCGGATTTAGATGTGTTAAGGATATTGACAGTAAGAATTTTATAGTAAAAAGTAAAAAGTAAAAAGTAAAAAGACAAAAGTTACTCAACTAAAATCCCCTCCTGGGAGGGGGTAGGGGTGGGTTAATTATCCTATCCTTTCAGCACCGTCCCCGATCTCAGGTTGATAAAAATCCGGCACCAGCCCGGTTTTCTTCTGGTAAACAGCGGCAAGTTCTGACATGAATTTTGCAGAGTCTGCTTTCTTAACGATACTTACAGTACATCCTCCAAAACCTGCTCCGGTCATCCGTGTACCAATGACTCCGGGAAGTTTCCTTCCTTCATAAACTAATGTGTCGAGCTCAATACCGGTCACTTCATAATCATCTTTAAGTGAGTCGTGAGAAAGATTCATAAGTTCACCGAAACGGATTATGTTATTGCCTTTCAGTACTTTCACAGCTTCAACAACTCTTCCGTTCTCACTGATAACATGCTTTGCTCTTTTTCTGACTGCAGGATCTTTAATATATTTTTCCAGAAGATGGATTTCACCAGTATTGAGTTCACTTAAATTGCGGATAGGCTTATATGCCTGAAGTAACTCAACAGCTTTATCGCATTCGCCACGCCGTTCATTATACTTTGAATCGGTTAGTCCTCTTCTTTTGTTGGTATTTGTAATTATAAGAGAACAATCATTTAGTATGATCGGAACATTTTCAAAAGATAATGTATCGCAATTCAGAAAAATTGCATGATCTTTTTTACCAAACCCGACAGCAAACTGATCCATTATTCCGCAATTCATCCCTACAAATTCGTTTTCAGCTTTCTGGCTCATCTTAACAAGTTCAAGAGTACCAAAGCCGGCGTTATAAAATTCATTCAGGGCAACTGCAGTAACCATTTCAATTGAAGCTGAAGAGGAGAGACCTGCTCCGTTTGGTACATCACCGTAATAAAGAAACTCAAGCCCCGATATTTTTATTCCCTTCTTCAGAAACTCGTTTATTACTCCAAGAGGATAGTTTATCCATTTTTTACTTGTATTAACGAATAACCCTTTTAGTTCGGTTTCTACATCGTCGTTGAAGTTAATTGTGCTGAATTTTAGAATGTTACCCTCAATTTTACGGATTAGAAGATAAGTTCCATAGTTTAAAGCGCACGGAAAAACAAATCCGCCGTTATAATCAGTATGCTCTCCAATCAGATTAACCCTGCCGGGTGAGAAAAAAAGAACAGGTTTCTCGTTCCTGTTCCCGTATTTTTCATAAAACTTTTCAGTAAAGTTTTTCGTATCCATTTTTATACTTTGAGTTTCTTCTCAATTTCATTTATCTGGTTTCTGAAATGTTTATCAGTGTCTATAAGGTTATTAACGGTCTTACAGGCATGCAAAACTGTTGCATGATCTTTGCCACCGATATGTGACCCTATACTGGCCAGAGATGCTTTTGTAAGGCTTTTTGAAAAATACATCGATACTTGTCTCGCCTGAACAATCTCTCTCTTTCTGGTCTTTCCCTGAATAAAATCAATAGGAATCTTATAATAATCGCATACTATCTTCTGGATATATTCAATTGTTATTTCACGTCTTGCCGTACTAATAAGTTTTTCAACCATCAATCTGGCCAGGTCGAGTGTTATCTCTTTTCTGTTTAGTGTAGATTGGGCATAAAGAGATATCAAAATAGCTTCAAGCTCCCTTATATTATTGGAGATATTTACAGCCAGAAATTCGAATATTTCTTCCGGTAATTCGATACCGTCGTTATATGCCTTCTTCTTTAGAACAGCCAGCCGGGTCTCATAATCAGGTCTTTGAAGATCAGCCTGTAGTCCCCATTTGAACCTTGAAAGAAGTCTCTGTTCCATTCCCTGAAGTTCGACAGGAGGTCTGTCGCATGTCAGAATCAACTGTTTTCCTGATTGATGGAGATGGTTGAAGATATGGAAGAATGTATCCTGTGTTTTTTCCTTTCCGGCAAACTCGTGTACATCATCCAGGATTAGGACATCAATCATCTGGTAGAAATGGAGGAAATCGTTTTTGTTATTATTTCTTATTGATTCTACAAATTGAGTCTGAAACTTATTCGCATTGACATACAGGACGATCTTGTCAGGGTGCTTCTCTTTAACGAGTATTCCGATTGCCTGTGCAAGATGAGTTTTTCCAAGTCCGGAATCACCATAGATCATCAACGGATTAAAAGCTGTTCCCCCGGGATTGTTGCCAACAGCAATTCCTGCTGACCTTGCCAGTCTATTGCATTCCCCCTCCACGTAATTGCTAAAATTGTAATCAGGATTCAGTTTTGGATCAAAATGAACTTTTTTAATACCTGGAATAACGAATGGATTTTTTATTGATGGTTGCGTAACATCGAAAGGAACCTGAACCGGTCTGTTATTAAGGTCTGTTTTATTTCTTGAAGGATATCTTACTGTATATGGTTTGCCATCGGAATAATTAGTGTTCTCCATAACGACGTTATATTCAAGCTTCGCATCAGTTCCGATCTCTCGCCTGAGAGTCTTCCTTAGAATATCTATATACTGCTCTTCAAGATACTCATAAAAAAACGGACTTGGCACCTGGATGGTAAGAACATTATTTTCAAGTTTTAATGGAATGATCGGTTCAAACCATGTCTTGAAACTGATGGATGGAATAATATCCCTTATTATCTGAAGACAGTTATTCCAAACGTCATTATGTGACTTATTCATTTAGGTTGGTTTTTTAAAATCTCTTGGTTAGAATCAAGCTGATTAAGGTAGCAATATTTGTAAAAAAAAACTAATAAAAAAAATTATTTTTGCTTGATTTTCTCGAAAAAAGTATATGTTTTTAATCATCAGCAACTTATGAAAATGATTTTTTTTATTTTAATTAAAATATTGAATATCAAATATATATGATTATAAGTATTGGTTTGTTGGTGTAACACAACTCATTATGAGTCCTTACTCAAAATTCAACATAATCTCACTATAATGATGACTATTTTGTCATAGGTTCATATTTTTTTTTAAGATCAAGATAATCTGAATTTTAGAAAAATACTAATTGGAATGTGCACTTTTTTTACCGAAGATTGAAAAATGGATATATCTTTTTGGATTTGCCTTCATATCCTGTAAAAGTACATTTAAACTCTCCAGACTACTGGTCAGATTTGTATAAAGCGTGTCATTTGTCAGGAATTGACCCGCAGTTCCTTTACCATTATTCATATTGTCTATCAAAAGGGCAGCTTTTTCAAGACTTGCTTTAAGGTTCGATACAGAAGCATAGATGTCAGCTGCTGCAAGGGTATCGGTAATTGATTCAAGATTGCTGAATGTACTGCTCATCTTTTCCGAATTATCCGAAAGCATCTTGCTGAATTTATTGATATTATCAAGTGTGGCTTTAAGTTCCTGTTCTTTTGATCCGATTATCTTGTCAAGGCTCTCTGTGGTACTGTTAAGGTTGGCAAGAGTTCCGCCAAGATCCTTCTTAAAATCAGCATCCATTACTTCATTTACCGAACTGATGACAGAATCGAGGACAATAATAAGATTTATGATCTTATCCTTAACAGGTAACAGTTCCGTTTCTACTTTATCCGTAAGTGATTCTGCAAGCCAACCGGGGATTGTATCGCCATCAGAATATGTTCCAGGACCATTACCATAAACAAATTGAACCTTCATTCCTCCCAGAAGAGATATTGGAACAATTTCTGCAATTGTATTCTTTGGGAGCTTAAAATCCTTGCTTACTGAAAATACAACTAATAATCTGCCGCTTTCAGCATCTATAAAATCAATCGATTGAACAACACCTACTTTATATCCGTTGATTTCAACCGGGCTCGATTCTGCCAGTCCGCCTATCTTATCATAAACGGTATAATAATAAGCCGAATTGGTAAAAAAATCTTTTCCCTTAAGAAAATTGTATAGCCAGATAAAAACCAATATTGTCAATAATGCAACAGCGCCAACCTTGACTTCGTTTGAGATCTTTTTCATTTAATATTTTATTTTATTTTTTATTTTTTTGCTCCATAGCCTGTTGCAAAGGTAATATTTTGTTGTCTTTAACTGCTATTACGAAGGCATCAGGATATACAGCTTCTATCTTTTTCAAATACCTGACAGCATCGGAATAATCAGTAAAGCTGCCGGTAGCGTATCTGAAGCGATCCCGTGTATCTAATTCAACAACATCTGTCAACCCATTGAAATTTCCGGGTTTAACTTCTTTTTTTGACGAAAAGGTGACGATCTGAACCATAAATACTATTTCTCCTGCCGGTGAAATTACCGGTGTGGAAATGTCAGGTTCCGGTTCGGGATTCTGGTTCTTTACCGGAGACATGCCACTCTTACTGTCAATCTCATTGATATAGTCTCTGCAGGCCTTGAAAAGGGCAGAAGCAAGATAATCCTGACCCTGTTTTGAGTTAAGATACTTTTCCTCAGAAGGATTAGTAATAAAACCAGTTTCTGTAAGAACACTGGGCATGGTTGTCATGAACAATACCCAGAACCCGGCCTGTTTGACTCCTCTGTCTGCTCTATATATATTCTCTTTGTATTGGGTTTGAATTTTTGATGCCAGACCTGTGCTCTGTTCCTGAAAAATATTTTGTATCAGAGTAAATATGATATATGATTCCGGCGATTTTGGATCAAATCCTTCATATTTAGTGGAGAAGTCATTTTCCAGAAGTATCACCTCATTCTCTTTCTTTGCAACTTCAAGATTCTGATCATTTTTTGCCAATCCCATTATAAAGGTCTCGGTTCCCTGGATATTTTTTGATTTTGCCCAGTTGGCATGTATTGAAATGAAAAGATCGGCATTATTCTTATTGGCAATATTGGCACGGTCCCTTAGTTCAACGAATGTATCATTTTTCCTTGTATAGATTACAGTTACATTCTTGATATTCTGTTCAATATATTCGCCCGTTCTAAGAGCAATTGCTAATGTGATATTCTTTTCATAGCTGAAGGATCCCACAGCCCCGGGATCTTTTCCTCCATGTCCTGCATCAATCACAATTACCCAGCCCTTATCATTCTTCAAAGCTGATGCTGAACCTGAAACAATAATGAATGCAATAAAGAGAAAAATCAATTTTACTACATATATATTATTGGTATGAAGTTTGCCGTTTTTAATTCCTGTACTCATTTTTAGTTCATGTTTTTTAATTAGTTTTGCGCTTGCATCCCGGTATCACACAAAAACTATACAAAAATAGTATTTAAGTTGTATTTTTTTAAAGAAAAGCGGTTACTTGTAGTGTTCCTCGTAATGGTCCAATCTATTTCATTGTTCTCTCAGGAAGGCAAAAATGTTATGGACACATTAATTATTCAACAGGATTCTGTGATAACTGATACCACTCTGAAAAACTTACGCCACTTCTCGCCCAATGCCATTAACTCGAAGGTTACCTATACAGCAGTTGGTTATAAAAAAGTAGATATAGTCAATAAGAAAGTGTTTCTTGTCAATACAGCTACAGTAAATTACGAAAAAATCGAAATCAAAGCCGATTCGATTGTTTTTGATATGAAAACAAACCTTGTTTTTGCGGTTGGAAGAATGGATACGACTGGAAAAATTTCAGGTAAGCCGGTTTTTAAAGAAGGAACACAGGAATATGAAGCTGATACGCTTACATATAATTTTAAAACGCATAATGGTTTTGCTAAAAACATTATCACAAAACAAGAAGGTGGACTCCTCCTCAACACTTCTTTCACCAAACTTCTTGAAGATGGAACATCGAACATTGCGCAAAGCAAAATTTCGACATGTGATGCCGATACTCCTCACTTTTATATCGATTTACGCCGTGCAAAAGTATTCCCAGGCAAAAAGATTATTTCCGGCCCGGGTAACCTGGTACTCGAGGGAATACCATTACCACTTTTTATTCCTTTCGGCTTTTTTCCTATCCAGACCAAAAGAGTTGCATCGGGATTACTGATCCCCCGTATTGGCGAAGAACGGGCACGGGGTTATTCTCTTACTGAAGGGGGTTATTATTTTGCATTAAGCGATTATTTTGATCTGTCCCTGAAAGGAAACCTATACTCAAATGGTACCTGGATGGCTACAGCACAAACCAACTATAAAAGACTGTATAAATATAGTGGAAATTTTTCTTTTAGTTACGCTGATAATAAGATGGGACACAAAGGATTGCCTGATTACAATGAATCCAAGAACTACAGGGTAGGGTGGGATTATACTCAGGATGCTAAAGCTGCACCGGGCTCCAGATTCTCTGCCAGTGTGAATATGAGTTCCAGCGGGTACGATCGTAACAACAGTTATACTGTTACCGAACATGTAACAACCCAACGCCAATCAAGCGTAAGTTATTCCAAATCATGGGATGGAACCCCCTTCAATCTGTCGGTAAGTGCGAACCATAGTCAGAATGTCAAAAATAAAACTGTAAGTCTTAATCTCCCCAAGGTCAGTTTTAATGCAGGAAGGATTTATCTGTTCAGGGGTAAAAATAGTTCAGGACCAACAAAATGGTACCAGGAACTTCAACTTTCATATTCTGCATCACTTGATAATCAAATAAATACATATGACAGTCTCCTGTTTACATCTGCAGTCTGGAAAAATATGAAAAATGGTTTCAAGCATGATATTCCCTTAAGTTTTCAGATCCGTCCTTTCAAAAATTTTTCGATCTCCCCGTCTATAACCTATTCAGGGGTCATGTATACTCAAAAGATCATAAAAAATTGGAAACCTGATTATGTCAATCCTGATAATAATCAAAGAATACCATCAGTTGTCAACGATACAATCAGGGGTGTTTTTTATGGACAAGCATTAAACCCATCAATCAGTGCAAGTTTTAACCCTCAGTTATTCGGTAAATTTTCTTTTACAAATCCAAATTCAAGACTTCAGGCAATCCGTCATGTGATCAAGCCTTCGGTAAGCTTTAGTTTTGTTCCTGCTCTCCCAGGGCTCAGTTCCAGGATGTACAGAAAGGTACAGATCGATTCTACGAAAAAAATTTTTAGTGAATATTCCATTTACGAAGGGAATATTTTTGGCACACCTTCCTTATCACAGAAAAGCGGAAATATTTCATTAAGCCTGGTTAATATTGTGGAGGCCAAAGTGTTTGCCCGGGATGACACCACCGGAAAGGCAAAGAAGGTTAAGATTATCGATAATTTTAGCATAAATACCTCATATAATGTTTTTGCTGATTCAATGAAATGGGCGCCGGTTTCCATGCAGATAAGGACAACAATCCTTGAGAACATAGGTATTTCTGCTAACAGCAGTTTTTCACTTTATGGCCAAGATAGCACAGGAAGAACTATTAAAACCTTTGCATATACTCAGAATAAGAAATTAATGAGGCTTAATAATTTTACAACAAGTCTCGATTTTAGTCTTAGCGATTTTCTGAAGAGAAACAAGGATAAGAAAAAAACAAATACCCCTCCTCAGAACGCATTAACTCAGGGGGCCGCGGGAAATAACGGAATGGCTGGTCCAAATGATCTTGCACAGCAGAATACAGGTGCAGTGCTCCACGACGAATACGGCTATCCGGTTTTTAATGTTCCATGGACGCTTAATATAAGTTACATCTTCAACTATTACAAGTCGGGTTTAAAATCGACTATAACTCAAGCGCTTTCTTTAAATAATGGCAGTGTTGCAATTACTAAGAAGATGTCGGTCACTTTCACAAGCGGATACGATTTCACAAGCAAGAAAATTACAATGACACAAATAGGAATTACACGTGACCTTCATTGCTGGGAGATGAACTTAAACTGGGTACCTAACGGTTCTATGCAAATGTGGAACTTTACCATAAGAGTTAAAGCTTCAGTGCTTGGCGATCTGAAATACGAAAGAAGAAAAGATTTCCATGACACATACTAAAACTAATATATGACATCATGAAGAAAATTTTCAGCACATCAAAAGCTCCTGCCGCAATTGGACCTTATAGTCAGGCCGTTGAAATGAGGAATACACTTTACGTTTCCGGTCAGATTCCTATTAATCCTGAAACAGGAAAGTTAGTTGAAGGAGATATTACAGTACAGACTGAACGGGTCTTTAGAAGTATTTCCGCTATACTTGACGTAGCAGGTTATTCTTTTAGTGATGTTGTTAAATCAACATGTATCCTAAGCGATATATCTAACTTCAAAGCTATGAATGAAGTCTATGCCAGATATTACCCTGAAAAACAACCGGCAAGATCTGCATTTGCTGCTAAGGAGTTGCCTCTGGGTGCTTTAATAGAAATAGAAACAATTGCTATGAAATAGAAATAGGGACACGCAATTGCACGTCCCTATTCTCTTTCTGTTTAAGGATATCTTATTCTCCTTTGATCTCAAAATCAACTTCAACTCTTACATCCCTGTGAAGTTTGATAAAAGCTTTGTAATTACCGACTTCCTTGATCTGATCTTCAGGGAGGGTAATGTTTTTACGGTCAATATCAAACCCTTTTTCCTTCAGTGCCTCAGCTATCTGGATAGTGTTAACTGAACCGAAAATTTTCCCTGATGTACTGGTTTTTGCACCTACGATAATTTTTACATCAGCAAGTTTGCCTGCTATTGCCTGGGCTGCTATCTTAATCTTCTCTTCTTTATGAGCTCTCTGCCTGAGATTTTCAGTATGCATCTTTTTTGCTGAAGATGATGCAGCAATGGCAAAGCCCAGTGGAATCAGAAAATTTCTTCCGTACCCGTTTTTAACATTTACGATATCGTCCTTCTGCCCAAGCTTGTTGACGTCCTGTATTAATATAATTTCCATATTTAATCCTCCTTATTTTAAAAGGTCAGTAACATAAGGAAGAAGAGCAATGTGTCGGGCTCTTTTAACGGCTTTTGCCACTTTCCTTTGATATTTAAGTGAAGTACCTGTAATTCTGCGTGGCAGAATTTTACCCTGGTCATTCAGAAACTTTTTTAGAAATTCCGGGTCCTTATAATCAATATAACGGATCCTGTTTTTCTTAAACCTGCAGTATTTCTTTTTCTTGATCTCAACCGTTGGCGGAGTCAAATATCTGATTTCTGATTCGTTCTGTGCCATATCTTATTCCTCCTTCGATTTTCCTGATTCTTTTTGTTTTCGCTTCTTCTCTGCATATTCGACGGCAAATTTTTCCATCCTGAAAGTTAAAAACCTGATGATCCTTTCATCTCTACGATATTGGATTTCAAGTTTTTCGATAAGATCACCTGTGCCTTTAAACTCAACCAAATAGTAGAAGCCTGTCGACTTCTTCTGGATGGGATAGGCCAGTTTCTTTAGACCCCAGTTCTCTTCATGAACGATCTCACCGCTATTATCGGTAATGACCTTCTTGAATTTTTGTACCGCTTCCTTCATCTGGTTCTCAGATAAAACGGGAGTTGCAATGAAAACGGTTTCGTACTGATTCAACATAGTAATTAATTGTTTATTAGTTTAATGATTTTGGCTCGCAAAAGTACAACTATTTTACTTTATTCAAAAATTAATTAGTGAAAGATTTCGACTTAATATTCTGACCATATTATTTGTTGTGGACAAAAGACTGTTAATTTTTCTCTCCTGTTTTATCAGGAAGGCTTTTTGATTATATTTGTATTTCAACAATTTTCAAAGAAACGAGAGTCAGTAATTTATGGAAAACTTCATTGTTTCAGCAAGAAAATACCGTCCTGCCAGTTTTGACATGGTTATTGGACAGGATTCAATTACAAATACGCTGAAAAGTGCCATTAAGAACAAACATCTTGCGCAGGCTTATCTTTTTTGTGGTCCCCGTGGTGTAGGAAAAACAACATGTGCAAGGATCTTTGCCAAAAATATTAACTGCAGCAACCTGGGTGATAATTCAGAAGCATGTGATAAGTGTGAATCCTGTTTATCATTCAATTCATTGAGATCGTTTAATATACATGAGCTTGATGCAGCCTCTAATAATAAGGTAGAGGATATCAGAAGTCTTAATGACCAGGTAAGAATTCCACCTCAGATCGGAAAATACAGTATCTATATAATTGATGAAGTTCACATGCTCTCTTCATCAGCGTTCAATGCCTTCCTGAAGACACTTGAAGAGCCCCCTTCCCATGCAATTTTTATTTTAGCCACCACTGAAAAACACAAGATAATTCCAACTATTCTCTCACGATGCCAGATCTTTGATTTCAACAGGATCAAAATTGAAGATATTGTTGGGCGTTTGATGTATGTAGCTAAAAATGAAGGGATCAGTGCCGGGGAGGAAGCTCTTCACATTATCGGTCAGAAAGCTGATGGGGCATTGCGTGATGCTTTATCAATTTTCGACCAGATTGTAAGTCTTAGTGGTAAAACAATCACTTACAAGGATGTCATTGAGAACCTTAATGTACTCGATTATGAGTATTATTTTAAGAGCATTGATGGAGCTATGATAGGTGATGTCTCTTCTGTATTATTGACTTTTAATGAGATCCTTGAAAAAGGATTTGACGGTCATAATTTTATATCGGGACTTAACAGCTACCTGCGCGATCTGCTCGTTAGCAAAGACGAATCAACTTTACGTCTTCTCGAAGCGACACCTGCAGTTAAACAAAGATATCTGCAACAAACAGAAAAATGTCCTGTAGATTTTTTATTCAGAGCATTGGAGATTGGTACTAATTGCGATCTTACATATAAAAACAGCAAGAACCCGAGATTGCATGTAGAGCTCTCACTTATAAGATTATGCCGGCTGATGGGTGAACCGTTGGAAACATCTGGGAAAAAAAAGCCTGAACCCAATCAGGTAAATAATCAGGAAGAAGATATGCCTCTTCCTTCTAAATCAGAAATTATAAGACAAGAAATTCAAATCGCTGAAAATAAGGTAGGAAGACCGGAAATGACCTCAAGGAAACACGATCCTGTTACTGAAAAGCCTTCAAAGACATTTTCGATAAGAGAGATCATTTCTGAAGATAGCATACCATATGAAAAGCCTTCTGAAAAAACTGATCCGACAATTGCTGAAACTAAAAATGAACCTAAGTCTGAATTCACAGCCGATGCCTTCGAAGCTGCCTGGCATGATTTTATGGATCAGCTTAAAGGAGAAGGAGCAAGAATAATCAGCATGTTTAAATCCATCAAGCCTGAAGTGGAAAACGATCAAACAATTAAAATCCATCTTAACAATGCTGCTCAAAAAGATACATTCATACAGAATTATAAACAAAAACTTATAACTTTCCTGGAAAATAGATTTATTCTGTCAGAAATCGATATCGAGACAACTGTTGACCTGTCGGAGTCAAATGATATTTTGTATACAGATGAACAGAAATATAATTACCTGTTTACCAAATACCCGGTTCTGAAAGAGATGAAAAAAACCTTTAATCTTGATATTACTTAAATCTTTTTTAAAAGATTTAAATTATTAAAAATTGAACAAGACACCTGAAATAAATGTTATTATTAAAACTTTTAAATAAATACTATTATGTTAAAGAAAAAAATAGAAGATATCTGTAACAGACAGGTAGAAAGAGAAGGTTATTCTTCAAACCTGTATCTTGCAATGGCATCATGGGCTGAAACAAACGGTTTTAGCGGAGTGGCTGCATGGCTTTATACCCAGGCAGATGAAGAGAGGCTTCATATGCTGAAATTTATTAAATATATTAATGAAAGAGGTGGTAAAGCTGTAATGCCGGCTTTGAAAAAACCCGTCGCTGAATTTAAAAATGTCGGGGATGTGTTCAAGGAGGTATTGAAGCACGAGGAATTTATAACCTCAAGTATTAACGAAATCGTTGCCCTTACTCTTGAAGAGAAGGATTATAATACACATAATTTCTTGCAATGGTTTGTGTTTGAACAGGTTGAAGAAGAGGCTTCTGTAAGAACGATAATTGACAAGGTTCGCCTTGTCGGAAAGAATAATATGTATCAGTTCGACAGGGATATTCTTAGTTTGAGGACTCCGGCAGCCAATGTTCAGTCTAATCCATGAAAAGACTCTTCTTTCTCTTTACTGGTCTTCTTTTCATTACTTCGGTTCTTCCTTTGAAGGCACAGGATCTGATATCGAATTCATCTGTAACAGGAGTTTGTTATGCCGGGAATAAAGTAAACAGGATATATATTCCGCCCCCGGATGAGTTTTATAAGAAATCCGGTTCAAAAAGTGGGGGGTCGGTAACAATCTATTATACTGGCTTTTCCAGTCAGGCAAAAATCGCGATGGAGTATGCAGCATCCATTCTGGAGACCATGCTTCCGGCTGATGCAAAGATTACTATTTTAGCCAGTTGGGAAAAGATTTCAACTGCCGGAGTCCTTGGTCAATCGACAATAACTGGTTATGCCGTAGGGTGGGGAATAGATGCCTTGAACCCAAATGCTATTTACCCTGTTGCCTTGGCAGAAAAGATTGCCGGCGAAAGCCTTAATGATTCTCTGCAGGGGGACATTGAACTGACTATCAACAGCTCAATAAACTGGTACCTGGGTATTGACGGAAATACCCCGATTCAAAAGTATGATCTGGTTACAGTTGTGTTGCATGAGATCTGTCATGGACTAGGTTTTTTTGACAGCATGGATACAGATGGAACTTTGGGTTGGTACGGATTAACTTCAATCCCTATGATCTACGATACATTTATTGAAAACTTTACAGAAAAGAGATTGACCGATACATTAAAATTTCTTAATTATTCAACTGCTCTTCGAAGTCAGCTTATTGGAGGTCAGCTTTATTTCAATGGTCCGCTTTTGAAAAAGTATTCTGTATTGAATAATTATTCAGGAACAAGAGCCAAATTATGGGCACCTTCTACCTGGGATGCCGGCTCAAGTATCTCGCACCTCGATGAAGATGCACCTCTTCCGGAAAATTCACTGATGACTCCGTTTATTGATCTTGGAGAAGCTATTCATAACCCTGGAAAATATACTTTTTCGATCCTTGGAGATCTTGGCTGGATCAATACAAGGATAATTCATAAACCCCTGACTGACACTGAAGATCACCAGACAAAAGTCGTGCTTTCGATCACAATAAAATCAGATACTTTATATAACCGCAATAAAGTTGGAGTGGTATTCTCGTTTGACAATTTTCTTTCCAGCAACACACTCTTTCTGACTTCTCCGAATTCGGATGATTCTTTTACCACTACTGTTAGTATACCTTCTTATAATACAGAACTTCAGTATTATTTCTTTGTTGAGGATTGCTTTTTGAGGCTTTACAGATCTCCCTCATTATATAAAATGTTGCGTTATCAGATTTATATTGGAGCTGATACTGTGAAACCGGTAATTACCCATATCCCGATAGATTATTACCTTGAAACAATCGATTCTATAAGTTTTAAAGTAACAGCAATTGATAATATAGGGATAGATACAGTTTATGTTGAATATAAAGTGAATACCGGTCCTTCGAAATTTATCGGCTTAAAAGCTGGAATTTCTGATAGTTATAGTACTGTTTTTAGTGCCAAATCTTTATTGTTAAATGGAGGAGATTCAATATTGTACAGGATATTTGCCATTGACAAGGCTCTGGTCCCAAATACCGCTATTTTGCCTAAATCAGGGTATTTTGTTATTCATATTGAGGATATCGGATCAACTCTCCAAAGTTATTCGACAGATTTTTCAGGTGCTGCTAACGACTTTTTTAATATAGGGTTTGACATTTCTAAGCCGGCAGGCTTCAGTAAGTATGGCCTTCATACAAAACATCCATATGAAAGTCCGGAGGATAACAATAAAAGTATTGATTACACAGCATTGCTAAGGCATCCACTGAAATTTAATGAGTCAGGCTTGTTAATCAATTTCAATGAGATTGTCCTGGTTGAACCAGGAGAAGCCGGATCACTATTTGGATCACCTGATTTTTATGATTATGTTATTGTAGAAGGCTCAAAAAACTTTGGCAAAACATGGTTCAGTCTGGCTGATGGTTATGATAGCAGGTTAGTATCATCATGGGAATCAACTTATAACAATTCTATTGTTGGACAAAACTCAACTTCTACCGGAACAGAATCAATGCTTCTTAAACATACTATTTTTTACCGTCCGTCTGACAAAATTTCCGCAGGAGATACATTATTGTTGAGATTCAGGTTATACTCCGATCCGTATGCAAACGGATGGGGATGGGTAATAGAAGATCTGAAAATTAACTCTCTTGTTGATGCGGTTGAGAAAATTAGTTACGAACCGGTTAAGGTCTATCCAAATCCGGGTAACGGCCTGATTAAAATCAGTTCTGACCGGGCAGGTTTTGAAATTAGTAAGCCATTGCTTTACAAAATCTTCAATTCGGCAGGCATCTGTATAAAAAATGATCACACTTCAGGAGGTTCTGAAACTCTGGTTGATATCTCAGGTTACCCTACCGGCATTTACATTATCGTATTATATAGTGATGACGGAATAAAGACAATTAAGTATAGTCTTATAAAATAATAATTCAAACCCCGCAACAATGGCGGGGTTTTTGTATAAATTGAAATTTTGGAATTCTTTATTGTAAAATAAAGTTAATTTTACTAGATATTTTTAAAAATTGTAAAACACCTAAAAATGAGCATTATAAATAATGTATTAGGTCTATTTCTGGGAAATAAATATGAGAGGGATATAAAGGAAATTAATCCTTATATCGAAATGATACATCTGGAATTTGAAAAATTAAAAGATTTGTCAAATGACAGTTTAAGAGACCTTACAGAAGAAATCAGAAAGGAGATACTTGGAAGTATTGAAGGAGATGAAAATGAGATTAAATCACTTAGAGAAAAATCCGAAAAAGAGGAAGATGTTTATCGGAAAGAGGAGATTTACAACGATATAGATAAAATAGAAAAGCAGATCAATGAGAAGCTTGAAGTAGTACTTAATCAGATTGTCCCAAGGGCTTTCGCAATAATAAAAGAGACTGCAAAAAGATTCAAGGAGAATAGCGTACTCGAAGTTACGGCACGACAATATGACAGAGATCTGGCTGCCACAAGGGAAAGCATAACTATTAACGGCAATAAGGCACTTTGGAGTAACCGATGGATTGCCGGAGGTAATGAGATTACCTGGGATATGGTTCATTATGATGTCCAGCTGATAGGAGGTGTTGCTCTTCATAAAGGGAAAATTGCTGAGATGGGTACAGGTGAAGGAAAAACGGTAGTGGCTACTCTTCCTGTCTTCCTTAATGCTCTTGCCGGAAGAGGAGTGCATATAGTCACTGTAAATGATTATCTCTCAAAACGCGACTCTGAATGGATGGGACCAATTTATGAATTCCATGGTCTTACCGTTGATTGTATTGATAAGCACCAACCCAATTCACCCGACAGACGCAAAGCATATAACGCTGATATAACTTTTGGTACTAACAACGAATTTGGCTTTGATTACCTCAGGGATAATATGGCAATTAATCCCGAAGACCTTGTCCAGCGCAAACACCACTATGCCATTGTTGACGAGGTTGACTCAGTTCTTATAGATGATGCCCGCACACCGCTTATTATTTCCGGACCAACAGCTAAAAGCGATACACAACAATTCGATGAGCTGAAACCAAAGGTTGATAAACTTGTAAGCGCACAGAAAAAACTTGTAACTCAGATACTTGCTGATGCAAAAAAGCTTATCGCAGATAATAAAAATGACGAAGGTGGTCTGCTGCTTCTGAGAGCATATAAGGGTCTTCCAAAGAATAATGCACTTATCAAGTTCCTCAGTGAAGAAGGTAATAAGTCCCAGCTTCTTAAGACAGAGAACTTCTATATGCAGAATAATAGCAAGGAGATGCCCAAAGCCACCGATGCACTCTATTTTATTATTGACGAAAAAGCCAACTCAATTGAGCTGACTGAAAATGGTCTTGATCTTATTTCTGACTCTGTTGAAGATGCAAGCTTTTTCATTCTGCCTGATGTGGGTTCAAAGATTGCCGATATCGAAAAATCGGATTTGTCCGATCGCGAAAAGCTTAAAATAAAAGATGAGCTTCTCCAAGATTATTCAGTTAAGTCGGAGAGGGTTCATACTATGACTCAATTACTTAAAGCCTGGACCCTTTTTGACCGTGACACTGAGTACATTGTTATGGACAATAAGGTAAAAATAGTCGATGAACAAACCGGTCGTGTTCTGGAAGGCCGCAGATATTCCGACGGACTTCACCAGGCAATTGAAGCAAAAGAAAATGTGAAGGTTGAGGCCGCAACACAAACCTATGCCACAATAACCCTGCAGAATTATTTCAGGATGTACCATAAGCTTGCCGGTATGACAGGTACTGCAGAGACGGAGGCTGGTGAACTATGGAATATCTATAAACTCGATGTGGTTGTTATTCCAACAAACAGACCTGTTGTAAGATTCGATAGAGAAGATCTGGTTTATAAAACAAAAAGAGAAAAATATAATGCCGTAATAGAAGAGATTGCTGAAATGAACCGGGTCGGGCGACCAGTTCTTGTAGGAACAACTTCAGTCGAGATTTCGGAATTGTTGAGCAGGATGCTCAAGATGAAGGGTCTTAAACATAACGTTCTGAATGCCAAGCTCCATCAGAGGGAAGCTGAAATTGTCGCTGAAGCCGGGAAAACAGGCACTATCACAATTGCGACAAATATGGCAGGGCGTGGTACTGATATAAAGCTTACCGAGGAAGTCAGGCAGGCAGGAGGACTTGCTATAGTCGGTACTGAAAGACATGAGTCCAGAAGGGTTGACCGCCAGTTGCGTGGCCGTGCTGGCAGACAGGGAGACCCGGGTTCTTCCCAGTTCTTTGTATCACTTGAGGATGAACTTATGAGACTGTTTGGTTCCGAAAGAATTGCCGGAATAATGGACAAACTGGGACTGAAAGATGGCGAGATGATTCAGCATTCGATGATCACCAAATCTATCGAACGGGCACAGAAAAAAGTCGAAGAGAATAACTTTGGAATAAGAAAGAGGCTTCTTGAATATGATGATGTGATGAACTCACAGAGAGAGGTCATTTACAAAAAAAGACGACATGCACTTCTTGGTGAAAGATTAAGTGTTGACATTGCGAATATGATGTTCGATGTTACTGAAAACCTCGTTGATGTGTATCATGGAGATGGAGATTTTGAGGGATTTGATTTTGAGCTCATTCGTTCATTTTCAATGGATTCCCCGGTTCCTGCCCCGGAATTTAAAAAAGCTTTATCTGATTCGGTAACAGATAAAGTCTATTCTAAGGTACTGGATACATATAAAAGAAAAGTTGAAACAATATCCTCGCAAGCCTATCCTGTTTTAAAAGATGTATATGACAGAATGGCTCACGTTTATGAAAATGTTGTTGTGCCTATTTCAGATGGAGTGAGGGTTTTTCAGGTTGTCACTAACCTCAAGGCTACCGCAGAATCGGAAGGCAGAGAACTGGCGAAAGCATATGAAAAAACGGTTGTTCTGGCAACAATTGATGATGCATGGAAAGAACATCTGAGGGAGATGGACGAGCTTAAACAATCAGTTCAGAATGCTACTTACGAACAGAAAGATCCTTTGCTTATTTACAAGTTTGAATCCTTCGAGCTATTCAAAACAATGATCACTAAGGTGAACAAGGATGTTGTGAGTACACTTATGAAAGGTCATATTCCGACACAGGATCCGGAACAGGTTAAAGAGGCTCAGCGAAAACGCCAGGTTGACATGAGCAATTTAAGAACATCAAAAAGTGATTTCTCTCAATACAGTAGTACTGGTGGCGGCGGCCAGGAAAGAAACCAGAAGACCGAACCTGTAAGAGTTGATAAAAAGGTGGGAAGAAATGATCCTTGCCCATGCGGAAGCGGAAAGAAATACAAACAGTGCCATGGCCTGCAACAGGGGGGAAACGAGGGTGCAAGTGCTAATGCCTGATCAGCTTTTATTTACCTCGTCTATAGCTTTCTGGATCCTTGTATAAATCGTTTTGCTGACAGGGACGAGTGGAAGCCTGAGGTTATTCTGGCATATATTCATAATATTCAGCATTGCTTTTACACCTGAAGGATTACCTTCAATAAAAAGCAGTTCTACTATCTCAAGAAGACGGAACTGTATTTCGCGGGCAGATTTAAAATTATTCTTAAGAGAATGTACTACCATCTCACTGCACTGAGCAGGGAATGCATTGGCAAGAACAGATATGACACCTGATCCTCCCGCGGCAATTACGGGGATAGTCATCATATCATCACCGGATATCACACTAAAATTTTCTGGCTTCCCTTTCATTATCCTCATAATCTGACTTATATCGCCGGATGCTTCTTTAACAGCAACTATGTTATCACATTCATGTGCAAGCTCAAGGCAGGTCTCTGAAGAGATATTGCTGCAAGTCCTGCCCGGAACATTATAGAGGATTACAGGAATAGGACTGCATGTGGCAATAGCCTTAAAATGCTGAAAGAGTCCTCTCTGGCTTGGTTTATTATAATATGGAGCAACAGATAAAATCCCATCCACTCCTGTAAGATTCGCATGCCTTACGCAGTTTATTACATCCTGAGTATTATTTCCACCAATACCAACAACCAGAGGAACCCTGTTATCAATTGCTTCAACTACATATGAGACAAGGGCTTTCTTCTCATCTTTTGTCAGGGTAACTGACTCCCCGGTAGTTCCCATTGCAACAATATAGTTTACTCCTCCATGTATTATATGATTTATTACCCGCCCTAATGCGGCAAAATCAATACTTGAGTCATTTTTGAAAGGTGTAACAATGGCAACTCCTGTCCCTTTGAATTTTTTCATCTGCTTAATTATTATTAACTGTTTTAACTGTCCCTGAATTTATCATCTCAAGGTATTCAATAACCTGAATCAGGTAATTCTCAACTTCAACCGGTTTTTTTATTTCCATCATCAGATCGAACGGACTGTCAATAGTTTTATGTTCAAATAATCCTACCTTAAATGCTGCATTGGATAATGATAATATATATTTAAGTGGAAACAGTTTTCTGAAATTGATATCAACAAGGATATCAAAACGATTGTTAATAAAAGAATTAGCTTCAGAAGAGACAGGAAGGTAAAAAAAGTTTATCTCTTTCTTACTGATACATGTCAAAAATATGTTTGAAGTATATTGATCGGGCAGTTTCTTCCCATTGAAATAGCCAAGTATTTTAACTTCAATATTCCTCTCATACATTTTTTGACAAAACCTTGCTAAACATGAGAATTCATTAGGATTTGAAGCATCCCAGACTATTCCGATGCTTTTTACCATACTGAAACTTGAATAATAAACATTTCTCTTTGTTCTTGCCATCTTTTTTGTGAGGATAGCATTTCCGATTTTTAGCCTGATATTTTTAAATAATTCCATATTACAAACCTAATAGTTTTTTGTTAAAATCAGCTGTGTGCACTTTTTATTCTTCACCAATTATTTTAAGGAATTCTATCTCACTTAATAGGGGCACCCCAAGCTCTAAAGCTTTCTCTTTTTTTGACTGGCCCATGTTTTCTCCGGCAAGAATAAATGAGGTATTTCCGGAAACTGACATCGAGTTTCTGCCACAATTTTTTTCAATCAGCTCTTTATATTCATCCCGGCTATGTTTCTGAAAAAGGCCTGATATAACGATTGTTTTACCTTCTAATGTATTACTGGTCAGGTTGGGATTTTTATTATCGCTGAAATTAATGCCAACCAACCTGAGCCGGTTTATTATTTCAAGGTTTTCATTATCTGAAAAGTAAGCAATAATACTCATTGCTATTTTAGGACCAATTTCACGGACACTTGTTAATTGCTCATGATTGGCTTTAATAAGGTCATCGATTGACCTGAATCTTCCGGAAATGGTTTTTGCAACTGTCTCTCCCACATGCCTGATGCCAAGGGCAAAAAGCACCCGGTGATAAGGAGTATTAATCGATTTTTTTATGCTTCTCAAAATATTGGAAGCCGATTTTTCACCCAGACGCTCCAGCGGAACCAGCTGCTCCAACTGTAAATCATAAAGATCCGAAAAATTTCTTATCAGATTATTGCTGAAGAGCAGGTCAATTGTCTCTTCTCCCAATCCGTCTATATCCATAGCTTTCCTGCTGATAAAATGTTCAATCCTCCCTTTTAACTGTGGGGGGCAGTGAAGATAGTTGGGACAGAAATGATTTGCTTCACCTTCATTTTTAATAAGAGCCGTTCCACATTCCGGACAGTTGGATATAAACTCAATTCTTTTACTGTTCTCATTTCTTAAGGAATGATCGACGCCCACTATTTTCGGAATTATTTCTCCTCCCTTCTCAACATAAACCATATCGTTAAGATGCAGATCCAGAAGGGCAATCTGATCAGCATTATGAAGAGTAGCACGTTTAACAGTTGATCCGGAAAGAAGAACAGGTTCGAGATTAGCTACCGGGGTAACGTTTCCTGTTCTGCCGACCTGGAATATTACTGATAACAACTTTGTTGATGCAACCTCTGCCTTATATTTATAGGCTATTGCCCAGCGAGGCGATTTGGCTGTAAACCCAAGTTCTTCCTGCTGACTCAGGGAATTAACTTTAACAACAACTCCATCAATATTATAAGGAAGGTTTTTTCGTTCTGATTCCCAATAAGATATAAATTGGATTACTTCATCAATATTCCTGCATAACCTTATACTGTCAGGCACACTGAAACCCCATTCTGAGGCCTCTTTCAAGTTATCATAATGATTGTCGTGAGGAAGCTCTTCAGCCAGAAGAAAATATATCATGCACTCAAGCGATCTCGATGCCACAATCCTAGCATCAAGCAGTTTAAGAGTACCCGCAGCTGTATTACGTGGGTTGGCAAAAGGAGGTAACTCTGCTTTTAATCTCTCATCATTTAACTTGTTTAGAACTGCCCTTGGCATAAGGATTTCACCCCTTATCACGAACTCAGTTGGTACCGTTTTATCAGATATCTTCAAAGGGATACTTTTGATCGTTTTAACATTTAATGTAACATCATCGCCTTTATTGCCATCACCTCTTGTTAATGCTCTGAAAAGTGAACCATTTTTATATGTGATGCTGATTGACGCTCCGTCAAATTTCAATTCACAGACATATTCAATTGATCCAGAAGTGTTTTTTTTTATCCTGGTATCAAATTCCCTGAGCTCTTCTTCGCTGTATGTGTTTCCGAGTGAAAGCATCGGATAAATGTGCTCATACTGTTCGAACTCTTTGGTGATATCGCTGCCAACTCTATGGGTAGGAGAGCCCTCAATAATAAATTCAGGGAATTTTTTCTCGAGAGTATCGAGTTCGTTTAACAGAATATCATACTCAAAATCTGAAATTAAAGGCTGATTCAAAACATAATATCTGTGATTATGCTCTTCTATTTCCTTTCGGAGCTTTTCTATGTGTTCCTTTGCTTCAGACTGTTTCATTTACTGTTTAACCGGTTATTACATTAAGAATAGATAGAAATTACATAATTCAGTTCCAAACACCATCAACTTTGTATCCGCATTTATTGCATTTCCCTCCTGTAATAGTGTTTGATACAATCCGGTAGCCCTGTCTCACTACCAGAGTTGAATTGCATGATGGACATTTCGTATCTGATATTTCATCTCCGGGAACATTACCGGTATAAACATATTTTAAACCTTCTCCAGTTGCAATACCCGCAGCATTATTAAGGATCTCTACCGGAGTCGGAGGCAATTGTTCAAGTTTATGCATTGGGTAGAACCTGCTGAAGTGTATCGGTGTATTTTTAAAACCGTTATCGCTTAACCACCTGCACATACTTCTGATTTCATCCAGGTTATCGGTCCAGGTGGGAACAACAAGGTTGGTAATTTCAAGCCATACACCCATTTCTTTATATACTTTAAGAGTATCGAGCACGGGTTGTAATTTTCCTCCGGTAAGTTTCAGGTACGTGCTCTCGGTGAACGCTTTGAGATCAATATTGGCAGCATCAATAACATTGCAGAGTTTTTTCAGAGGTTCTGCATTTATATAACCATTAGATTTTACAACATTTTTTATGCCGGCTTTTTTTGCAAGCATGGCAGTCTCATAAACATACTCATAAAATGTTACCGGTTCGGAATATGTATATGCTATTGAACTGCATCTGTTTGTAATACATTCTTCGACTACTCTTTCAGGCATCAGATCATAATTTCTTGTTTTGTCGGGACTTGTCTGTGATATAGTCCAGTTCTGGCAATTTAGACATACCAGATTACATCCGGCCGTTGCAATTGAATATGCATTTGATCCGGGAAGAAAATGATAAAGTGGCTTCTTTTCAACAGGATCAACATTAACCGTACATGGGTTGCCAAATGCCAGGGTATATAATTTGGAATTATGAACCTTACGGTTATTGCATTTGCTTAATTCCCCCTCCTTGAGAAC
>JAPLED010000075.1 GCA_026391475.1 Bacteroidia bacterium | reverse complement strand
CGTTGCTGAAGTATCTGTAAATGGACAGTCTGCAACAGTCATCGCATTTCCTCCCTACAATACTGATGTTACCGGATTGATCAAACCCGGAATAAATAAAATTGATGTAAAAGTTATCGGAAGTCTGAAGAATCTATTGGGGCCCCATCATAACAACCCCAAACCGGGTTTTGTTTCACCGTGGATATGGAGAAATGTAAAAGCCTATCCGGCCGGGGCAGATTACCAACTAATTGATTATGGACTTTTTGAGGATTTTGTATTGTATAAAGAGAATTAATAAGATGACTAAGAGACTAAGGGACTGAGAGACAGAGTATAAATAGAAATTATTATGAAAATAAGGACTCATACTGAACTGGAAGTCTATAAATTGGCTTTAGATGCTGCGATGAAGATTTTTGAGTTAACTAAAAAATTTCCAAAAGAGGAAACTTATTCCCTGATTGACCAGATACGTCGTTCATCGAGGTCTGTTTGTGCAAATCTTGCTGAAGCATTCAGGAAACGTCGTTATCCAAAGTCATTTGTTTCAAAACTTTCAGATTGCGAAAGTGAAAGTGCTGAGACACAGGTCTGGCTAGACTTTTCTTTTAAGAGTAACTATATATCTGAAGTAGAGCACCATGAGCTATATACAACTTATGATAGTATTCTCGGAAAACTTGTAACAATGTCGCTTCATCCTGAAAATTGGTCATGGTAGTTTCTCTCAGTCTCTTAGTCACTTAGTCCCTAAGTCAACTATTTAAATAGTAAACTTCGAACAAAATTACCCACACTCCCTAATAGTCTAAATACCAATATAGTATTTTAGACCTATTGCATTAAAGAATTATTTTTCTACATTTGAACTGTTTTATTTTTGGTTTTTGAACCATCTTTGAATTAATAGAAACTTATATTAAATAGAAAAGTGGGGGATTATGTATATTTGTTGCAAGTTACCTGCTGAATTTTAAACTTAAAATCTTAACTTATGAGAAAACTTTTAACTTTTATTGCCGGGGCACTGATAACCGGTAGTGTGCTTGCAGGCGGACTGGTTACCAATACTAACCAGAGTACTATGTATACACGTCTTCAAAGCCGTAATGCCTCAACAAGTATTGATGCTGTTTATTTCAACCCGGCAGGCTTAACCAGGCTTGGTGAAGGTTTTTTTGTCTCAATAAACAACCAGACAATCGGACAGACAAAAAAAGTATTAAACAATTATTCTTATCTTTCCGGCACTCCAAAAGAATATATCGGCAAAGTAAGCGCTCCTTTTTTCCCTGGAGTTTATTTAGCATTTAATACTGGTAAATTATCATTTTCAGCCGGAATTAACCCTATTGGTGGTGGTGGTGGTGCCAAATATGATAAAGGTTTACCCTCTTTTGAAATGAGTATCGCTGACATTGTACCCAGTTTAGCAAGTCAAAGTTTACCAACTACAAAATATTCTGCTGATATCTTCTTTGAAGGATCTTCAGTATATTTAGGTTATCAGGCAAACGTTGGCTATAAGATAAATGATATGTTTTCTGTTGCAGCAGGTGTTCGATTAGTTTCTGCTTCTAACACCTATAATGGATATTTAAGAAACATTAGTATTAATCCTACCTATACCGCATTTGGAGCGGCTTATACTGGAGGAATGGTATTTGCCCGTGATTTCTTTACTTCCGGTGCAACATTCCTTAACGGTTTAGCAACTAGTTCAACTTCTGCTGCCACTGGTTTATCAGCTGCAATAAGTGGCGGTGTTCCTGCAACAACCCCTCTAAGCGCAATGCCTGCTGCTACAGTTGCTGGTGTTACACAATTACTTGGTGCTGCCGGGATTAGCGCTGCAGGCATGAATATAGGAACTGCTGCTGCGACTCTTAATGCTGTTGCCCCTGCATTTACTGCAAAAGCAAATACCATGACCGTGAATGCAGCCGCAACACAGGATATTGAAGTGGATGCAGAAGAATCCGGAATGGGTTATACACCAATTCTAAGTGCAAACTTTGCACCTTCTGAAAAACTGAATATTGCAATTAAATATGAGTTCAAGACAAAACTTGAATTGACGACAAAAGTTAATAATAATAAAGGTGGAGGTGTATTCACTGACGGGACAAAAGTTATAGCCGATATGCCTGCAATGTTGGCAGTTGGTGTTGATTTCAAACCGATGGATAAGTTATTGGTTTCTGGAAGTATGAACTATTATTTTGATAAGAATGTTGACTATGACGGCAGTGAAAGCTTAAATATTAATATGATTGACAAAAACTTCACCGAGTATGCTTTGGGATTAGAGTATGGACTTAGTGAAGAACTGCGTGTAAGTGCTGGTTGGCTTGGTACATTTACGGGTGTTAACGCCAATTATCAAAACGATCAGGGATACAGCCTCAATACCAACTCATTTGGTGGAGGTGTTGGATACCGTATTACTCCTATGATAGATCTTAACCTGGGCGGGTCGTATACATTTTACAAGGAAGGGACAAAGAGTTTTGACCACATGCTTGGAACCACAGCAATACCAGTTAAAGAAACCTATAATAAAAATACCTGGGTTGTTGCAGTTGGTCTTGATTTCTACTTCGGAAAATAACTAAAAAGCTTTTAATATCAGGGGCTGGCTTTTTAGTCAGCCTTTTTTTTGCATTAACCCTGAATTAATTATCCAATTAATACTTGATTCCCCTTGAATTGAGATTTTTGATATACAGATCAAGCCTTGGAGCCTTTGAAGCAACCATCTTTTCATACCATTCATCAGCTCCCACTTTATCGCCTGTTTTAAGTAAAAGGGTAATGATATCTGTGTAAAGAGCTCCTTTAATCCCCTGATCAGCAGCAAGCAGACTATTAAGGATATCTTTATAAAAAGCAATTGCCCTTTTTATCTCCCCCTTCTCCGCCATCGATAAAGCTTCATTTATTTTTCCATTTAACTCAGTATTCAGGGTAACCCCGTAAAATGAAAAACAATTATCATTGCAATCTTCTATAATATCAATCCATTTTGTCCCCGTTTTCAGAGGAGGAAAATCAAGAGTGAATTGAAGCTTTTCTCCTATTGTTTTGAATTTATAGGTTTCGGGACAAACAGGAATACCATTAGAAGAAGTCAGCTTACTTCGTGTTCCATCGGGATAAATAATGAAAATATTTTTATCTGCACAGAAGTTTCCCACCTCAATACGGTTCTCAATCGTCAGGTAAACTACCGTCTTGACTGGTGTTATCTCAACCTTTGAAATTTCGAGTGTTTCGTGACTTTTAAGTGCGTAGTTAGGTTGTTCTACAAGCTGAGAAAAGCTTGATGGCAAGGTCGTCACCAATAAGATGATCGATAATATTATCGTTTTTATTTTCATTTAATCAATAATTAAGAAGTGCAAGTTACAAATTTGTAACATTTAAGTAACACAATACCGGTTACTGTAACAATAATTGCTGTTACCTTTGCAGTGGAAAGTATCTTAATATTTGTTGGCAATTCAAATATCGAAACAGTTTAATATTATCAGGGATGAAGACAAAGAGAGAAGAATCAATAATCGATATCATCACTAAATTTGAAGAGATGGCTGACATCATTCTGGTCCAGCTGACACTACTTGAAAAATATATGGTCGGGCAAGGGGAAGAAGAACGCAACCGGATCAGATTTGAGATAAGGGAAAATGAAGATAAAGTTGACAAATATGAAGTTCTCATAAGTGATAAATTTATCAACTCCATAGTTCTTTATCAGCCTGTTGCGTCGGATATCCGCAAAATTGTAGCAATCTACAGGATGACAATAAACCTCGAACGGATAGGCGATCTCGTTATAAACATTCTAGATTCAATTGAAAATATAAAGGATTCTGAAGAATACAAAGCTATGGCTGAAGTGATTACCGGAATGCTTCTGTCGGGAATTACAATGGTTGAAAAATCGCTGCTCTCATTTATAAACAACGATAATGAGTATGCAATCTGGACTATAAAAAACGATGAAATAGTTGACGATATGAACCGTAAATTATTGATGAACAGTATATCAAAAGCAAATGTCAGTGATAAAACAAGAGAAATGTTACTCAGTTACGTTGATCTGAAAAATATTATTACAAACATTGAGAGGATTGCCGATCATGCTACCAATATAGCCGAAGCCTCAATATATTCGCTTCAGGGTACCGATATCAGACATTCCGGGCTTGATACAAATTTGACAAAATCCACTGAGAATAATTAAACCTGAACACCAATGGAACTGAAAGGAAAAAGGATTCTTATTGTGGATGATGAAGAGGATCTTTGCGAAATTCTTCAGTATAATCTCAGCAATGAAGGCTATTATACAGAGATTGCACATTCCGCTGAAGAGGCGCTGAAGAGGCCGCTTGGAAACTTCGACCTGATTCTTCTCGATGTAATGATGGGTCCTATGTCGGGGTTTAAGTTTGCCGACAAGCTGAGAAAAGAATTAAAAATTGATATCCCTGTGATTTTTCTTACTGCAAAGGATACAGAGAATGATATTCTTACCGGGTTCAGTCTGGGTGCTGATGATTATATATCAAAACCCTTCTCTATTAATGAATTAACAGCAAGGGTAAAAGCTGTACTAAAAAGATCTCATGCAGATAAACTTGAAAATAAATCCATAATACAATTCAACGGGATTGATCTGGATACAGTCCGCAAAAGACTGATAATAAACGATGAAAAAGTTGAGCTTACTAAAAAGGAATATGAAATCCTGAAACTCCTGCTTGAAAACCAGGGTAAAGTCTTTTCCAGGGAAGATCTGCTTATGAGAATCTGGGGCCAGGATGTTATTGTCACTGAACGGACCGTTGATGTAAACATTGCCAGACTACGGACTAAACTCGGGCAATATGGTCCATCGTTACGAAACAAGACCGGTTATGGATACTTTTTTGAATTCTAATTAATTAATTTTTCAGAAATGATCACAAGGAATAAGTTCAGAAATAATCTTTTCATTTACTATTCATCAATATTTGTATTATTCACGCTCCTGATACTAACCTATCTCTATAAGAGAGAAAAAGATTTCAGGATTTCAACTCTGAATGACGAACTTGACAAAATTACAAAGGTCATTGATAACTATATCAGGGCAAATTCAATTTATGAAAACAGCAATTGGGTCCTTGCAGACTCGATTGTCAGGTTGTTGCCGCAGGAGAATCTTCGCGTTACCATAGTAAATCCTTCAGGAGATGTTTTATATGATAGTTTTGTCCACGATTGGAAGAGTATGGAGAATCATAAGAACAGGCCTGAAATAAGTGAATCTCTCTATTCGGACTTTGGTTCGACTATCCGGAAATCGGGGACAACAGGTGAGGAATACTACTATTATGCAAAGTATTACAACAGGTACTATATAAGGGCAGCAGTAGTTTATGATGTAAAGGTCATCAGTTTCCTTACGGCAAAAAAATATTTTCTCGTCATTATAACTCTCTCTTTCATTGTAATATGGCTTGTATTGCTGGCAGTCACAAATAAATTCGGGAAATCGATAGCCAAACTTAAAGATTTCGCTGTGAGGGTGGCAAATAATGAACCTTTCGATTCCGATTCAAAATTTCCGAAAAATGAACTCGGTGTTATTGGAGAAGAGATCCTTGAGATCTATAACAAAATGCTTATAACACAGAATGATCTGGCAAATGAAAAGGAGAAACTCTTCAGCCATCTGAATGCATTAAATGAAGGAATTGCCTTTTTTTCAAAAGACAAAACAAAAATACTCACCAATAACCACTTCATACAGTTCATGAATATGATCTCTGGTGAGCTGACAATTTCTTCGGTCAATTTTTTCAAAGTACGGGAGTTTATCCCTGCTATTGAATTTATTGAGAAACAGTCAGGTACTGAAATAAAATCATCAGAGTTGCCAAAGATGGAGTATCAGATTGGTAAGAACGGTAAGTTCTTCAAAGTCCAATGCGTTGTATTTCACGATAATAGTTTTGAGGTTATTCTGAGTGACATAACAGTGTCGGAAAAAGGTCGTCTGATTAAACAGGAGATGACATCCAATATTGCCCATGAACTGAAAACGCCTGTATCTTCAGTCAAAGGTTATATTGAAACGCTTCTGAATGAACCTGGCATGGAACCGGAAAAGCAGAAATATTTCCTTGAAAAGGCTCTGGCCCAGAGCGACAGACTTACAGGGCTGATTAACGATATAGTCGTTATTAATAAAATAGAAGAGGCCGGTAACATCTTTCCAAAAGAGAAAATAAAAGTCAGGGACATTATTAATGAGGTGAAAGATAATTTCAAATCTGCAATTGAAATCAGGGGAATGAAGGTTGAACTCAACGTTGATGATGATATTTTTGTTACATGTAACCGTTCTCTTATCACCTCTGTATTCCAGAACCTGCTTGAAAATTCCATTGACTATTCAGGTAATAATACAACTATCACAGTGGCATTATATAATCAGGATGATAAATTCTGCCATTTTTCATTTTCGGATAATGGGGTGGGAATTCCTGAAGAACATCTTGCCCGGGTATTTGAACGCTTCTATCGTATAGATTCCGGCAGGTCAAGAAAGAGCGGAGGTACAGGACTAGGACTGGCCATAGTTAAGAATGCAATACTGTTACATAAAGGTGATATTCAGGTAAGAAACAAAACAGGTGGTGGAATTGAATTCCTGTTCTCTCTTCCAAAATAAAGATCCTTTTCAGGTATTATCCAAAACGTCCTGAAATATAATCTTCTGTCTGCTTTTTACCGGGATTGGAAAAGATTACTTCAGTCCTGTTCATCTCAACAAGATCTCCCATATAAAAAAAAGCTGTGAAATCGCTTGTCCGTGCAGCCTGTTGCATGTTATGGGTAACAATTATAATTGTGTACTGCTTCTTCAATTCATGAATCAGCTCCTCAATCTTTCCGGTTGAAATCGGATCAAGAGCACTTGCAGGTTCATCCATGAGTATTATCTCCGGATTGACAGCAAGTGTCCTGGCAATACATATACGCTGCTGTTGTCCACCCGAAAGGCTTAAAGCCGAGTTGAACAGCCTGTCTTTTACTTCATCCCAAATGGCTGCCTGCTTTAAGGAGAATTCAACTATTTCATCAAGCCTGCTCTTCTGACTGATCCCGTTAATTCTCGGACCGAAAGCAATATTGTCATAAACAGATTTTGCAAATGGGTTCGATTTCTGAAAAATCATTCCAACTTTCTTTCTCAGATTAACGACGTCAATATTCTTATCATAAATATTTATATTGTCGATATAAACTTCCCCGTCAATGGTAACATTATCAATCAGATCGTTCATGCGGTTAAGAGTTCTGAGGAAGGTTGATTTGCCACATCCCGACGGTCCGATAAACGCCGTTACCTTTTTTTCCGGGATATCCATTGAAATGTTTTTTAATGCAGAATTGGTCCCGTACCGGAGTGACAAATCTTTGACTTTTACTTTAAAATCGTTCATGAAAAGATAGTTATTTTGCTCTTTTTCTTATTCTGTATCTTAATGTCACTGCAACTGCATTCAGTGAAAATGTGAGAAGCAACAAAACCAGAGTGGTTGCAAACTGGATAGGCAGAGTTGCATCAACATTTGATGATTGAGTCGACATAATATATATATGGTATCCGAGCGACATAAACTGGTCGCTTAATGAACGTGGCAGATCGGAAAGGAAGTAGGCCGCTCCTGTAAACAAGATCGGGGCAACTTCTCCGGCACCACGGCTTACTGCCAGGATAGTACCTGTAAGTATTCCCGACACCGAACCCGGTAATACTACCCTTCTGATAGTCTGCCATTTAGTGGCTCCAAGAGCCAGACTTGCTTCGCGCATCTCTCTCGGTATTGTTCTTATGGCCTCTTCAACAGAAACGATTACTACAGGAAGTGTTAATAGTGCCATTGTGAAGCTTGCCCAGAGGATATTTGGCTGTCCCCATTTCAACTCTCCCCCGTTTAAGAGCCCATCCATATTCTTACCTATAAAACCAATGAAAAAGCCCAGTCCGAAAAGTCCGAAAATTATTGATGGTACAACAGCAAGTGTTTTTACGGCAAACCGGATTGTTTTGGCAATAACAGATTTTTCACTGGCATATTCCGCAAGATATATCGCTGTAATTACGCCAAAAGGGACAGCTGCGACAGCCATTATTATTGTCATCATGGCTGTTCCGACAATTGCAGGAAAAATACCTCCCTTTGTCATGCCATCTTTGGGAAATTCTGATAAAAATGTCCAGTTCAGGTTTGGCCATCCCCCAACAATTGTAACGGCCAGAATTGATACAATAATGAATATTATCAGAAGAACTGAAACACCTGTTATGCCTTCGACTATCGTATCTTTTACATTTCTGTTCATTTCTATTTATTTCTTCTCACGTTATTTTTTTGACTGATAGCGTCTGATTATCATATTCTTAAAATAGAATTCAGCTAATGCATTGAGCGCAAACGTAAAAATGAAAAGCAATGAACCTATTAAAAATAATACGTTGTAATGGGTATCGCCGAAGACCACCTCTGCCATTTCAGCACCGATTGTAGCCGATAAAGTTCTGACCGAATCGAACGGATTCATTGAAATCATAGCTGCGTTTCCTGTCGCCATCAGTGCAATCATTGTCTCACCGAAGATCCTTCCGATACCTAGTACTACAGCAGCAAAAATACCAGGTACTGCTGCCGGTAATACAACATAAAAAGCTGTCTGTCTCCTGCTAGCGCCTAATCCAAGGCTTGCCTCTGTAAAAGTTCTGGGCACAGCAGTTAGTGCATCTTCTGTAAGAGTGTAAATAATGGGTATTGCCGCAAGACCCATAGCAATTCCTCCGACGAAACCGTTTAACCTGCTTGCATATCCGAAAATATTCTGAAATACGGTGGCCATGACCATCAAAGCAAAGAAGCCGATAACTACGGAAGGAAATCCTGCAAGCAGTTCAATTACAGGCTTAATTATTTCCCTAATTCTGGGCTTTGCAAACATTGATGTGTAAATCGCGGCAAGAATTGAAACCGGTGCGGCAAATAGCAAAGCAATAAGTGTAACTTTAAGGGTACCAAGGAATAAAGGCCACATACCATAACGAGGATTATCAGATACGGGCATCCATGTTTTTGAAAGAAGTGTTGAAGAGGGCTTCTCATCGGTTGCCTGGATTTTATTGGAATTGTCAACCTGATTGTCAGTAGTTTTAACCGATGCACTTCCGGTCTCAGCGCCACCATAACTTTCCTGTACCAATAATTCAGTCGACACTGCTTCCTTTTTATCCATTTTGAAAATCGGGAAAGCCTCGCGAAAAACAAAAATAAAGATCAGAATAACTATAGCAATAGAAAGAAAGGCCACAGCCTTGATTACTTTTTCTGCAAACCAGTCCGAAAAGCGGAATTTTTTGTTGTTGAAAGAAACTATCTCCTTTGCTGTGTTTTGCCCTTTACTTTTTAATCTGACAAGATCCTTTATCATACAATATTCTTTCTCCTTTTGTCTTTCTACTTTTATCTTTTGTCTTTATTTGAAACCCACCCCCCGCTTTCGCTAAAGCTTCAGCAGGCAAAGCTCGCCACTCCCAGGAGGGGAACCAGGAACTTTGATCCTCTGCAGTTTTTGCCGTGTGTCGTGCGTCGTGCGTCGTGTGTCATTTGCCTGTCGCTTGTCGCCTGTCGCCTCATAAATGCCAAACTTGTCAGAGTTTTTCTGACAAGTCCGGTCAACAATCTAAATCTGACACCTTTCAGAAACGTCTATTTATATGGAAAATATCCGACTTCTGTAACGACCATCTGACCCTCCTGACTTAGTATCCAGTCAATGTACTTTTTGGTTTCACCTATTGGTCTGCTTCTCAGGTACATATACAGGTAACGGGTTATAGGATATTCACCTTTCCCTATACTTTCCGGGGTAGGAAGAAATGCAGGGCTGTTAGCATCCTTTTTAACTTTGGCATGTTTTACACCAACGGCATAAGCTGCACCACCATACCCGATTCCATCAATATCTTTTTTTACCGCATTTACAACTGCAGCTGTTCCGGGCAGAGATTGAACACTTGCAGCATAGTCGGCTTTTACTACCTCGTCATGGAAGTAAACATAAGTTCCGGAGCTGTTTTCGCGGCCATAAAGTCTTATTTCTGCATCATTTCCGCCAAGTTCTTTCCAGTTCCTGATCTTACCCTGATAAATGTCACTTAACTGTTTAAGTGAAAGTTCCTGAACTTTATTTGCTTCATTCAGAAATATTGTTACACCGTCTTTTGCACAAGGGATAGAAACACCAAGTGTGTTATATCTAGCTTTGAGTTTTTCAATCTCAGTTTGTTTCATCGGGCGGCTTGAGTTACATATATCAGTTGTTCCGTTGATCAGGGCTGTAATACCTACACCGGAACCACCACCTGTAACCTGAATAGTTGCTGAAGGATTCTTCTTCATGTAAAGTTCTGCCCATTTCTGAGC
>JAPLED010000080.1 GCA_026391475.1 Bacteroidia bacterium | reverse complement strand
AAAAATAGTCCTTAAATCAGGAAAAGAGCAATCAGTCCGCAGGTATCATCCCTGGATATTTTCGGGAGCTATAAAAAAAATGTATGGTAATCCTGCAGAAGGAGATCTGGTGGATGTCTTTGATAATAAAGATACATTTCTGGCTGTCGGACATTATCAACCCAGTTCCATTGCAGTACGGATTCTTTCATTTGAACAGGTAACTCCTGATATTGATTTTTTCAGGGATAAAATAAGAAGAGCAATTAATTACAGGAAATCACTTGGTATTATAGATAATCCTCAGGTAAATGTGTTCAGACTAATACATGCAGAAGGAGATGGATTGCCTGGATTGATAATTGATTTTTATAACGGTGTTGCTGTAATCCAGATGCATTCAATCGGTTTTTACAGGATACGCAGGGAAATTGCGACTATTTTGACTGAACTGATGAAAGATCAGATTATTGCAGTTTACGATAAGAGCGAGACTACTATTCCCTACATGTCCGGAATAACCGCAGTAAATGAATTCCTTTATGGAAATTCAGGGCCGGTTATTGTCACTGAAAACGGTTATAAATTTAAAATTGATTGGACAACCGGGCAGAAAACCGGATTTTTTATTGATCAAAGGGAGAACAGAAAACTGCTTGAAGAATTTACAGAAGGAAGAAGTGTTCTGAATATGTTTGGTTATACGGGTGCATTTTCAGTTTACGCCATGAAAAATGCCAGAGTTGTACATACAGTTGACAGCTCATTCCCCGCTATTGAATTGGCAAATGAAAACATTAAGCTCAATTATGGAGATGATCCAAGGCATGAATCATTTCAGGTTGATGCATTTGATTTTCTGAATCATATTAAAAATCAATACGATCTGATTATTCTCGATCCGCCTGCATTTGCAAAGCATAATAGTGCTCTTCCAAATGCTTTACAAGGGTATAAGAGACTGAATATGAAAGCTATTGAACAGATAAAGCCGGGTGGTATTATTTTTACATTCTCATGCTCTCAGGTGGTTACAAAAGAAAACTTCAGAAAATCGGTTTTTGCTGCAGCTGCCAATACCGGTCGCAATGTCAGGATTATTTACCAGTTAAGTCAGCCGCCTGACCATCCGGTTAATATTTATCACCCCGAAAGCGAATATCTGAAAGGTTTGGTTATTTACGTTGAATAGTAATATCATGAACACAAACAGAAATATTGAACTAGTTGCAAAAAAGCTTGGACTCCAGGAATGGCAGGTCGAAAACACAATCAGGTTGATGGATAGTGGAGCTACCATTCCATTTATAAGCAGGTACAGAAAAGAGATGACAGGCAGTCTTGATGAAGTCAAACTGATGTATATTAAGGAGGAGTACGATCGGCTCAAAGAACTTGATGCCCGTAGGGAAAGCATTCTGAAGTCGATTGAAGAACAGGAAAAAATGACTCCCGAACTCAGGCAAAAAATTGAAGCAGTTCTGTCAATGGCTGAGCTTGAGGATATCTATTTGCCTTACAGACCAAAACGCCGTACACGCGCAACAATTGCCAGGGAAAAAGGGCTTGAACCGCTTGCTGTTATCATAATGGATCAGAAAGTGAATGATCCGGCTCTAAAAGCTGAAGAGTTTCTCAATGACGATGTTACAACTGTTGAAGATGCACTTGCCGGTGCATCTGATATTATCGCCGAATGGGTAAGTGAAGATGAAAAAGCAAGAAAACAACTTAGGTATCTTTTTGAAAAAGAGGCAGTCATTTATTCCAAGGTTGTAAAAGGGAAAGAGGCTGAAGGAATTAAATACAGTGATTATTATGATTGGTCAGAGTCTCTTAAAAAGTGTCCGTCACACAGGCTGCTTGCAATGAGGCGGGGAGAGGAGGAGGGTTTCCTAAGGCTGTCGGTGGAACCTGTTGAAGAGAATGCACTCGATATGTTAGATTCAATTTTCATAAAGGGAAGGAACGCTTCATCTGACCTCGTTGCCGATGCAGTTAAGGATAGTTGGAAGAGACTTCTTTCATCTTCAATGGAAACCGAATTCAGAAATATTTCAAAAGAAAAGGCAGATATTGAGGCAATTAATGTATTTGCAGAAAACCTTCGTCAGCTTCTTCTGGGATCACCACTGGGTGAAAAAATTGTTCTTGCTATTGACCCCGGTTTCAGGTCCGGGTGTAAAGTTGTTTGTCTCGACAGGCAGGGTAATCTTATTCATAATGAGACAATCTACCCCCATCCCCCTCAGAATGAGACTGCAATGTCGATAAAAAAAATATTGTCACTTGTTAATGCTTACAAGATTGAGGCTATTGCAATCGGTAATGGTACTGCAAGCCGCGAGACAGAAGATTTTATTAAATGGGTCAAATTCGAGAATGATATCCAGGTTTTTGTTGTCAGCGAGGCCGGGGCTTCAATATATTCAGCTTCAAAAACTGCACGCGATGAATTCCCCGATTATGATGTAACTGTTCGCGGTGCGGTTTCGATAGGGAGAAGGCTTATGGATCCGCTGGCAGAGTTGGTTAAGATCGATCCTAAATCAATAGGAGTGGGTCAGTATCAGCATGATGTTGATCAGCAGAAACTGCAAAAATCGCTTGATGATGTTGTAATGAGTTGTGTTAATGCAGTTGGTGTTGAGGTGAATACCGCAAGTAAGCATCTTTTGACTTATGTATCAGGTCTGGGACCGCAGCTTGCCCAGAATATTGTTGATTACCGTTCCGAAAACGGACCTTTCAAAACACGTAAAGAGCTTCTTAAGGTAAAGCGGATGGGAGAAAAGGCTTTTGAGCAGAGTGCAGGATTTTTGAGAATCCACAATGCTGAGAATCCTCTCGATACCAGCGCAGTGCATCCCGAAAGTTATCATATTGTTGAACAAATGTCGAAAGATATTGGCTGTGATGTAAAAGAATTGATTAATGATGAAAATAAACGGAAGGAGATAAAACTCGATCGTTATATCACGCCTGTTACCGGGTTACCTACATTGAAAGATATATTGGATGAACTTGCTAAACCCGGTCGTGATCCCAGATCAAAGATCAAAGAATTCAGTTTTGCTGATGTCCATACAATGGAAGATCTTATTGAGGGAATGGTTGTTCCGGGAATTGTAACAAATATTACAAAATTCGGTGCCTTTGTTGACATTGGTATCAAGCAGGACGGTTTGGTGCATATTTCAAATATGAGCAAAACCTATATCTCGGATCCCTCATCTGTAGTTAAGCTTCACCAGCATGTTATGGTAAAAGTCCTGGCAGTGGATATTGAAAGAAAACGTATTCAGTTATCGATGAAGGATGTGGATTTGAAAAAAACGTAGGGATTAAAACATGTAGAGACGTTGCACGCAACGTCTCTACAAAAATCATTGTATATCAATTTATTTCAGTTCACATTATTGCATCCTCTGATTCTGTCCTGTTGCCTCCCTGGGTTTCATAGCAGGTTTTCCGGGTAATTTAGCGTTACGCATTGCTGCATTGTAAATAAAAGATGCTGTGATTACTGCATTCTGTTTAAGATCATCCATTACCAGCCTTTCATAAGTATCCATAACGGTATGATAACCTCGGCCATATTCTATTTCATCCTGTATGAACTGAAATCCGGGCAATCCGACTGCGTCAAACGAAAGATGGTCGGTGCCGGAAGTATTCCTTATGGTTATAGTTGAAGCACCCATATCGGCAAATGGCTTTAACCACTCTTCAAATACCGGTCTGACAAGCTCATTTTCCTGAATATATATTCCACGATATTTTCCTGATCCGTTATCCATATTGAAATATCCTGCAAATTTGTCAAAATCAGGTTTATGTTCCTTAGTCTTTGGATCAACCAGATATTTCTCAACATACCCGCGCGATCCGTTAAGACCTTGTTCTTCACCACCCCACAGTGCAATTCTTATTGTTCTTCGTGGAGCAACATCGAGGTTTTTAAGGATACGGAGTGCTTCCATCATCACAATACATCCTGATGCATTATCTGCTGCTCCAGTTCCTCCGTGCCACGAATCTATATGTGCTCCTAACAGAACTACTTCATTTTTAAGGAGTTTATCTGTACCGGGAATTTCACCTATAACATTATAAACTGTCGGACTGTCGAAGAACTTATTTTGTATTTCCACTTCCATCTCAACCGGAACATTATGACGCAAAAGCCGTTCCATTCTGCCATGGTCTTCAATCGGGAGATTCAATTCTGTAATTGGTTCTTTATCTCCTGCAGTATAGTTTGCACCACTTGACCTTGGAACATTGAATGTGCCGGAACTATTAAGAATCACAGCAGCTCCTTCACTTTTGAGGAATTCAGATATTTTAGTGCGCAGAGCTCTCTGAGCCATCATTGTAGCAAAATCACCTTGTTGTCTTCTTCCCTGCGACGAAGTTGATGCCATCGAAAGATCTTTAAGCTGTGTATCTGTTAATCGGCTGGCCAAAGGTTCAAAACTAACCGTGTACGGTGTTGCTGAGGGTATCAGAACAATCTTTCCATTCAATTTGCCCTTGTATTTTTCAAGGTCGCTTTCTGCTTTTACATCCAAAAGTATAACTTCACCTTTCACAGATCCGTTTGTGCTTCCGGTCCAAGCGACAGGATTACAAGCGAAATTTATGTAGTATGGAGCAGTCATTGCAGAATATGTCTTCAGGTTATCCCAGCCACCACGACTGAAATCCCTTGCAGCTTCAATCCTTACATTCTGGAAGCCAAATTCTTCCATTTTTTTCTTTGCCCACTCATTTCCACGGTTATTACCGGTGGAAGCTGTAAGCCTGGGTCCTACGAAATCTGTTAACCAGAAAGCGAGGTCTTCAATGCTGGAATTTTTTAACCCTTCCTGCTTGATCTTGTAAATCATGCTGAGGTCAACATTTTCACTCTGCGACATTAACCATAAAGGCAGAAAAAACAGAAACAAAAAAGCGGTGGAGATTTTCTTGATTTTCATTTAATGATTTTTTAAAGTTTTGTTTTCAGAAGTTTCAAATGTAGAAAAAAATGAAACCCATTATTCTATTCTGGTAATATGATTTAACAATAATTAACTTTGGGGTTTCCTGATTGATTTGATCCGGTTGATAATAAATTTTAACTTTTGTCTTTTGTCTTTAAACTAATTAAACCCACCCCTTGCCCCTCCCAGGAGGGGATTTTTAACTTACTTTTGCCTTTTCACTTTTAACTTTTCACTTTTTTATGATTTACCCTGAAAATTTTGAAATTAAGATCGGCTTTGACCGGATACGTAAGCTGCTGATAGAAAAATGCCTGAGTCCGATGGGTCTGGAAAAAGTTGATGGTATTGAATTTTTTGATGACTTTGATTCTTTATCTCATAAATTATCAGCAACATATGAATTTCAGCAGATATTGCAGTTTGAAGATTTTTTCCCATCAGAACACTATTATAAGATTTCTGATTGTCTCAACAAGATAAGAATTGAAGGTACATTTCCCGAAGTGCAGGAAGTGTTTGACCTGAAACGTTCGCTGGAGACTGTTAAAAATATACTTAATTTTTTCAGGAATAAAGATGCGGTGAAGTATCCTGTTCTGCGATCAATGTGCAGTTCTGTTAAAACCTATCCTTATGTTCTGGAAGCAATTGACAGAATAATCGATAGACGCGGGGTGATTAAGGATAATGCTTCCATAAGATTAAAAGAGATAAGAGCGGAGCTTGTCGGGAAGAGCATTCAGGTCTCAAAAAGGCTGAATGCAATTCTTAAACAGGCCCAATCTGACGGAATTGTGGATACAGATACTTCGGTTTCTGTCCGGAACGGGAGAGGAGTCATCCCTGTAAGTGCATACGATAAAAGAAAGATCAAAGGCCTTATTCATGATCAGTCAGCTTCTGGAAAAACGGTCTTTATCGAACCGGAGGAGATCGTTGAAATCAACAATGATATAATTGAGCTTGAATATGAGGAAAAAAGGGAGATAGTAAGGATTCTGATGGCGTTTGCCGAAAATGTCAGACCATATATTGACGATCTGCTTGAGTCGAATATGTTCCTTGGCGAAATCGATTTTATCAGAGCAAAAGCAATTCTTGGAAACCGCCTTCATTCAATAAAACCTGTAATCGTTAGCAAGCCTTTTATATCCTGGAAGAGGGCAATCCATCCTCTGCTCTCACTTACATTCGAGAAGCTTTCCGGCAGAAAAGTGGTTCCTCTTGAAATTATACTTGATGAAAAAGACAGAATATTATTGATCTCCGGCCCCAATGCAGGAGGTAAGTCGGTATGTCTGAAAACGGTTGGACTACTCCAGTATATGCTGCAGTGCGGACTTACCATCCCGGTGGCAGAAGGATCAGAAACGGGGATCTTTAAAAATATTCTGATTGATATTGGTGATGAGCAAAGCATTGAGAATGATTTAAGTACTTACAGTTCGCATCTCATTAATATGAAGTTTTTCATTAAAAATGGAAATGAAAAGACATTAATTCTAATTGATGAATTCGGAACAGGTACTGAACCTATGCTTGGAGGCTCTATCGCTGAGGCAATTCTTGGTGAGCTGAACAGGGAAAAGGTTTTTGGCGTAATAACAACACATTACACTAATCTGAAGCACTTTGCATCGCTCACCGATGGAGTGGTAAATGGCGCTATGGCTTTCGATAACCATCTCATGCAGCCTCTTTTTCAGCTTACAATAGGTAAACCGGGAAGTTCATTCGCATTTGAGATTGCCAGAAAGATAGGACTGCCCGAAGAGATACTTGCCGAAGCTTCAGGAAAAGCAGGTGTAAAGAATATCAACTATGACAGGCACCTGAAGGATATTGCCCGCGACAAGCGATACTGGGAGACAAAAAGGCAGAGCATCAGGCAGCAGGAGAAGCGGCTCGAGGAGTTGATGGATGAATATGAAAAGGAACTTTCTGGTGCTAAATCACTCAGGAAAGAGATCATAACAAAAGCAAAAGATGAGGCTCAGCAGTTGCTGAAAGAATCTAACCGGATGATTGAAAGTACCATCAGGCAGATAAAAGAATCACAGGCTGAAAAGGAAAAGACGAAGGATGTCAGGCAGCAACTTGAAGAGTTTAAAAACATTGTTGTTGAGGAGACAAAACCTATTGAGACTGAATCAGAAGAGAAGATAGCGGTATTGATTTCAAAAGCAAAAAAGATTAAAATGGATCCGGAGCCGGTAAAAGAAAAACCGGTACCTGTGGCATCTCCCGAACAGCCCCTGAAACAAGGTGATGCAGTAAGGATGATAGATACAATGGCGGCCGGGGAGGTAATTGCTATAAGAGATAAAATGGTTCAGGTTGAAACCGGCAGTCTGAGATTCTTTGTCCCGGTTGATAAGATAGAAAGAATCACCGGGTCAGAACTTAAGAAAAGTCTCAAGGCGAATCAGGTTTACAGGGAAAACGATCCCGGTCTGGTCCAGCGTAATATTAATTTCAAACCTGAAATTGATATTCGTGGTGTACGGGGCGAGGAGGCTATAAACCAGGTTCGCGATCTGATAGATAATGCTCTTATCGTACAGCATCGAAATCTCAGGATACTGCATGGTAAAGGCAACGGAATATTGCGTCAGCTTGTAAGGCAATACCTTGACACAGTTGATGTAGTTAAGTCCTTCCGCGATGAGCATGTCGAGTTTGGAGGGTCGGGGATAACTGTTGTTGAAATGGACTTTTAATTCATTATGCTCAATTCTCCGTCTTTACGCCCTTCGGGCTGTCTTAAGGCTAAGCTGTCTTTCGCTCTTCAGGCGGTCTTGAGGTTTGGCGCTTTACGCTGTTGGTGAATAATGTTCATGTATAAATGTCCTTTCGGTTATATAGCCGGTGGGAGATCGCTATCAGTATCAAAGAGATGCCGATAAAATACAAAAGGTGCCAGGGATCGAGCTTGTAAGCCGGGTTAATGGCATCCACACTGACAAATTTAAATGGACTCAGGTATCCTATTTTTGCAGCACTTTCTGTGATCTTTGACAGCGTATAGATAAAATAAAAAATTAAAACCAGTCCTATGCTGAAAGTGGTGACCGGCTTTGGCCTTTTAACCAGCGTTGACAGGAAGAGTCCGATCGCGCCGAACAAGAGATTTAGCAGAAGGGTATATAGCGACAGTATTAAAAATGCCTTGATGCTGAAGGGTACTGTCTTAACCAGTTCCATACATATAAACCCTGCCAGGGCAGTGACCAGATTCAACAAAAATATATAAAGGAATACTACAGCCATCTTGCTGAAGAAAATCTCGCTTCGGGTAAGCGGCCTTGTCAACAGGTATTCAGCTGTTTTATTGTATTCTTCCTTAAGCAGGGTATTGGATGAAAGTACAATGGCAAAAATACTCCCGAGTACCATCATGTAGATGATATTATTAGCTGCATAAAATCCCAGTACCGAAAGCAAGTCGGTGAAATTCGAGATGCCCTTGAACTGCAGCGCACCTTTCGGAACCAGGCTCATCATCCCCAGAATCTTTGACTGGTTTTCAACAAATGTACGATACATCGACATAGTAAGCGAAATCAACAGAGTAATTACGATCATCCATAAGATAAGACTGAACGCATTTCTTTTCATCTCCATTAAAAACAGGTTCCTGTTCATTTGCTTTGTGCCCTTTTATTTGTAGTAGTGCATGAAAATTTCTTCCAGCGACGGCTCTTCGATCATCAGGTTAGCTATTTTCCTTCCTGCCAGCAAACCAACCAGTTCATTGATATCGCCTGAGTACATAAATGACAGCAAGGTGCCGGACCCGGTGATTACACTTTCAATACCAGGGATGCTGAAATTTCCTTTACTCACCTGATCTCCAAACTCGATATACACCTTTTTTAGTTGTTTCTTTCTCAGGGTTTCAATGTCCTCCAACTGAATGATTTTTCCTTCTTTAATGATCGCTACCCTTTTACAGAGCATTTGAATCTCACCGAGTATGTGCGAAGAAAAAAAGATGGTCATCCCTTTCTGGTTCTCCGACCGCAACAGCTCAAAAAAATTTGCCTGCATCAGTGGGTCAAGACCCGTAGTTGGCTCATCCAGAATGAGAAGCTTAGGGTTGTGTAGCAGGCTTTGCACGATGGATACTTTCTTCCGGTTTCCCATGGACAGTTCAGCAATTTTCCGTTTCAGGTCCAGTTCAAACAATTCCGAGAGTTCAGCTAACCTGTGCGCATTATTTTGTACACCGTAAAAACGCATACAGTAGTTCAGGAATTCATTTACATCCATTGAAGTATATGCACTGGCATCGGAAGGTACATAACCAACCTGGCGCTTAATCTTCTTCGTTTCCCTGATAACATCCATTCCCATGATCCTTGCACTTCCGCCGGTGGGGAAGATCAGGTTTAGCAATATCCGGATAGTGGTCGATTTGCCGGCTCCGTTCGGGCCTATAAAACCGAAAATCTCTCCTTCCCCGATTTCCAGGTTAACATGTTCAATCCCCCTGGCTTTCCCGTAGAATTTTGAAAGATCAGTGATATCTATAATGGATACACTCATGGCAGGTTCTTTATTGCTTGTTCCAATTCAAATATAATAAAAGTGCATGATAATTGAAACATCATGCGTTTTTCTTTTATCCTCACTAATGGATTAAAATATCAGATTAATAGTTTTTTCTGAACATATTATGCTGACAGGAGCAGGGACTTGAGATCGTTCCTCCATCATATTTTTATACAGAAAAACAATAAGGGGGAGGGGTGGTTTATATTTAATTGAGAATAAATTAATTATCAATAAAGTTTTACCGAACCGTATGATGCAATTACATTAACTCTGGCAGATGGTGACTCTTCTTTTCCGACAACACCGGCTACTTCATTTGAATTATTCTCAACAATTCGCCTCTGATTTTTAAAGTTATCCTCATTATATTTCAATCCACCATAGGATACTTTCGCTTCGAGTTTATAGTTCGCTGATTCTTCAATTCCAAGCCTTACACCCATATAATGTGTTTCTACATCAAGCGATTCAAAACCTGCAGGGATTCTGTCAATTGAAAATGAACCGTAACTCCCGTTATAAGTGAGTTTTTTTGTCAATTCTCCGATATTTGTTTCTGTGTATCCATTTTCAAGAACTAGATTATTAATGCTTTCAATCCTGATATTATCATATTTACTTTCGCCCACAACAGAACTTGTTTCACCAAGGGATAGCTTTGAATATTTACTGTCAAGAAGGAGTGCCTGACTTTTTGTTATACTCATGTTACCTGTGTACCTGATCGTAAGGTCTAGCCATCCTGCTTCATCAATTGTTCCTTTTCCGTAGGCCAGGTTAAGTCTGTTGAGAGGTTTTACATTACTTCTTGTCAGTTTTCCGGCTGTAAGGTTTCCATATCTGATATCGAGATTTACTAATCCATGAAGTTCATCAATATCGGTATTGCCATATTTGTTTGCGAGTGACAAAGCTATTCCAACAGGCATCTTTACAGTATAATCAATACTGAATCTTCTTGACTCGCCCCATCCTGTGAAGTTGAATTTGTCATCAATAACCGTTTTAGCTGAAATAAGGTTTTCGCCTTCAGAAAACCGGACATCAATATAGTCTAAGAGTTTCTGGGCTCTTTCTTTATTAGGTATTTCTACAGTTACTTTGACATCGATGACGACCTGATCCTTATCCCAGCTCTGGATCACAACATCGCCATACCTGTTGCTGATTTCAAGTGTAGTATTTGCTCCTGCTGTATATTCCTTGTGGAATTCCTTAGTAAGCTCCTGTGCTGATAATGTGAAAGATACAAGGAAGAGTGATATTAAGAGGAGCAATCCTGGTTTATAATCTGACTTTTTCATTTTCTGTATTATTTTGGTTATCATTCCTGATCGTTTTAAGCTGATTTACTATGTAGGTCATAATCTCAAGCTTTGTCTGATAATGCTCTATCATTGCATTAATAATTCGTTCATCATCAGGATTTGCTTTGAGTTCTTTCTGAAGAGATACATAAACTGAATCCATGCTTTTCATCTCAATCAATAGCATCTCTTTCTGTTCGGGATTGTTTTTCAAATCAACATTTACTATTTCGCCTTCCATCATGTTGACCTGGTGTATGTAGTAGTTTTCCACCTCTTTGTATTGAGGTGAAACCTGACCAAGCGTCATCCTGCTGCTCCCCGGACGGATGAAATGGTCCCATGTCCAGAGTGAGGAAAGTGTAACCAGCAAGGTAACAACTGCGGCTCTTAACAAGTAAGGGACAATACTTCTTTTGGGTGCATTGGCCTGGAATCTTACTTCAAGTTTCCTGTTAAACCTTTCAAAGTGACCATTCGAAGGTTCTGCTTCTTCGAAAAAATCCTTATTGTTCCTGATTATGTCTTCTATAGTTTTCATTCCTGATAATTTTTTCATTTTCCTTTTAATTCTCCGATGAGTTTCTGTTTCGCTCTTGAGAGTTGTGATCGTGAAGTGCTGCTGTTGATAGATAGTATTTCTGCTATTTCATCGTGATCGTAACCTTCAAGCAGGTAGAGAGAAAGTATAACCCTGTATCCATCCGGAAGTCTTTCAATTGCTTCCTTAACCTCTTCAACCCGAATATCAATCTCTTCATTTCTTGCTGAATCTTCACCGCTTTCATCTCTTATACCAACATATGATTCAATATCTTCAAAGACCGCTTTTCTTTTATTCAGGGCATCAAGTGACCGGTTAACTACTATTTTTTTGAGCCATGCACCGAAACTTACGGTTCCCGAATAAGTATCAATTTTTTCAAAGGCCGACAGGAATGATTCCTGCATTATATCTTCAGCTTCCATTGTGTCGTTTACAATCCTCAGACTCGTATTATACATAGCTTTGTAGTATAACTTGTAGATCTGGAACTGTGCTTTCTGGTCGCTATTTTTACACCCGTCCAAAAGATCCTGGTGTAGGTTTCTGAATGCCGCTTCTACATTTGCCATCTTTACATAAAGACTAGTTTTTATATGTGTTGCTGCACCCACTTTCTATTAATTTTCTAATCAATAGACGTGGTATAAATTTAAATGATGCACTGAAATTAAGAAATTTTATTTAAAATTTCAGAAAAAATTCAGAATAAATCCCTGGGTAACCTGCCCACTGATGTAATCTAACTCTGAACCAAATAAACTGTGAGGTATAGAATATATCAGGAGAAGTACGAATGCAGCCAGCGCTGTATAGAGAGGTCTGTCTTCCTTTCTGTTCATGACAACAGCCAGAATCCAGAATAATAATGCGATAAGTGTTTTATTATCAGTAAGATCCCAGCCAAAGGGAATTCCTGTCCATAAATCACCAAATGCATAGTATTGTACTATCGGACCAAGTACCATACCACCTGCAATGAACACGATAAGTGTCCAGATGGAGTACTTTTTATATAAGGGATATTTTATAATACTCATAAGTCCTGCAAGGGTTGAAAAAAGCATTGCCATAAACATAAAAAGTATATGTGGAATCAGAATAAAGGCCGGAACCCCTCCTTTAAATCTGATTACTACAGGTGTTTCCCTGAGATAAGACCGGGTTCCATTGGAATCAGTTATTTCAAAATAGTACTGGAGTTTACCAGCTGAGGGTTGTTGGGGTACTTCTGCGAAAAAACCTTCTTTTTTAGGTTCGACCCTGTATTTGAAATCAGCAACCTGATATTCTTCATCACTTTTGTAGCGTTTGAAGAATAGTCTTGCTTTAACAGTAGGATCAGTAATATTAAGTTTTACCTCAGATCTTTCATCAAGGGCAAGGCTCCGGACAAGTTTCAGGTTATGAACGGTATTATTGACCGTAATATCTATTCGCCTAGGGTAGGTTGGTCCGGTTGAGCGTTGGTAAAACGCTGCTGCAATTGTAATTATAAATGCCAATGACCACAAGATAAATTTTTTCATTTTGCAAAATATTAGATGTCAGATATTAAACTTTAAACTTTATACTTTATACTTTATACTTTTGCCTTTCGCCTTATTTACAATTGTATCAGTAAAACCTCTTTTTTGTCATTACGCAGAACTTCGACGCTTATTGTCTGACCATGTTTAAGCTGACCCATTCTGAACATATAATCCTGAATATTATTGACTGGTTTCCCGTTGATTGCTGTAATAATATCAGCTTTTTTCATTCCGCCCAAAGCTGCAGGTTTGCCTGGTGTGACGAAGTCGGCTCTTAATCCGTTTTTGATATTACCGGCAAAATCGGGCATAATGCCAAGAGTAACTCCTTTTCTTCTTCCATATCTTACGGTTTCCACCTTTGGACCAGATTCTTTAAACTGAAGTCTGGCAGTTGATGATGAAAGCTCCTTTGCAACACTGAATATCAGATCGGAAATTTTCACCATTCCGTTGTAGTTAATCTTATCATAGGTATCCGAGGGGGTATGATAATCGAGATGAGCGCCTGTAAAATAAAACAGAACAGGAATATTCTTGCCATAGAATGAGGAGTGATCCGATGGTCCATAACCTTCATCTGAAAGGGTCAGTTTTATCACGGTAGTATCGCTTTTTGAATATATCAGATCCTTCAGTCCGGTTGCTGTCCCAACTCCGGAAATCTGTAAATTATTTGTTTCGTTTAACCTTCCTACCATATCAAGATTAATCATAGCATTCACTTTGGAAAGATCTATACCAGAGTTATCGGTAAATTGCTTTGATCCCAGGAGTCCTTCTTCTTCTCCGGTAAATGCGATACAGATAATGCTTCTTTTATGGCTTCCTTTTGTCCTGGCAAATTTTTCTGCCAGTTCAAGCATCATTGCAACACCGGAAGCATTATCATCCGCACCATGATGAACAGCAATTGTGTCAACTGCTCTGCTGGAAGAACCGGGTCCGCCCATTCCAAGATGATCAAAATGAGCACCTATAATAATATATTCATTTTTAAGCAGTTCATCTTCCCCCGGAAGGATCATTACCACGTTTCTTGTATTAGCACTCTCCCTGACGATTTCTGTTTTACCATTTACAGTAACCTTTGTCGAAAATACATTTGGCTTTCTAGTCTCATTAAGTTTTTTTTCAAGAGTAGCTATTGTAGTTTTTGACTTCGAAAGAATGATATCAGCTACCTCTTTCTTTATCCTTAATACCGGGATATCAACTGAAAAGTCCGCAGAATTGAGCGATTCAAAGGCATCCTGTGGATCGAATGCAGGACCTGATACCATCAGCACACCTGCAGCTCCCATGTCTTTTGCAAGAAGGGCTTTGTCCCTGTCGCCACTGAAAGGAATAAAAGGGCTTTTTGTATTATCTGTTTCAGGGTCGGCACGAAGTATCATTACCCATTTACCTTTTACATCAATACCTTTGTAATCATTCCATTTTAAACTGTCCCCATTAATGTTGAATCCATAGCCTGCGAAGATTACCTCTGATTCCAGTGAGGAATTTGAACTGAAAGCAAGTGGCATAAAATCTTTATCAGGAGTATAGCTTATTCCGTTTATTGACAGAGCATTACCTTTTCCGGGGAGGACTCTTTTGGTTACTTTAAACCTCTGAAATCCGTCACCTGATAGCGGGATCATACCATAAGAGGTAAGTTCATTTTTAATAAATTCAGCAGCGAGGCTATCGCCTGGTGATCCTGTCAGCCTGCCCTTCAGTGAATCTGATGAAAGATATTTAATTTCGTCCTGAAGCTCTTTGGTTGTGACATCCCGATTCCCGGTACATGATAATAAAAAAAGTATTACAAGCACGGGAAGAGTCCGTGTGATGTATTTCAAACTATTACCTTTATCCATAATCAGTTTTTATTCAAAGAGTTTAAATGCCTCTTTAATCAGTCCAATAGCTTCTCTGAGTTGTTTTTCGGTGATTATAAGGGGAGGAGCAAAGCGGATAATATGACTATGCGTTGGTTTCGCGATTACCCCTTTTTCTTTCATTACCAGGCAGACATCCCAGGCTTCCTTGCCATTTTTTGGTCTTATTACAACTGCATTCAGAAGGCCTTTCCCGCGAACAAGCTCAATCATATCCGACTTGATGATACGGAACTCTTCACGGAATATTTTGCCAAGACGTTCAGCGTTTTCTGCAAGATTTTCATTTTTAACAACTTCAAGCGCTGCAATAGCAACTTTGGCAGCCAGTGGGTTACCGCCGAAGGTAGAGCCATGCTCTCCTGGTTTAATGGTAAGCATTATCTCGTCATCAGCAAGTACAGCAGAAACAGGCAAAACACCACCTGACAAAGCTTTGCCAAGTATCAGGATATCAGGATGAACTCCCTCGTGGTCGCAGGCAAGTAACTTCCCGGTGCGGGCAATTCCTGTCTGAACTTCATCTGCTATAAACAGAACATTTTTTGATTTGCATAGATCGTATGCTTTTTTAAGATAACCCTCATCAGGTACAAAAACACCTGCTTCACCCTGTATCGGTTCAACAAGAAAACCGGCTACATCCGGGTCTTTCAGAGCATTTTCGAGAGCTTTTAAATCATTATAAGGTATTATTATGAAACCAGGGGTGAATGGGCCATAATCGTTCCTTGCATCGGGATCGGTGGACATTGATATGATGCTGATTGTCCTTCCATGGAAGTTTCCTTCGCAGGCGATTATCTTTGCATTGTTCTCTTTTACACCTTTTTTCTTATATGCCCATTTGCGGCAAAGCTTCAGAGCAGTTTCATCTGCTTCAGCTCCCGAATTCATTGGCAGAACCTTATCGTATTTAAAATATTTTGTAATATATTCTTCATACTCACCAAGAACAGAATTATAAAAAGCCCTTGAAGTAAGTGTAAGCCTTGTTGCCTGTTCTGTTAATGCTTTAATAATTTTGGGATGGCAATGGCCCTGATTCACTGCTGAATAGGCCGACAGGAAGTCGAAATATCTTTTTCCCTCAACATCCCAAACAAACGGACCTTCACCTCTCTCAAGAACTACAGGAAGAGGATGGTAATTATGTGCACCATATTTATCTTCCCGATTAATATAATCCAGTGTATTCATGTTGTTGATTATTAAATAGATAATAAATTATAATATATGCCTACAATCTTACGAAAGCTTTTTAATATTTCAAAATGTCAAATCACCCATTCACCCATTCTCCCCTTCTCTTGTCAGATCAGGACGGAGCCTTTCTGTTCTCTCCAGGGACTGCTCATGCCGCCAATTTTCAATTTCTGCTGCGTGGCCTGAAAGAAGGATATGCGGCACTTTCCATCCGTTAAAATCTGCGGGTCTTGTATATACCGGTGGCGCCAGAAGGTCATCCTGAAATGAGTCGGAGAGGGCAGACTGTTCGTCAGAGATAGCTCCGGGAATAAGCCTTACTATTGCATCGGTTATTGCTGCTGCGGGTAATTCTCCACCTGATAAGACATAGTCACCTATCGATATTTCCCTGGTTATCAAATGATCACGTATTCTTTGGTCTACTCCCTTATAATGTCCTGCAAGAATTAAAATGTTGTTTTTAAGAGAAAGCTGGTTTGCTATTTTCTGATTAAACTTCTCCCCATCGGGTGAGGTATAGATTATTTCATCATATTCTCTTTCACTCTTAAGTTTTTCGATTGCCTTATAAACAGGCTCTATCATCATTACCATTCCTGCCCCTCCACCAAAGGCATAATCATCAACACTTTTATATTTATCGGTTGTGAAATCGCGAAGATTAATAATATTTATCTCAACAAGTCCTTTCTCCTTTGCTCTTTTAACTATTGAATGGTTAAATGGACTTTCAAGCAATTCAGGTAAAACGGTGATAATATCTATTCTCATCCTTAATTTGTTTGCTCAAAATTACAATAAAATAATATTTTTGACCATATTCGCCTATAATACATCGTTTATGGATTGTCGTCCCGGTTGTGGTGTTTGCTGTATAGCAATTTCGATTTCATCACCAATCCCCGGATTGCCTGAGGGTAAACCGGCAGGAGTAAGGTGTATTCATCTGCTTGATGATTATAAGTGTGCTATTTACACTTATCCGGGCAAACCCAAAGTATGTGATGGTTTCAAAGCCGAACCGGAGTTTTGTGGAGCAACCAGAGAAGAAGCGTTGAAGATATTATCTTTAATTTCGAAATAATAGCTGGTGGCTCATAGCTCGTAGTTCGTAGCTCGTAGCTCGTGCAAGAATTATTATTAAATATCAGCTTTTATTTTATTTATCAATGAGTTAAGCATCTTATTCAAAGCTTCCATATTATAATTTTAACTGAATTATTCCATGAGCTACGAGCTATGAGCTATGAGCCAATACTTTCTTATTGTCCGGAAGTATATACCACTTTCCCGCCTGTAATTGTAAAATCCACCTTAGTCTTCATTATTTCGTTTTCAGGAATAGTCAAAAGGTCTTTATCAGTAATTACAATATCTGCCAGAAAGCCAGCTTTGATCATCCCTTTCCTGTTTTCCATGAATTGGGCATATGCTGAACCCAGAGTATAATACTTTATTGCTTCCTGCATTTTAATTTTTTGGTAAGGATACCAGCCTTCTCCATCTTCTCCGAGTCTGTCTTTTCTGGTGACTGCGGCATAAAGTCCTTCCATAGGATTAAGTGGTTCTACCTGGTAATCCGTACCAAAAGCCAGATTGGCACCGGCATCAGCAAGACTTTTCCATGCGTAAGCACCTTTAACTCTTTCAGCTCCTATACGTTTTTCACAGAATTTCTTGTCGGAGATACAATGTGTGGGTTGCATTGAAGCTATTACTCCAAGCTGAGCAAAACGTGGAATATCTGAAAGTAAAAGTGTCTGGGCATGTTCATCCCTATGACGGCTATCGCGTTTTCCGTTTGCCTGCTGCGCCTTTTCATAAGCATTGAGAGTCCAGTTATTTCCTTTATCGCCAATTGAATGGACACCGATCTGAAAACCATATTTGTCGGCGGTAACAACCATATTTTCAAACACTTCATAAGGCATCATTGCCAGTCCGGATGTTCCAGGATTATCTGAAAAAGGTTCAAACATAAGAGCAGTTCCTGATCCTATCGTTCCATCTATAAATGCTTTCAGGTATCCAAATCTGATCCAGTTGCCTTCTTTCGGAAATTTCTTTTCAATATCCAGGTATTTTTTAAGAAGAAGGGTGTCTGCTGTCAATGATTTGCCGATATCTATCCTGCTGGTAAGCTGACCATCTTTCTGAAGTTTTTCATATGCTTCGAAATCAGCACTTCCGGGAACCTGGATACTTGTTACCCCCAACTCACGTGCTTCCTTCATGGCAAGCAGATATCCCTGCCATAATCTTGTATTTTCTTCTTCAGCAGTTCTTTCTGATTTGACTTCTCCTGTTTTTACCAGGCCCTCAGCATTTTCCTTCAATATACCTGTAGGTTCGCCGGTTACAGGGTCTTTCTGGATCTCTCCTCCGAAAGGATCAGGTGTATTTTTTGTGATACCTGATGCTTTCAGGACATATGTGTTAACGAGAACTGAATGGCCGTCTGCTCTGTTAAGAATTACAGGATTATCAGGAGAAACCTTATCGAGAAGTTCTTTTGTCGGCCATTTTTTATCTGTAAACATCTCATGTTCCCAATGCCCCCCTCTTATCAATTCCCCGGGTTTAGACCTGGCAACCTGTGTTTTAATTTTTTCGGTAATGACTGAAGGGTCAGTCGTATAACGAAGTTCTATGTAATCAGGATCAAGCGGGCCAAAGTGCACATGAGCATCATTGAATCCGGGAATTACAAGTCTTCCTCCGGCATCAATAACTTTTGTAGAACCCTCTTGAATCATCCCCGATATTTTCGCGGTAGATCCAACTGCAATTACGATTTCACCCTTAACTGCAATGGCTTCAGCTGTAGGATTTTTATCATCAATGGTAAGGACCTTCCCGTTAATTATTACCAGGTCGGCTTTCTCTGTTTTGGTGCATGAACCGGCAATTATCATGGTTATTATTGATAATGAGATGATTATATTTTTCATATTTGTTTGTTTTTGTTATTGAAATATAATAATATTTATTTGTAATTGTAGGGACATGCCATGGCATATCCCTACTGCGAAAATAATTTAACTTCTCTTTAAGAATTTTATTGATTTTTGATGATGTCTGCAATATCAAAACAGGTAATTTCGCAAAAACAATTGATTATGAACATAGCATTAATTGGTTATGGAAGGATGGGTCACGAAATTGAGGCTATAGCCGTACAAAGAGGTCATGTTATTAAACTTATTATAGATCAGGATAATACTGACGACCTGACTAAAGATAATCTTAACGGGATTGATGTTGCCATCGAGTTTTCGTCACCCGGTGCAGCCTTTAATAACATTGTTAAATGTTTCACAATGAAAGTTCCGGTTGTATCCGGAACCACGGGATGGCTGGACAATTATGATATGGCTGTTGATATATGTAAAAAGAATAAAACCTCTTTTATACACTCTTCAAATTTCAGTATAGGTGTTAATCTTCTTTTCCGGCTCAATGCAGAACTTGCAAAGCAGATGGACCGATACCGTGACTATAGAGCCTCGATTGAGGAGATTCATCACACAAAAAAACTTGATGCCCCAAGTGGTACGGCAATAACACTTGCAGAGGGTATCGTTGAGCAGCATTCAGGTTATAAGAAATGGTGTTTTGATAATGATAAAACAAACGATTGTGTTCCAATACGTTCTGTCCGCGAAGGGGTTGTTCCGGGAACCCATACTGTCACCTGGGATTCGGAGATTGACACAATAAGACTTAAGCATGAAGCCAAAAACAGGAAAGGATTTGCACTGGGAGCCATCGTTGCCGCGGAGTTTATCCATTCGAAGGAAGGGATATTCACTATGAACGATGTAATGGGATTCTGATAATTATTTTTACTTTTACCGGCTCTATAAAACAATTTTATCATGAATGATTTTTTTTCAAAAAAACATATAAGGTTTGCAATAGCAGCAATTCTTTATATTCTGGTAGTTATCTGGATTGGTAATTATTGGTTGCTGTTCGGTTTGGGTATAATCTTTGATTTATACATAACCGAGAAGGTAAACTGGACCTTCTGGAAAAAGCGAAACGGCAAGAATAGTGCTTTTATTGAATGGCTTGATGCTTTGATTTTCGCAGTGATTGCTGTTACCCTTATAAATATTTTCCTTTTTCAGAATTATCGTATTCCAACTCCTTCCATGGAGAAATCCTTACTGGTAGGTGATCATCTTTTTGTAAGCAAGCTTGCCTATGGTCCAAGATTGCCGAATACTCCGATTGCATTTCCATTCACTCAGCATACCATGCCTTTAACCAAAGGTAAATCGTGGTCAAATTTGGTTATCTGGCCATACAAGCGTCTGGCAGGTGGTGGAGAGGTAAAAAATAATGATCCCATTGTTTTTAATTTTCCTGCCGGAGATACTGTTGTTGTAGAAGAACAGGCAACCAGTTATTATGAAATTGTCAGGAGGAACGCCAGCGATTTGAAAATGAGGGATAGGTTTAGTGGTACTGCACTAAAGCCGGACAATTATTATTATCAAATGTCAAGAAAAGAGATTTGGGAGAAATATACTGTAATATACCGGCCGGTTGACAGAAGAGATAATTATGTGAAAAGGTGTATAGGAATTCCAGGTGATACCGTAATGATCAGATCAGGAGTGCTTTATGTAAACGGTAAAGTTGTACCCGATAACAATACGCAGCAAACAACTTATGTTGTTGGTACAAACGGAACGACAATCAACCCAAAAGCATTTGAGCGGCTTAATATATCAAAGTCTGACCAGACGATGTCCGGCTCGGCTTACATGATGCCTCTGACAAAAGCAAACGCTGAAGTAATTTCCCGGTTTTCAAATGTTACAGAGGTTTCCCCGATTCTTGAAAGAAAAGGGGTATATGCTCCTTATATTTTCCCATACAGCCCTGTTTATGGATGGAATGAAGACAACTATGGTCCGATCTGGATGCCGGTAAAAGGAATGACGGTTAAGTTAGATACATCTAATCTCTGTCTTTATGAGAGGATAATAGATGTCTACGAGGAAAATGATCTGAGGGTTGAAGGCAATACTATATATATTAATAATGTTGCGGCTGACAGTTACACCTTTAAAATGGGCTATTACTGGATGATGGGCGATAACCGTCACAATTCAGCGGATTCAAGATATTGGGGCTTTGTTCCGGAAGATCATGTGGTCGGTACGCCAAAGTTCATCTGGTTATCGCTCGATAAGGAGGCAAAGGGTCTCAATAGGATCAGGTGGAAAAGGATGTTTATGAAAGCGAGATAAAAACCTCATCCCCCTGCCCATTCTCCCAGTTTATTTACCTCATCCCCCAGCCCCCTTCTCCTAAAAGAGAAAGGGGTAATAGAAAGATTATCAAATAGATAAGTCCATCTCCTTCAGGAGAGGGATTGCCTTCGGCGGCTTCGCTCGGTTTAGGGTGAGGAGATAATAGCAAAGAGGGATTTAGGGAGAGGTAAAAAAGAGATAATAAAAAAGGACATGTTTTCGCATGTCCTTTTTTTATAATAGAATTTCTATTATTTAACTTTTTCTACGATTGCTTTAAAAGCTTCAGGGTGGTTCATTGCCAGGTCGGCAAGGGTTTTTCTGTTTAGGGTGATTCCCTTTAAAGCAACTTTCCCGATAAATTCAGAATAGCTCATATCGTACTGACGTACACCTGCATTAATCCTTTGAATCCATAAAGCCCTGAACAGGCCTTTCTTCTTTTTCCTGTCGCGGTATGCATACCCTAATCCTTTGTCGAGGGTATTCTTTGCAACTGTTATTACATTTCTTCGTGATCCGAAGTTTCCTTTTGTCTGCTTAAGAACCTTTTTTCTTCTGGCCCTTGAAGCAACTGCATTTACTGATCTTGGCATAACTCATCTTTTTTGAATGTCAGCGGTCTTATAAAAGACTCTTAATTGCTGAACAATCTGTTAATACTATAATTAATTTTATCAATGCGTTTAACAATTATTTCATTGCGAGCAACAGCTTGACGTTTTTAAGATCTGTTTTGTGAACCAGAGTTCCATAGGTAAGATTTCTCTTACGTTTGGTTGCTTTTTTTGTCAGGATATGGCTTTTAAATGCATGTCTACGCTTGATCTTTCCTGTTCCGGTCAGAGAAAATCTTTTCTTTGCACCGGGATTAGTCTTCATTTTTGGCATTTCTCTCTATCAAATATATTAAAAAACTATTTTTTCTTTTTCGGCGAAAAGGATACTATCATCCGTTTCCCTTCAAGTCTTGGAAGTTGTTCTACTTTCCCGTATTCTTCAAGGTCGTTGGCAAAGCGTAATAACAATACTTCACCCTGTTCCTTGAATAAAATAGATCTTCCTTTAAAGAACACATAAGCTCTGACTTTTGCTCCCTCTTCGAGGAACCTCATTGCATGTTTAAGCTTAAAATTATAATCATGATCATCAGTATTTGGGCCAAATCTTATCTCCTTCACCACAACCTTTGATGTTTTGGCCTTCATCTCTTTCTGCTTTTTTTTCTGCTGATAAAGAAACTTCTGATAATCAACAATTCTACAAACAGGGGGATCCGCATTGGGAGAAATTTCAACAAGATCGAGTTCGAGATTGTCGGCCAGCTTCAGAGCATCCTGGATACTCATTACTTCCGCTTCTATTTCTTCACCGACTACTCTGACCACTTTTGCAGCGATCCTGTGATTAATTTTGTGAGCCGGCTGGGTAACCCTTGCCGGGCTTCGCCTTATTGGTAAAGCTATAGCTCTTTCCTCCTTATTTTTGTTAATACTAGAATTACTTATCGTGCATTAAAATGCAATTTCTTTTTTGATCTCAGAGTTAATAAAACTCACAAATTCTTCAATTTTCATGCTCCCTTTATCACCCTCACCCTGCTTCCGGACAGCGATTGTTTCGTTTTCAACCTCTTTTTCGCCTATTATAAGAAGGTAAGGAATCCTCTTTAATTCATTATCCCTGATCTTCTTACCTATCTTTTCACTTCTCTCGTCAATCAGTGTGCAAATATCGGAATTATTTAGAATTTCCAAAACTTTTCCCGCATAATCATTGAATTTTTCACTTATTGGCAAGATGACTGCTTTTTCCGGTGCAAGCCAGAGTGGAAATTTTCCTGCGGTATTTTCGATCAGAACTGCAACAAACCGTTCCAACGATCCGAAAATTGTCCTGTGGATCATAACCGGTCTGTGCTTCTGGTTATCGCTGCCGTTGTATGTAAGATCGAACCTCTCTGGAAGGTTGTAGTCAACCTGGATTGTACCTAATTGCCATTTTCTTCCGATGGCATCTTTTACCATAAAATCGAGTTTTGGGCCATAGAATGCAGCCTCTCCGGTAACTACTGTCGTCTCAAGGTTTTTCTCTGCGGCGGCTTCAATAATTTCGCGTTCCGCTCTTTCCCAGTTTTCATCTGATCCGATATACTTCTGCTTGTTATTTGGGTCACGTAACGAAATCTGGGCAGTAAAATCATTGAAATTAAGGATCTTAAATATGTATAATATCAGGTCGATAATACTTTTAAACTCTTCTCTAAGCTGGTCGGGTCTGCAAAAGTGATGAGCATCGTCCTGGGTGAAACTTCTGACCCTGGTAAGTCCATGTAACTCACCACTCTGTTCATACCTGTACACTGTTCCAAATTCCGCCATTCGGAGTGGCATATCTTTATAGGAGTGGGGGGTAGCATTGTAAATCTCGCAGTGGTGCGGGCAGTTCATGGGTTTGAGCATAAACTGTTCGCCTTCCTGCGGAGTTGAAATCGGTTGAAAGGAATCGGCACCATATTTTTCGAAATGGCCTGAAGTCTTGTATAAATTCACGTTTCCGATATGCGGGGTAGTTACAATTTTATACCCTCTTTTCCTGAGTACACCGGTCAGGAAATTGATTAAATTCTGTCGTATATCTGACCCTTTTGGCAGCCATAATGGAAGTCCCATTCCGACTTTTTGTGAGAAGGTAAATAGTTCAAGTTCCTTACCAATTCTCCGGTGATCCCTTCTTTTTGCCTCTTCAAGAAAAACCAGGTAATCGTCAAGGAGTTTTTGTTTTGGAAAAGTGATACCATAAATCCTTGTTAACATCTTGCGTTTCTCATTCCCACGCCAATAGGCTCCGGCAACACTTAACAGCTTGATGGCTTTTAACGGTTCAGTTGAAGGAAGATGTGGCCCCCTGCAGAGATCGGTAAAATTGCCCTGTGTATATAATGTTATTGTTCCGTCAGCAAGTTCGCTTATAAGCTCAGTCTTGTATTCATCACTTTTCTTTTTAAAAATATAGAGAGCTTCCTTCTTGCTAACTTCTCTTCTACTGAAAGTGAGGTTTTTAGCTGCAAGCTCTTTCATCCTGTTCTCAATAGTCTGAAGATCAGCTTCTGTAATCACCCTTTCATCACCTGGATCAACATCATAGTAGAAACCATTCTCAATAGCAGGACCAATGCCAAATTTCATACCCGGATATAAAGATTCCAGAGCTTCTGCCATAAGGTGGGCTGAAGAATGCCAGAATGCATGCTTTGCAGCTTCATCTTCCCACTTATGAAGTTTAAGTGTGGCATCATGGTCAATAGGTCTTGTAAGATCCCTGATCTCACCATTTACAGTGGCAGCATATACTTCTTTTGCCAACCGCGGACTAATCTGTTCTGCGATTTCGAGACTGCTGATTCCATTTTTATATTCTCTTGCAGTTCCGTCAGGAAAAGTTATCTTTATCATTCTGAAAGCTTCTTTTTATGGAGTGCAAAGATAATTATAATTTTGTAACTAATCAGTGTTAACGGTATTGTAGTCGGAAGTCGGAAGTTGAAAGAAAATGTCTTATCCAGATGTCAATATTCAAACTTCTGACGTCGGATTTCCGACTTCGGACTTCGGACTTCCGACTGATTTATTAAAACATGGCACGTATTTTGAATTTATAATTTCAAACAATTAATAATAAAATAATGAAAAGGATTATATACATTTCTCTGGTTCTGCCTCTCATTCTCCTCTCATGCGATTCGACACCGGAGGCTCATTTCCATACCGATACAATTGAACCCGAAGTTGGGCATGAGGTGCTTTTTACAAATGATTCTCAAAATGCTAAAAAATTTGAATGGGATTTTGGCGATGGATATATTTCCAATGATGAAAATCCCAACCATATTTATACCGGAACAGGTACATTTGAAGTAACATTAACTGCAATTTCGAAAGGCGGTTTAGATGATAAGGCAACATTGACTCTTGAGGTGATGATACCGACTCTTCTCGAAATTGAGGTTCGCGAATACTATAATGAATATACAGTTGAAAATGCAAGTGTAATTCTCTATTCTTCAATAACCGATTGGGACGCCCAGACAAATATAATTTCTGAAGGATTTACCGATGCTAATGGAATAGTTGTGTTTTCCAATCTCGACCCATTTGTTTTTTATGTAGATGTATGGGAACAGGATCACGACAATTATACCTTGCGCAATGAAGATGTAGGGTTTGTCCGCACACCTGAAATATTACCTAATCAGATTAACAGGTTTGTTGCCTGGGTTGATTATGTACCACATGGCAAGAGTATTGGAAGAATATCCAGGGCGGTTGTTATTAAAAAGCTTGAAAGAAAAGCCGCAGATAAGCCACAACCCGCAGCAGACTCAGGGACAGAGGGCTGGCAGGAGTTGTATAATCTCAGGGCGGGAAAATAATTATCGGTACTATTTCAAAATCGGATAAATTCGATTGGCAAAAGATAATGAGGTCTGAAGACCATATCCTTTGCCAATCTTCTCGTTACCTGTAAACAAAAAAACGTTCTTTGCGGAGAATAGCTGCAATTTACGCCGCAAATACTGCGGAGATAATTTGTTAATGCGGTGAATAAAATGTTAAAAATTTGTAAAAAACGATTGCAGGAAAAACCGGCTGGTTTTACTTTAGGATAATATATTTTATTTTACAAAAAAAAAGTTACGTTTGTAATAATTATACTTTAATCCGAACCTCTTAAACAAACCAGATGGCAAAAAACCGGTTATTCCTCACAAAACCACTTCCACAGTTATTCAGTGAATCTCAGGAATCAGGTGGTTTAAAAAGAACTCTTACACCACTGAATCTTACAACTTTAGGAATCGGAGCCATTATTGGTGCAGGTATTTTTGTCCTGACCGGTCAGGCTGCAGCCCAGTATGCTGGTCCTGGTATTGTTTTATCTTTTATTATTTCAGGACTTGCATGCGGTTTTGCAGGTTTGTGTTATGCCGAATTTGCTTCAATGATCCCGATCGCAGGGAGTGCTTATACATATTCTTATGCTACTCTTGGTGAATTTCTGGCATGGATCATCGGCTGGGACCTCATACTTGAATACCTGTTTGCTGCATCAACAGTTGCTGTCGGATGGTCGGGGTATGTTGTAAGTTTTCTCAAAGATCTTCACATATTTATACCACCACAATTTACGGGAGCCTCGGGCTCTGTGCTGGTTAATGTCCCCGAAATGGGGTGGAAACCTCTTACAGATACTTTTGCTCAGACACTTGCCGCTTCAGGAGTTCATGTTGATTCTTTGGCTCATGTTACATGTGTTCTGAATCTTCCTGCAATGTTTATAGTTGCATTATTGACAACTTTGCTGGTGATTGGTATCCGGGAATCAGCTAATTTCAATAACGTAATGGTAATTACCAAAGTATCGGTTATTATATTGTTTATAGCCATTGGTTTCATGTTTGTTAAATCAGTGAACTGGCATCCTTTTATACCTGTCAATAAAGTTGAAGCTACTCCGATATCTGAATATGGCTCATTATGGGGTTGGTTGAAAGCTTATAGTCAGGAGTTTGGTAAGTTTGGTATCAGTGGTGTTCTGAGAGGTGCGGGTGTAATTTTCTTTGCATACATTGGTTTTGATGCAGTTTCGACTGCTGCACAGGAGGCTAAAAATCCTCAGCGCGATATGCCGATTGGTATTCTTGGTTCTTTAGGGATTTCCACAGTTCTATATATTCTTGTTGCAATAGTACTGACAGGTATTGTAAGTTACACCACTTTAAATGTTGCTGATCCGGTAGCAGTTGGCGTAGATGCGATGGGCAAGGGGATGTTCTGGCTGAGACCTATTGTCAAGATTGCTGCAATCGCCGGTTTAAGTTCTGTTATTCTTGTTATGCTTTTGGGCCAGCCAAGGATCTTTTACTCAATGTCAAAAGATGGTTTGTTGCCCCCGGTATTTTCAAAGGTTCATCCCAGGTTCAGGACTCCATATATCAGTACAATCATTACCGGTACCGTTGCAATGATCATAGCAGGTATACTTCCGATAAGTATCCTCGGGGAATTGGTTTCAATCGGCACTCTTCTGGCTTTTATAATAGTTTGTATCAGTGTAATGGTCTTAAGAAAATCAAAACCAGATATTGAACGGCCATTTAAAACACCATGGGTTCCTCTGGTTCCAATACTTGGTGCGTCTATTTGCTTCCTTCAGATGGCAGCATTACCTCTTGATACATGGTTGAGGCTTTTTATCTGGATGGCTATCGGATTCGTTATCTATTTCTTCTACGGGATAAAGCATAGTAAGATCAGACAGAATACACCGGAGTCGTGAGCACTAAACGGCTTATAAATCATCGGAAAAGACAGAAGGAGGAAGATCTCTGAGATTATATCTTGAAGCCATTGCTTCTCCATATGCTCCGGCTGACCGTATTGCAATTATATCGCCCCGCCTGGTTTCGGGAAGTTCAATATGTTTCGCAAAGGTATCTGATGATTCACAAACTGGTCCGACAACATCATAGCGATAGATATTTCCGGCTGAAGTAAGGTTTTCTATTTTATGATGAGCCTGGTAGAGAGCCGGTCTGATCAGATCAGTCATCCCTGCATCAATGATGGCAAAGAGAGTATTACTGCCATTTTTTATGAACAGAACCCTGGAAATGAGGCTTCCGCACTGTCCGATTATGGAGCGACCCGGTTCCATGTGGAGCGTTTGTCCGGGTAAAAGGTCAATGAACTCGTTGAGTAATGAAAAATAATCTTCAAACAGGGGGCTTTTATCAGGATTTTCATAATCAATTCCGAATCCGCCACCGACATTAATAATTTTCAGATCAATACTACGTGAAGAAAACCAAATCTGAAGCTCGTTTATACGGGCGCACAGACTTTTGAATACCGACATTCTCGTAATTTGAGAACCAATATGAAAATGCATGCCGATCAATCTTATATTTTTCAGGGATGGTAATCTTTTTATTACCTCTTCGAGCTCCCATGTATTGATTCCGAACTTACTCTCCTCAATACCGGTAGTTATATACTTATGGGTATGAGCCTCTATGTATGGATTGATCCTCAATGCGATGCGGGCAGTTTTTTTCTGCTTTGAAGCTAACTGATCAATAACCTCAATTTCCTGTAATGACTCGCAGTTAAAACAAAAAATATCTTCCTTAAGTGCCGCCCCAATATCTTTATCGGTTTTACCGACTCCGGCAAAAACAATCTCTGAAGGACTAAAACCCGCTTTTATTGCAGCCGCTATTTCATTCCAGCTTACACAATCGGCACCGAACCCATAAGAAGAAATGATTTTAAGGATTCTGGGATTTGAGTTGGCCTTTACAGCATAATGTACTTTATATCCTGAGTTTTCTGATTCTTTTTTTACAACATCAAGGGTAGATCTTAAAACGTCAAGATCATAGTAATAAAACGGAGTTTCAATTTCTCTGAATTTTTCTATGGTTTTATTATTAATCATTTTTCTAATTAAAAAGATGTTTACTGAGTAATCTTAAAGCTTCAATTTTGTTGGTTGAATCAATCAGAAGTGACAGACTGTTTGGGCTTCCACCGTATGAAATCATTTTAAGAGGTATGGTGTTCAATGCTTCAAAAATTTCAGGTGCTGAACCTGTGCGCTCAGTACGGAAGTCTCCTACTATACACACAATTGTCAGGTTCTCTTCAACCTCCACAGTGCCAAGTTCCCTCAGATCTCTTGCTATCTGATTAAGAAACTGAGGATTATCGATTGTAATGGAGACGGAAATCTCCGATGTTGTAATCATATCGATGGGTGTCCTGTATGCTTCAAATATCTCGAATACCTTTCGCAGGAACCCATAAGCCATTAACATCCTGTCTGATCTGATCCTCAATACTGATATTCCATCTTTTGCCGCTACAGCTTTATAATCCTGGAGGATGGATCCGGAAGTTATCAGAGTACCAGCATCTTCAGGCTCCATTGTGTTCTTGAGCCGGACAGGTATGTTCTTCTCGCGGGCAGGATTAACGCTAGACGGATGCAAGATCTTGGCACCAAAATAAGCCAGTTCAGCTGCCTCATCGAACGATAATTCGCGTACAACTTTAGTATTCTCAACAAACCTTGGATCGTTATTATGAAAACCGTTTATGTCTGTCCATATCTGTATTTCTGATGCCTTTACTGCAGCTCCAATTAATGATGCAGTAAAATCACTGCCTCCGCGTTTCAGATTGTCGATTTCCCCATAAGCATTCCGGCATATAAAACCCTGTGTAATAATTATTTTTTCAGAAGTATGTTTTTTAAGTTCTCTTTTGATGTTTTCTGTTATATAGAATGAGTCAGGTTCTCCATCCTTGTCGATTCTCATGAAGCTCAAAGCAGGTAAAAGAATTGATTTAATATTCCTTTCCTGAAGCAGAAGATGAAATAGTGAAGTGGATATAAGTTCTCCCTGGGCAAGAATTGCTTTTTCCTGAAGCTTTGTAAACACCCTCAGGGTAAAATTCCTTATATACCCGAAATGAGAATCAATCAGTTCATGTCCGGTTTTTCTGAAAGTATCTGTTGCAAAAAGCTCCTCTACAACCTGATGGTATTTTGATCTCAAAACTTCATTCTTTTGAGATGCCTCATTAATATTATCGGCATACAACAAATCGGTTATTTCTACCAGGCTGTTTGTAGTGCCGGCCATGGCAGATAAGACAACAATTTTTCTGGCGTCATCGTTTATTAATGGTATCAATGCTTTCATCCTGTCGGGATTTTCCACTGATGTCCCTCCGAATTTCATTATTTTCATACCCATATTTTACTTAAAAAAACCTGCATCATTTTGCAGGTCCGTTTTATCTTTTATCATCCAGAATACTCACAAGAAGATAATGCAGACCTGTAATGCAGATGCTTAATACACCTCAAGAACTTTTTTATCTGTTTGTTCGTATATTTATAATCAGGGAGCAAAAATATGCTTTTAATTAATACAGAATATTTAATTGGTATATTTTTTATGATTATATAAAAAATTTGACAGTTTAAATTAAAAAGTTGTAAAATGAAGAAAACTGTTTTTATGATGTTGGTAATTCTGGTTGCAATCCAGGTTAATGGATTCGGCCAGAAAATGTAAAGCTCTATCCAACCGGGAAATAGCTTATCTAAATAGTTCATTATATTCAGATTAGTTGTTAATTGAGGTTTATTATAATAACAATCTGTTATTTTGATTTTTTTATTTATTTTTGCAGCCGTTGTTAACCGCAATAATACAGCAAGTTCTTTTTTTCGGAAGCCCTTTGACATTTATCTTGAACAAGCCCAGATGGCGAAATTGGTAGACGCGCTAGTTTCAGGGACTAGTGTCAGCAATGATGTGCAGGTTCGAGTCCTGTTCTGGGCACTTAAAAAGGCAAAAGGCAAAAGGCAAAGAAACAAAAGCTAGATCAAAGTATAACTTTTTACTTTTTACTTTTTACTTTTTACTTTTTACTTGATTCCGCCCAGATGGTGAAATTGGTAGACACGCCAGCTTGAGGGGCTGGTGCCGGTTACGGTGTGCAAGTTCGAGTCTTGTTCTGGGCACCGAAAAATTTAAAACCAGATTGTTTTCACAGTCTGGTTTTTTATTTTTTAATATACAGATATTCATACTTTAACAAATTCTGCTGACACACGACACACAGAAAAACATAAAAAATATTCTTCCCTGAGTCCTGAGTCGTAAGCCCTGCGTCTTATTCCTTTATTGAATCATAAATCGCCTGAAGTATCTCCGACCTGATATTCAGATCTGATAAAAGGTTATTATTTCTTGTAGGATAAACCCTGTTGCATAAGAAAACATAGGTAATGTCATATACCGGATCGATCCATACAAACGTACCGGTATACCCCGAATGACCAAAACTTTCAGGTGAAGCACTCTTTGTAGGATAAGCCTCTTTTTGTGTCAGTTCAGAGTTATTGAGCAAAGGTTTATCAAACCCGAGACCTCTCCGGTTATTATTTTCAGGAAACTGAACCCTTGTGTACTCTTCCATAACATCCCGGCCAATCAGTTGTTCCCCACCGTATTCTCCCATCCTGCGATAGAGTTCCATAAGCTTCATAAGATCGTTTGCCGTTGCGAATAGCCCTGCATGGCCAGATATTCCTCCTAACATCGCAGCTCCTTCATCGTGCACAGTACCATGCAACAGTTGTTTCCGGAACAGGGAATCATATTCTGTAGGAACAATCCTGCTTAAAGGGTATTTCAGATAAGGATTAAACCCGATATCAAATGCGCCGATTTTCTGATAAATATTGGATGTTACAAAATCGTACCATTTCTGCCCTGTTAACTCTTCAATAATTTCAGGAGCAATAATAAATGTAAGATCTGAATAGACGTATTTTTTTTCTCCAACGGGACTCTTTTTAATTTCAGAAAACATCTTCTTCCTGTAATTTTTATTGATATAAAGTCCTCGTGCAACTTCCAGTGGAAATTTCTTTTCATATTCAGAATTAAAAATATTTCGCTTGAACTTTCCATCTTTTTTAACAGTCTCTTTCCAGAAAGGGATCCATGCGGTAAATCCTGCCTGGTGTGTCAGCATATCCCTTAATAAGATATTACCCTTGTTAGAATGTTTGAATTCAGGCAGGTAATTCCCCAACGTCTCATCAGGAGAGAACTTCCCTTCGGTGTCGAGAATCATTAATCCCGGAAGCGTTGCAGAGACTTTAGTAACAGATGCAAGATCAAATAGATCATCTTCCATAACTGGAACCCTGTTATCATAGGTCTGATAGCCATAAGTCTTCCGGAAGACCACAACACCTTTTCTGGCGGCCATAACCTCACATCCCGGGAAGGCTTTTGCCGTTAAACCAATATTTACTATTGAGTCAATCTTCCTGTTAAGAATTTCCGACGACATACCCACACTTTCGGGTATTCCGTATTGAAGCCTTAGATTCCCGGGTGTGATGATTCCAAAATCTGAAGGCCAGTTTTCATTTATTGTAACAGGAAGAGTCCCCCGGGCACCGATACCCCCGAAAATGAGCTGGGCTGAAAGATCTTCTGTGTATTCATTCTCCTGATAGGCAAGAATAAGCCCATCCGTATTATGGAGGGATTTTATTTTATCAATTGCGTATGGATTACCAAACCATGTTATGATGGTTTTGTTACTTCCAACAAGTTTTTCAATGAAATCATTCATCCCTGGCTTTATTCCGAATCCAGTATTCGGACGCTGGTCCAAATCAAAAACACCAGCTATAACAATATCATAATCTGAGAGTTTATTTAACAGATCGGTGCAGGCTTCAGGATTTGAAGGATCAAGAAAATAATGGTCGGCAGGATGATATTTTGCAATTCTTTGCTGAAATGAAGTTAATCTGTTTCTATTAATTGCTAAAGTGGCAATCTTTATACTCTGAAGGTTTTTCAGTGGCAGAATATTCTGATTGTTATTCAGAACAGTCAAAGCATTTGCATAAAGCTCACGTATTAATGCTTTGGATGTCATAGGAGATAACTCCTTGTCAATATTCTCTTTATTAATTGTTTGCAATTTGTTCAACCCCGACCAGTACTTCAGGGCCAGAATCTTTCTGCATTTAAGAGCTATATCCTCATTTGTCAGTTTTTTTAATAAGATGTAACTCTTAGTTTCTTTGATAGCTGCTTCAACATCTGTAACAAATTCAACAACATCGTTACCTGCCTCGAGGGCTTTTGCGTCAGCTTCTCCCGGTTTAAAATACTTTGTCACACCCTTCATATTCATTGCATCGGTGATTATCAGTCCCCTGAATCCAAGTTCATCCTTAAGCAGGCCTTTAATAATAACAGGTGAAAGGGTGGAGGGTAGCCCTGTTGTTGTGTCGAGCGAAGGCAGGTTGAGGTGGGCAGTCATGATGCTTCCGGTCCCTTCACTTATAAGCTTACGAAAGGGATAGAGCTCAACGCTGTCGAGCCGGGTCCGGGAATGTGTTATTAAAGGCAGATCAAGATGGGAATCAACGTTAGTATCACCATGCCCCGGAAAATGTTTTGCAGTAGCTAATATCCCATTATCCTGCATCCCCTTCATGTACATGATGCTTTTAAATGCAACTTTATCCCTGTTCTCACCGAATGACCGGTAGTTAATAACAGGATTCCGGGGATTAACATTAATATCGGCAATGGGAGCGAGATTCATTTGCATTCCCAGACGTTTGAACTGAGAAGCAACAGCTTTCCCGAACTGATATATCAGGGAGTCATTTTTTATTGCACCAAGAGTCATCTGGTAAGGAAATTTTTCAACATTGTCGAGCCTCATACCGACACCCCACTCTGCATCAAGTGAGATAAGCAGAGGTACCCTGGAAATTTTTTGGTAGTAATTAGTCAGTTCGGCCTGTTTTGCAGCGGTCCCCTGGAAAAAAACAATGCCTCCGACCCCATATTTTCTGATTATATCACTTATCTCAACTTCATGAGCTACGTCCCGGTTAGAATAACCTGCAACCCAAATACATTGTGCAATCTGTTGCTCAGTAGTAAGAGTATTCATCACCGAATCAACCCATGGATGATTCATATACTTTAAAAAAGGTGGATCTTCCCCCTGTGCTACCATTTCAGTAAATGATAAAAAAGCAACTGAAAGAAAAAATAATACTTTTATTGACTTTATTATATTCATGATCCAGAGTAATTTAATAAGGAATAATCAAAATTTGGAATCATTTCAAAAGTAACATTTTTAATATGAAAATTTTTCAAAATTTCCCGCAGATTGCGCAGATCAGCTCAGATTATACATTTCAATCTGCGGAAATCAGCGAAATCAGTGAAAAACGATTAAAATCAGCTTAAATTATTATTTTTACGCAACATTATTTGATAATCCAAATGAGTTCCCCTCCCGGGAGGGGTAAGGGGTGGATAAAAATATTAAGATAAAAATATTTATGGATGAAATAAGCATTATATCAGCTGGTTACAAAGAATTATTTGGGAATTCAGATATTAAAATTGCCGCTTTGCCAAGATCAGGCTCCGATAGAAGATATTTCAGAATTACTGCCGGAAATAGAAGCATTATCGGTGCACATAATTCCAATTTTGAAGAGAACGAAGCATTTATCGGGTTTACAAACCATTTCATTTCGAAGGGACTTCCTGTACCGGAAATATTCGGATATCTTCCGGGAAAATTTATCTATTTTCTTCAGGATCTTGGCGATATGAATCTGTTTACCTGGCTTCAGCAAAAACATGACGGTGACGGTTTTGATATGGAAGCGGAGATTTTATATCGAAAAATCCTTGACAAACTGATTCATTTCCAGATAAAAGGAATAGACGGACTAAACCTTGATCTTTGTTATCCTCACAGAAGTTTTGACAGGCAGTCGATGATGTGGGATATGAATTATTTTAAGTATATGTTTCTTAAGCTTATAGCTGTTCCTTTTAATGAGCGGAGACTGGAACACGATTTTAATCTGCTGGCAGATTTTCTTCTTGAAACAGGACAGGATTATTTTCTCTACAGGGATTTCCAGTCGGCAAATATCATGATAGTTGAAGGAGAGCCATGGTTTATTGATTACCAGGGTGGCAGAAAAGGTGCCCCTCAATACGATGTTGCATCACTTCTTTATGATGCAAAAGCGTATATTCCTCAACAGGCTCGTCAGGATCTTCTTGACCACCACATAAATAATTTCTGTTCAGTATCGGGAGAGAATAAGGAAAAATTCAGAGGTTATTATGCCGGCTTCAGTATGATAAGACTTATGCAAGCCCTTGGAGCATTCGGATTCAGGGGATTGTATGAGAAAAAACCTACATTTACCGGCAGCATCGTTCCGGCAGTTAAGCTATTAATTCAGTTAATTGATTCAGAACAACTTCCTGTATCACTTCCTGAATTATTTCAGACTGTCAGGTTAATCCCTGGTCTTAAATTTTATAATGAATTAGACCAGAATAAGTCAATAGAATAAAAGACAAAAGGTAAAAGGTAAAGATTATCCAATTTACACATCTTATAAGAGTCAGATGATGAAGGCAATGATATTTGCTGCAGGACTAGGTAAACGGCTTGGAAAGATTACTGAATGTATTCCTAAGGCTCTTGTTGATATCAATGGGAAAACTGCTCTTCAGATTGCAGTTGAGAAGTGTTCCGCACATGGCTTTAACGACATAATAATAAATGTTCACCATTTCGCTGATATGGTTGAAGATGAGGTAAAAAGGCTCAATAAAATGGGGTTAAGAATCTCTGTTTCGGATGAAAGAGATATGCTTCTTGAGACAGGCGGAGGATTATATAAAGCCAGAGGATTTTTTGATAAAGACCCTTTTCTCATTTATAACGTTGATATAATATCTGATCTTGATCTCTCAGCTCTGTACAATTACCATCTTGAAAAGAAAGGACTTGCCACCCTGGCAGTAAGGAACCGTCCGGGAAACAGATTTTACCTTATTGATAGATCTGGGTTGATCCGCGGATGGAGAAACAGATTCACAGGAGAACAGATACTTACATTAGCGACAGAAGAAGAACTTTCTGAAATAGCTTTTTCCAGTATGCATATTGTTGAACCTGAGATATTTAATTATATGTCTGAAGGTGTATACACTATGACAACTCTGTATCTCAAACTTGCTGCTGAGCACAATATATTTACGTTCAGAGATGATGAAGGTTATTGGGGTGATATAGGAACTCCTGAAAGTCTCGAATATGTCAGAAAACTATTCGAAAAAAAGAAGTAAAATTTGTTCATTGGTTCTCGGTTCTGGTTTCTGTACTTAGTTAAGACTTCCCAGTATCTGTCGATGCCTGAAATACGTTGACCAAAAAAAAGGTTAACGCTATGACAAAAGTAAGTTTTTTTGATTATGAGAACAAGGGCCAGTTTCAAAGGTCTTTCAGCGAAGAGTTTAAAAAAGGGAAAGTCCGGGAATTAGAGAA
>JAPLED010000124.1 GCA_026391475.1 Bacteroidia bacterium | reverse complement strand
CCGAACACGCATGCGAGTTCAAGTTCAGATACTCCGGGTGCAAGTTTTGCCTTTGTAAGGTCAATTTCGCTTCCGCCGAATACTGCGGTAACTTTTCCGCCTCTGAAATTATCTGACACAATCTGACGTTCTCCGCCACTGAATACATGAACATAGTCAATATAATCATCCCCTGACTGAGGAGTTGTTGAAACGGAATTCCATCCTTTTCGTTTGGAAAATATGAATACTATCCCGATTATAATAAAGATGGAAGGCCAGAACATATTCATATCAAATGTCTCCCTGAAAATATGAGGGATAAGAAAAAATGCTCCAACAGCCATAACAATGATACCTGAAGTTTTTCCTCCCGATGATCCGATGGTTATTACCAGACCTATTGTTACAAGCAGCATCGGCCAACTGAAAATAATATGATCAATAAAATCGGGGAAGAAACCTGTGTTTCTCATTACAAGGAATAGCCCAACCAGGACAAGAATCACTCCGATAATTGCGCGATTGTTCTGAAGATGACGATGTTCACGCCTGTATTGGCGGTTATCATCTCTGTAGTTTTCATTTGTTTCCATAATTGTAAATTTATTTGTTTCTGAATTAATTACTTTAGTTTTTTCTTTTAAAAAATGAAGATAATATAAATGATGCCCCGATTAGAACAATTACTGCCGGCCAATAGAAAATTTTGAGGAATTCCGGGGTAACAAAAAAGATATTGTCAAGCAAAAACCAGGTTCCTCCGGCTATCAAAAGCAAACCTCCGGTAAATTGCAGGTTAAGCAAAAGCAATACTCCAATGAATACCATTGCTGTCTCCCAGGTAAAATAGCTGCTGACGCTCCCGAGATTAAGCAGGTCATTGGTGGCAACGAGGAGAGCCAGTCCCAGTATAATGAAGAACAATCCTATTCCCATCCTGGGATGATGTTCCCTGTCTCGTAAATGATGATAATCTATGTGTCTCATATTTGAAATTATTAAATCTATACCAAAAGTAATTCACGTTGTAAGAACGACTAAGAGAAAATCGGTAAACAACATATTTCTATCGGTATTTGGTCTTTTAAGGCAATAAATGTTACTTTTTTGTTGATAATTTTTTTAATTGAAGAAGGATTCATATTTTTGCAAACCAAAATTTGAAGAGATGTCCGGAAGATATACCATACCGTTAAGCGGATTGAAAGAAGGACGCCACACTATTGAAAAAACTTGAAGAGCTTATTATTGAAGAGGAAAATGAAAATGACCCACGTTGGGATGAATTGAAAAAACTAATGATGATAATTAAATAAATTTAAAATGGCACATCCTAAACACAAACATTCTAAGACCAGAAGAGATAAGCGCAGAACACACTACAAGGCAACTGCGCCTACAGTGGCAAGCTGTTCAAACTGCAGATCTTCGGTTCTGTATCACAGGGTATGTCCTGAGTGCGGATTTTACAGAGGCAAACTTGCTATTGAGAAGAAGGCAATAGCTTAACTTCTCTTAACTTAAAAAATGTAATATGAGAATTGGCCTTGATGTCATGGGTGGTGATTTTGCACCTGATACAATCATTGAGGGTGCAGTAGATTCACTGCAGCATTTATCAGTTAATGAGAAGCTTGTCCTTATTGGAGATGAAGCTTCCATTTACAGGAAACTGAGTGAGATGCAGATAGAACCATCCCTGTTTGAAATTGTACACACATCCCAGGTAATTGAGATGGCTGATCACCCGGCAAAAGCTTTTTCACAGAAAAAGGATTCAAGCATTGCAGTTGGTTATGGAATGCTGAAAAGTGATGTTCTTGATGGTTTTTGCAGTGCTGGAAATACCGGTGCAATGCTGGTTGGAGCAAGCTATACTGTCAATGTGATCCCCGGTGTCTTAAGACCGGCTCTTGCAACAATCTTACCATGTGTTGATAACCGCGATTCAGTTATCCTTGATATAGGGTTAAATCCTGATTGTAAACCGGATGTACTTCTTCAGTATGGGATACTTGGAAGCATTTATGCAAAGTATGTTTTGGGAACAGAGAATCCAACAATCGGGCTACTTAATATCGGTGAGGAAGAGACAAAAGGAACTCCTGCTGTAAAAGCAGCGTATGAGTTAATGAAAGAACATCCCGGACTGAATTTTGCGGGAAATATTGAAGGAAATGCACTCTTCCGCGAAACGATGACGGATGTTATAGTTTGTGATGGCTTTGTAGGAAATGTTATTCTTAAACAGGCAGAAGCATTCCATCATATCTATAAATCCAGAAATCTTAAAGACTCATATTTTGATCGTCTTGACTTCGAAAATATTGGAGGGACGCCAATAATCGGGATTAATGCCAATGTCGTGATCGGTCATGGGATTTCTAAAAGGAAAGCCATAATGAATATGGTTCTTCAGACCAGGGCAGTTGTACATGCCAATCTGGCTCAAAAGATTAAAGAAGCAATATAATTATGGAAAAAATACGGGCAGCTATTACTGGTATCAATGCCTGGGTTCCGGAATACAAGCTGACAAATCAGGCACTTTCAAAAATGGTTGATACCTCCGACGAATGGATTATGAAGAGAGTCGGAGTAAAAGAGAGACGAATTCTTAAAGGAAAGGGGCGTGGAAGTTCGGATCTGGGAGAACAGGCTGTACGGGGTTTACTATTAAAAACCAATACTGCACCTGAGGATGTTGATCTGCTGATTTGTTCCACCGTTACCCCCGACATGTTCTTCCCGGCAACTGCAAATATCATATCTGATAAGTGTGGAATTAAAAATGCATTCAGTTTTGACCTTAATGCAGCTTGTTCGGGATTTCTTTTTGCTTTGCAGACAGGAGCAGCTTATGTTGAAACCGGCAGGTATAAAAAAGTTATTATTGTCGGAGCCGACAAAATGTCGTCAATTACAGATTATACCGACCGGACTACATGCCCTCTCTTTGGAGATGCAGCGGGAGCCGTTCTGCTTGAACCTACCACTGACGAATTCGGGATAATAGATTATATTTTTCATACCGACGGGTCGGGGCGGAAATACCTTCACCTGAAAGCCGGAGGCTCTGTTAAGCCTGCCTCTCATGAAACAGTTAATGCTAAAGAGCACTTTCTATATCAGGAAGGACAAGCTGTATTTAAATTTGCTGTTTTAAACATGGCCGATGTAGCAGCAGAGATTATGGAACGGAATAATCTCAAATCGGAAGACATTGCCTGGCTTGTTCCGCATCAGGCAAACCTTCGTATTATAGAAGCTACAGGACGAAGGATGGGACTTCCTCCCGAAAAGGTAATGATCAACATCGAGAATTATGGAAATACAACTTCGGCTACAATTCCCTTATGTATCTGGGAATATGAACAAAAACTTAAAAAAGGTGATATTCTGATACTTGCCGCATTCGGTGGTGGCTTTACCTGGGGCTCTATCTACCTGAAGTGGGCATACGATCCGAAATAAGCATTTCTTACATTATATTCACCCCCTTTTTGTTTCCCCTTTTTATTTTTATCTGCAATAGTTTTTATATTTGTGAGTTATTAAGTTTGTATCTCTAAACTTTTAAATATTATGGCAAAGTACAACGAGACAGAAAGCACCACGATTAACCTTATTAGTAATGGAACAGATATAACCGGTGATATAAAATCTAATGGTGATATCCGTATCGATGGATCTCTTACGGGAAATCTCAACACAAAAGGGAAAGTTGTTATTGGTCCAACCGGAAAGGTGAGTGGGGAAGTTATTTGTAAAAACTCAGAAGTTTCAGGCATAATTGAAGGGAAAATAACGGTTGGTCAGTTACTTAACCTGAAAGCATCTTCAAAAATACTCGGTGATATAGCTACTTCAAAGCTTTCTATTGAACCGGGAGCAGTATTCTCCGGAAATTGCAAAATGAGTAATAACGATAACAATGGAGGAACAGCTACCGCGAAAGAAAAAGAACCCGAAAAGACCAGGAAACCAGGGTATTAGAGATTTTGCCAGATATTCAGGCATAGCATTCCAGATGATAGGTATTATTCTTGTTACAACCTGGGGTGGTATAAAACTTGATAAACTGACTGGTTTCGATAAACCTGTTTTTACAATAATCTTTTCCCTTCTTGGAGTCTTTGCAGCAATATATACAGCAGTGAAAGATTTTATTAAGTGATCCGCTCTTTTGAAACCACTTCATAAATATATTTTGTTACTACTATTATTGAATATCCTGTTACTTGGTACAGGATATTTTCTATTTTCAGTTGAAATCCTTAAAATCTTCAGGGATGTTGCAATTCTATCCACTGTTTTTTCAATAATTGTACTTATAACTCTGGTCATTTTTTTAAGAGGTCAGACCAAAGAACCAGACAGACAGACTCTCTATAGTCTGGTCTCTGTAAGCCTTAAGTTTTTGCTTGAGTTGGTATTAGCTCTTGTTTGGTTTATTGTTGCTAAAAAAACATCTTTGCCATCTGTTTTAGTATTTTTTGTCTTATATTTAACATTCACTTTTTTTTCGATATTGGTTATATTGAAAACATTGAAAAACAAATCTTTATAAAACTGGTACTGATTTGAAAACAAGAATTGTTATAGGTTTTTTCTTCTTTCTTATCCTTGCAGGAACAACTATTTCAGCCTTTGGCCAGGGAGTTGAAGAAAAGGCGGAGGGGAAAGAAAAATTCAAAGCCAGCACATATGTCCTTGAACATATTGCTGATTCACATGAGTGGCATATTCTTACGAAAAAGAATGGAGAGAGCGTTGTTATTTATCTGCCTGTTATTGTTTTCAGTAAGGAGTCCGGACTGAACATCTTTTCTTCAAAACGGCTTGCCCATGGACAAAAATATAAAGGATTCAGACTTGAAGAGGAAAGCGACCTTAAAGGGAAAATTGTATTGATAAATGAGGAGGGGCAAGTTGATGAAGAAAATCTTCCTCTTGACTTTTCGATGACGAAAACTGTTATCGGGATGTTATCTGCAGCAATAATCGGACTGATATTATTCCTGTTTCTTGCTCGTTCCTATAAGAAAACAGGCATCAGCCATCCCAAAGGTATTCAGAGTTTCCTGGAACCAATCATCCTTTTTGTCCGCGATGATATTGCAATCCCGAATCTTGGTCTTCATAAGTATGAAAAATACATGCCTTACCTTCTGACGGCATTCTTTTTTATACTGATCAACAATTTAATGGGGCTTATTCCATTCCCTCCCCCTTTCGGGGCAAATGTTACCGGAAATATTGCAATTACTTTTGTTCTGGCCTTTTGCACATTCCTTATTACACAGTTCAGCGGCAATAAGTTATACTGGAAACATATTTTTGCCCCCCCCGGAGTGCCATTCTGGCTGCTGCCGGTAATGATCCCGGTTGAACTAATCGGTATTATTTCAAAACCCTTTGCACTTATGATCCGGTTATTCGCAAATATAACCGCAGGGCACATTATTTTGTTAAGCCTTATATGTTTGATATTTATATTTGATTCTCTTGCACTTGCACCGGTGTCTGTATTCTTCGTGATTTTTATGGATTGCCTCGAACTCCTGGTGGCATTTCTTCAGGCATATATATTTACCCTGCTTTCAGCATTATTTATAAGTCTGGCAATACAGGAACATCATTAGAATTTTTGTTTAACTAAATATTTGAATTATGACAGGTACATTAGCAGCAGTAGGAGCAGGTCTCGCAGTAATCGGCGCAGGACTTGGTATCGGTAGAATTGGCGGGTCGGCAATGGATGCAATAGCAAGACAGCCGGAAGCTTATTCAAAGATACAGATGGCCATGATCATTTCAGCCGCCCTTGTTGAAGGAGCTGCATTGTTTGCAATTGTTGTCGCATTTATCACGAACGGGCAGTAATTGAAATTTGTGAAGCCTGCAACGGTTGGTTGCAGTGCTTCATATTTATTAAAATCGTTAAAACAACTTATATGATATTATTAGCTAACAGTCTTACCACCCCTGCAATCGGGACACTTTTCTGGTCAGCACTGATTTTTGTTCTGTTTTTTCTGATCCTGACAAAATTCGCATGGAAACCTATCCTGAATGCAGTTAAATCAAGAGATGAGATGATCAAGGGCTCTCTTGAATCAGCTGCAAAAGCCAGGGAGGAAATGTTAAAATTACAGAGCGACAATGAAGCGATCATGCGCAAAGCCAGAGAAGAGCGTGAAGGAATACTTAAAGAAGCCAGAGAAGTGCGTGACAAGCTTATTTTTGAAGCCAAAGGAAAGGCTGCTGAAGAGGCAGAAAAACTTGTTGAGAAAGCAAGAGCAGCGATTGAAAGTGAGAAAAGGAAAGCTCTTTCAGAGATTCACGAACAGGTGGCTACACTTTCAGTTGAAATAGCCTCAAAACTGCTGGGAGAAAAACTTAAGCAGACAGGCGAACAGGAGAAACTGATTGATAACTACCTCAAAGAGATTAATTTCAATAAGAATTAGGAAGTAAAATCTGTAATGAACGACAGCAAAATTTCCGTAAGGTATTCAAGAGCATTATTCCAGTCAGCACTCGAAAAAAAGATACTTGATAAGGTTAATCAGGATATGATCTTTATTTCGGAAGTCTGTAAAATCCCGGAAGCAAAAGAGTTCCTTCATAGCCCTATCATAGTTCCCTCAAAAAAGGCAGCGATATTTCACAAAATGCTTGGAGATAACGTAGAGGAAATCACTCTTTCCCTGATCGATCTGGTTGTGAGAAATGGCAGAGAAAGCTATATTCCTGCAATTGCCAGGGTCTTCATCCACGAGACAATGAAACACAAGGGAATAACAGAATCTGTCCTTACAACAGCAGTTAAGGTAGAGGCTAACGTCAAAAAACAAATAGCAGATCTTATTTCGGAAGTTTTCAAGACGAAGGTTGTGCTTAAAGAAAATATTGACGCTGACATAATTGGCGGCTTTATCCTGCGGGTTGATGACAATTACATTGATGCCAGCATAAGGAATAAACTGCGGAAGATAAAAAAGAGCTTAAAGGAAGTGTAATAACTCCCGAAAATTAGAAAATTATTAATAAGGAATTTTAAGAGGATAATATGGCAAATATTAAACCAGCAGAAGTTTCAAAAATTCTCAGGCAACAACTTGAAGGAATACAGACCGGCGTTGAACTTGAGGAAGTTGGAACCGTGCTTCAGGTTGGTGACGGAATCGCCCGTATATACGGACTTTCAAATGCTCAATCGAACGAACTGATTGAATTTGAAAATGGAATTGAAGCTATTGTTCTGAACCTTGAAGAAGATAATATCGGAGCAGTATTACTCGGTCCTACAGAGGAGATAAACGAGGGTGATATCGTAAAAAGAACCGGACGGATTGCCTCTCTCGGAGTAGGCGAGGGATTATTGGGAAGAGTAATAACACCAACAGGGCAGCCAATCGACGGGAAAGGTCCGATAAAGGGCGAACTTTATACCCTTCCTTTCGAAAGAAAAGCTCCGGGGGTTATTTTCCGGCAGCCTGTCCGGCAACCTCTACAGACCGGTATCAAGGCTATTGATGCAATGATACCAATCGGTCGCGGACAGAGGGAGTTGATTATCGGCGACAGACAGACAGGCAAAACAGCTATTGCCATCGATACAATTATTAATCAGCGCAGTAACTTTGAAAAGGGGAAACCGGTTTATTGCATCTATGTTGCAATAGGACAAAAAGGTTCAACAGTTGCCAATATAGCAGCAACACTTGAAGAACATGGCGCACTTCAGTATACAGTTATAGTACTTGCTACGGCTTCCGATCCCGCCGCTTTACAGTTCTATGCTCCTTTTGCCGGAGCTGCTATCGGAGAATTTTTCCGCGATACCGGCCGCGATGCACTAATAATTTACGATGACCTTTCAAAACAGGCCGTTTCTTACAGGGAAGTGTCACTTCTGCTTCGTCGTCCACCCGGACGTGAGGCTTACCCCGGAGATGTTTTTTACCTGCACTCAAGACTTCTTGAAAGAGCAGCGAAAATAATTGAATCAGATGAAGTTGCACAAAAGATGAATGATCTTCCTGAATCTATAAGGCACATGGTAAAAGGAGGCGGATCGCTTACCGCATTGCCTATTATAGAGACACAGGCCGGTGACGTGTCTGCCTATATTCCGACTAATGTGATTTCTATCACCGATGGACAGATATTTCTCGAATCGAGCCTTTTCAATGCCGGAGTGCGACCCGCAATTAATGTGGGAATCTCTGTGTCGAGGGTGGGAGGAAATGCCCAGATCAAGTCAATGAAAAAAATCGCCGGAACTCTGAAAGTTGACCAGGCCCAATACCGCGAACTTGAAGCATTCTCTAAGTTTGGTTCCGACCTTGATGCCACAACTCTGGCAATTCTGAATAAAGGATCCAAAAACGTTCAAATACTTAAACAGGGACAATATGCCCCGGTACCGATCGAAAAACAGGTAGCAATAATTTATTGCGGAACAATGGGTCTTTTAAAGGATGTTCCGATTAACAAAGTAAAGATTTTCGAAAGTGAGTTTCTGGAGTATCTCGAACTTAAACACAGAGATGTTCTCGATAACCTTCGTGACGGGATACTTAATAGTGATATCACCAAAGTTCTCGAAAAAGTTGCTTCGGAATTAGTTTTAAAATACCGTCTGCAATAATCAGGATCGGCTGAATAAATGAATTCTAAATGGCGAATTTAAAAGAAATAAGAATCAGGATAACCTCTGTTAAGTCAACCAGGCAGATCACTTCAGCAATGAAGATGGTATCTGCTGCCAAATTGCGGAAAGCTCAGGATAAGATTGTGAGACTCAGGCCATATGCAAATAAATTGCACGAGATACTGGTTGGCCTTTCTCAGAGCCTTTCGGACTCTGAAGTAGATAATATTTTTGAAAGGGTATCTTCTCCTGAAAAAGTTCTTATTGTTGTGATCACATCTAACAGAGGTCTCTGTGGAGCATTCAATTCCAATGTCATTAAAGAAGCAAAAAGGGTCATTTCAGAAAAATATTATGACCAATTTAAAAAGGGGAACCTGAAGCTTCTGACGATCGGGAAAAAAGGATTTGATTATTTCAGAAAGCAGTCAGTAAATTTGCTTCCCGAACAAAATAACCTGCTTCATGATCTTTCATTTGATAATGTTGCCCGGGTGGCAGAACAGGTTATGAGCAGTTTTACAGCAGGGGATTTCGATAGGGTGGAGCTGATCTATAACCAGTTTAAGAACGCGGCAGTGCAAAACCTGACCAATGAATTATTTCTTCCTGTTGAGACAGTTCCTGCCGGAAAAGTTAAAATAACTCCGGTTGACTATATTTATGAACCTAATCAAGAGGAAATTATTAAAGAACTAATACCTAAATCCTTAAAGATTCAATTTTACAAAGCAGTTCTCGATTCGTTTGTAGCTGAACATGGTGCCAGAATGACCGCAATGCATAAAGCAACCGACAATGCAACCGGGATGATCAGGGATCTGACACTTTTATACAACAAAGCCAGGCAGGCAACAATAACAAACCAGATACTCGAGGTTGTTAGTGGCGCAGAAGCGCTTAGAGGTTAAAATTAATTGATTATCAGGGTTATTAAAAAAACATAATGTTCAATCAATCTGATCTAAAGAATTTAGTCGATAAGTCTATAATAAATCTTTCGTATAATACGGAAGCAGGAAAACTTTATGACCCGGTAAAATATATTCTTTCAATTGGAGGTAAAAGATTAAGGCCCGTTTTGGCCCTCATGGCTTGCAACCTTTTTAATGATAAAATTGATGAAGCAGTCATCCCCGCCACGGGGCTGGAGGTGTTTCATAACTTCACTCTGGTTCATGATGATATAATGGATCAGGCTCCGGTAAGAAGAAATTTCCCAACAGTTCACAGTAAGTGGAATATTAATCAGGCAGTGCTGTCAGGCGATGTGATGGCATTTATTGCCAATGATTGTTTTTTACAAGCTCCACCCGGGTGTATGTCAAAAGTTTTCAGGGTCTTCAACAAAGCGGCTATTGAAGTATGTGTCGGGCAGCAACTTGACATAGACTTTGAAAAAGCAATTTTATGAGTTTGGCAGGAACCTTGGTCTGGCTTTTCAGATACAGGATGACCTGCTTGACATTTATGGGGATATTAAAGTATTTGGCAAAATTCCGGGAGGAGACATTATTTCAAACAAAAAAACCTTCCTTTTGGTGAAAGCTTTTGAACTCGCTTCATACGATCAACATAAAAAATTACAGGAACAATTTGCATTAAAGGAGTTTGACCCGGAAACTAAAGTTAAAACAGTAATTGATTTATATGATCAACTCAATATTAAAGATGTTACGGAAACACTTGCTAATGATTATATTAGCATAGCTTTTAATCTGCTTGATAAGATCGGGGCCGTTAAAGAAAGAAAAAATGAGCTTGCACAAATTACCTGTTCACTTATAGGAAGAAACAAGTAGCATGCATATCTGAATAGCCTGAAATAAAAACCTGATAACGAATTTATAATTGGACTTTTTAACAAAACTGAATTTATAAATTCATTAGTCAGTATGAAACGCAAAAATTATTAAATTTGAACCTTCTGAAAAAGAATGAATGCCAGCAACATATAGGTGAAAGAACAGTACGTACTATTGCTATGGACTCGACCGATGGTCTCCGCAGAGGAATGGATGTAGTAGCAACCGGGTTACCGATTACAATGCCAATCGGAGAACAAATTAAAGGCCGGCTTATGAATGTTACCGGAGAAGCAATTGACGGCATCGGACCACTTGATAAAAAGGGAGGATACCCCATACATCGCAAACCTCCGAAATTTGAGGAACTTTCAATAGAAAAGGATGTTTTGTATACAGGTATTAAAGTAATTGACCTTATTGAGCCTTATTCAAAAGGCGGAAAAATAGGACTCTTTGGTGGTGCCGGAGTTGGAAAAACTGTCGTTATCCTTGAACTGATCAATAATATCGCAAAATCATACTCGGGGCTATCTGTTTTTGCAGGAGTAGGAGAAAGAACCAGGGAAGGCAACGACCTCCTTCGTGAGATGCTTGAAGCAGGTGTTATAACATACGGAAAGGCTTTTCTTGATAACATGAAATCGGGAGGATGGGATCTTTCAACAGTCGATAAAAATGCTCTTAAGGAATCAAAACTGGCTCTTGTGTTTGGCCAGATGAATGAACCCCCCGGGGCAAGGGCAAGGGTTGCTCTTTCTGGACTTTCAGTTGCAGAACATTTCCGGGACGGTGATGGGAAAAGCGGAGGAAGGGATATTCTTTTCTTTATGGATAATGTCTTCAGATTTACCCAGGCGGGTTCCGAAGTGTCAGCCCTTCTTGGAAGGATGCCTTCGGCAGTTGGGTATCAACCGACACTTGCAACGGAGATGGGGATAATGCAGGAGAGGATTACTTCAACAAAGCATGGATCAATAACTTCTGTTCAGGCTGTATATGTCCCCGCTGATGACCTTACTGACCCGGCCCCCGCTACCACATTTGCTCACCTTGATGCCACGACAGTTTTAAGCAGAAAAATATTTGAACTTGGTATTTATCCGGCTGTAGATCCACTTGATTCAACATCAAGAATCCTGACTGCAGAGATCGTGGGTGAAGCCCACTATAACTGCGCACAACGGGTGAAAGAGCTGCTTCAGAGATATAACGAATTACAGGATATAATTGCTATTCTCGGTATGGACGAACTTTCCGAAGAAGATAAACTTGTTGTTCACCGGGCAAGAAGAGTACAGAGATTCCTTTCACAGCCCTTTCAGGTTGCTGAACAATTCACAGGTATTAAGGGAACCCTCGTTTCAATTGAAGATACAATCAAAGGATTCAACATGATTATGGATGGTAAGGTTGACCAGTATCCCGAATCTGCATTTATGCTTGTCGGAACGATCGAAGACGCAATTGAAAAAGGCGAAAAAATACTTGCTCAGTCAAAATAATCACATGGGATGAAAATAGAGATTATCACACCTGACAAAAAAATATTTGAGGGAGATATTAAATCTGTCAGGGTTCCCGGTAAAAAAGGGTCCTTCCAGGTTTTAAAGGATCACGCCCCAATTATCTCTACGCTTGAAAACGGTTCTGTCATCATGGTTGACCAGGAGGGTAAGGAGACAATATATGAGATTAATGGAGGCGTGATTGAAGTAAAGGCGAACAAAATAATTCTGCTGGCAGATTCCGTGAGATAAATTATATCAAATGATGCCTGATGAATTTCGCAAACATGCCCATGAACTGGTCGAATGGATGGCTGACTATATGGAAAATGTTGAGAGTTTTCCTGTTAAATCATCAGTAGTCCCCGGAGATATTTTTAGTAAGATCCCCGATAGTCCCCCAGCTAATTCAGAATCCTTCAACTCTCTGATGAAGGATATCGATGAGATTATAATGCCTGGTATAACTCACTGGCAGAGTCCGAATTTTTTCGCATATTTTCCTGCAAACACAAGCCCTCCTTCAATACTTGCCGAAATGCTCATTGCAACTCTTGGCTCTCAGTGTATGATATGGGAAACCTCGCCGGCAGCAGCAGAGCTCGAAGAGAAAATGATGATCTGGCTAAGGGATTTGATCGGGCTTCCTTCCGGATTTGAAGGCGTAATCCAGGATACCGCTTCTGCCGCTACTCTCGCAGCAATAATTACCGCAAGAGAAAAGATCACCAATTTTTCAATTAACAGTGAAGGTGCTGAACATGCAGGAACCCTTAAAGTATATTGTTCAGATCATACTCATTCATCTGTTGAAAAGGCTGTAAAAATTTGCGGAATCGGCAGGAAAAACCTGGTTAAGATATCTGTAAAAGAGGACTTTTCGATGGATCCTGAAAAACTGAAAGAAGCAATCATCCATGACAAAGAAAGAGGACATATCCCTTGCTGTGTGGTTGCAACAATAGGCACGACAGGAACCACCGCTGTTGATCCTTTAAGGGCCATTGGGGAGATCTGCCGGGAAAATGGTATCTGGCTCCATGTTGATGCCGCGATGGCCGGAACAGCCCTTATTCTGCCCGAATTTCAATGGATGCTTGATGGCAGGGAATATATCGATAGTTTTGTTTTCAATCCCCATAAATGGATGTTTACCAACTTCGATTGCAGTGCATATTTTGTAAAGGATGTCGGAGCACTCATTAAGACCTTTGAGGTGCTTCCGGAATATCTTAAAACAAGGACCAGAGGTAAAGTGAATGATTACCGGGATTGGGGTGTCCCTCTCGGACGAAGATTCAGGGCATTAAAACTCTGGAGTGTAATAAGATCATATGGAACAGAAGGACTCCGCGAAAAAATAAGATATCATATCAGTATTGCCGCCCGGCTTTCAGAAATGATCTCAAAAGAAACGGACTTTGAAATACTTGCCCCTGTTATTATCAGTGTTGTTTGTTTTCGATACGTTCCTGCCGGTTATAGTAATGATCAGATTAATGCTTTAAATGAAAAGCTGATTCACCAACTTAATGATTCCGGCAGATTATACCTGAGTCATATGGTCTTAAACGGCAAATATACACTTAGAATGGTCACTGCCCAGACAAATGTCACTCTTGAGCATGTTGAAAAAGCATGGGACCTGATAAAGAAAACTGCCCGGAATTTAAATTTCTGAAAAGATTACATCGATCTCCTGCCGATAGTCATTCCATATAAGTCGATGTTGAATAATAACTCAAAAGAGGGCGATTCGCTTATTTTCTTCCAGGCAGTCTGAACTCCGCCGGATATCATAAAAGGAATCCTCAGAATATGAAAATCTGCCATCAGTTCAAATCCAAATGATCTGAAAGACTCTTTATCGGGATGATTGTAAAGAGGAATTAGTCCATTGGCAGTGTTTTTATAAAAGGAATTGCCTGGTCCTGAAGCATAATCATAAAACAGACCGGTGCGGATCCTCTTCAGGTAAAGAAGGCTTGAGATGTTGAAATCGGGGTATGCAAGAGGCAAAACATAATCAACTGAAAGAAAATTAATTTCCTTCGAAAGGATATTCTTATAACCACGGGGAAACGAAACCCTGTTTCCAAACAAGGATTTAGCCGGAATTTGTTTTTCTTTTTCAATTCGGATTTTTATACCATTGTTAGGGAAGAATCCGGGAAAATAAAATGATGTCTTCATAGATATAGCCGATCCGTAAATCTTCTTGTCAAAAGGTGCGAAAGAGTAATTCAGGTCTATTGTCTGTGCCCATCCTGGGTATATATCGCGTATTGCAGAATTGTGATAATTGGAAAAAAACAACCTTCCTGATATTATTGTTTGACTATGGTCATAAATACCTTCTTCTTTGATATAAATATATTTGTCTCTGTAATCAGATGTAAGTGAAGGACGGAGATATTCAGAGAATTTACCGGAGGAGAAACGAAGAGGAACTGAAACCGTATTTAAAAATTTTATTCCAGGCTTAATTTCAAAAGGATTGCCAACAGATTCTCCCATTTTAGATATTAGAGGCTCATCCCCATAATCCAGTTGTGATTCAAATACCGGGTACCATCCCTTCCAGGTAATTCGTGAATGAAATACATGGTTTTTCTCAGGGGAATACTCATAACCTATTGAAGAGATCAAAGTGCTTAAATGATTCTGGGTCATAATGGAAACCCCGGGTCTGACAGCTGTAGGATCGGCCTTTATCTCTCCAATATCTGCATAGAATGGCATCCAGCTGTGGAATTTAAAAAGATGCTGCCATTTCCTGTAGGGCTCAGGTGTATAAACAGTACCGGCCTTAAAATCAGAAGTTTGAGGTTTTATGTCAATACGATTTATCAGGAAAGATGATGAATTATCGGTTTCATTAGTCCTACCCGAAACCTCAGAAAGTGGGGTACTGCAGATATTATTCCCTAGAGAGGTATAATCACTGAAAATAATCTTACCCCCGAACAGACTAAGATCACTGACTCCAAATCTGGATCTGGTCAATGATGTTATTTTTCTATCGGGTGTTCTGATGTAAATATTATCGGTTCCCGACAAGGAGCTGATAAAAAAGAGTGAATCGTTTCTCAGGAAAGAAGATTGTAGATCTTCTCTGCCAGCCTCAATAAGAGTCTCCCATTCCTGACTTGCTAAAGTGTATTCCATAATTCCCTCCCCAGCTTCAGTTAAGAAAATAACAGTAATTTTCCCTCCTCCTTCTGCCCACTGAGGGCGTTGAAGATAAGCATTCCCGGGAGCAGGAACAGACTGCAGGATAGATCCGGTTTCTGCATCAATTAAGACAATATTGTTAATGTTGTTGATGGTGTTTTCGATAGCGGCAATCTTCCTCCCATCGGGAGAAAGAGATGCTGAAAGGTACCTGGATTTACGGGACAACCTTTTGATCTTATTGTTACTGAGATCCATAAGTTTGATAATCGAATAGTCTCTGTTTTCCCATCTTGGATCGGGTTGGGTTTCAACCCATACGAGCTTTCCGTTTGCATAAGAGATGAACCAGGGATACATCTGTCCGGGTGTATGTATTTTTTTTTCTGATTTTTTTGATGGGTTTATTAACACAAATGAAGGGGGTGCCGCTAGCGAGGTTTTAATAGCAATAATGCTGTCAGTGCCGGCAAAGACCGGGGAATAATAATTAATAAATTTCCCCTCCCTGGCAGGATTTAGTGTTTCGTAAAACAAGGCATTATTTTCTGAAACGTCTTTTGTCCATATTGTTTTAAGAGTGTCGAAGGTTTCCTTAAAAAGTGATTTTTTGGTTATACCGGCACTCCTTGAAAGGCTTATATTGACCGGGTTAATTGTAAAAGGTTGTTTGGCAGTACAATTAAGGACTTTGTTCCATATCTGAAGATCGTATTTTGCCAGGGCCCATGTTACCATTTGATAGCCAGATTGATAATGGTCGGGAATATAATCCCTGTATGAGCCGTTGACCATCTTGTCGTACTTGTACATGCTGCCTTGTTCAACTGCAATTGCTTTTAATTGTTTCTGGAATGAGGGGCTTCGTCCTCTTCCTGATTCTGTCAGTGCCGATTCGGCAAAAACAGCATTACCCTCAAGGAACCAGAGAGGTAAAAGGGAAGCAACAATTCCGGTGAACTGTTCCCCGAGAATCAGCGACATTGTTTTTGAAAAGTCTTCGTTTAATGATTCCATCTGAAACACATGAGTAAGTTCATGTATGGCGAGTTGTCTTTCCGGATCAAGAGGAATTGTGTTCTGTATAGGGGTGGGGTATATTTCCATTCGCCGGGGAGCCCATGCAACATAACCGTTTGATTGGGTGGAAAAATTATGAATAACCACAGGGATTTTAAACTTTCTTTCGGGGAAAAGCGAAATAAGTTTTGAATATGCTTCTTCAAGCGATTGAGCGAAAGCCATTCCTCCGGAGCCATAAGTCTCAGGATAAATGACTGTAAACCTGCCGGTCTTTATCTGCATCCATTTCAGAGAAGCAGGATCTTGCCCTGTATCATAATATTGCGCAAAAGTAACCTGTGCAAAAAGTAAAAAAGTTGTATATAAAAGGATTACCGGATATCTCATTTCAGGAATTATTGCTCAAAAATAGTAAAATTAGTGAGCCATATCCCGTTGGCGATAGTATGAAAAAAATAAGTATTTTCGTCATCTGAATTATCAGAGAATATTCTTTCAAAAAAAGATAATAAGGAATGAAGAATTACAGGGTGATAAACAACATATCAGGATGGGCAGTTTTTATGATAGCTGCAGTAACCTATCTAATGACCATTGAACCTACAGCAAGTCTTTGGGATTGCGGTGAATTCATAGCTTCTGCATTTAAGCTTGAAGTTGGTCACCCCCCCGGCAATCCGGTATTTATGGTTCTGGCCCGGTTTTTCACTCTTTTTGCAGGAGGAGATGTATCAAAAGTTGCTGTGATGGTTAATGCAATGTCGGCACTGGCAAGTGCATTTACTATTTTGTTTCTTTTCTGGACTATTACCCATCTGGCGAGAAAAATCCTTTTAAAGAATGAAAATCATTTTAATTCCGGAAGGATTGTAGCAGTAATGGCTGCAGGTATGGTCGGAGCACTGGCATATACTTTTTCAGACTCGTTCTGGTTTTCTGCAGTTGAAGGTGAAGTATATGCGACCTCATCACTGTTTACAGCAGCTGTTTTCTGGGCAATCCTTAAATGGGAGGACGTGGCTGAAGAAAAATTTGCCGACAGATGGATAATTCTGATAGCTTTCCTGATGGGACTTTCCATAGGAGTACATCTTCTTAACCTCCTGGCAATCCCTGCAATAGTACTGGTATATTATTTTAAGAAATTCGAATTTTCATGGAAGGGCTTTTTAATCTCATTAACTACTTCAGTGATACTTCTGGCGCTTCTGATGTATGGAATAATGCCCGGAGTTGTAGCTATTTCTTTAAAATTCGATCTGTTTTTTGTGAATACACTGAGTCTTCCTGCCAATAGCGGAATGATTTTTCATATAATACTTTTGGTAGTTCTGTTTATTTTTGCCGTTAAATTCTCATTTTCATCAACGGATAGCAGAAAAAACGCAGCTTTTGCCATAGCTGCCCTTTTCTTCACAGGAATATGGGTAATATCCGGATCAGCTGTTCTTAATATATTAATGCTTATTGTAATATCCGGAGTTGTATGGTATATGGCTGGTAAAAGCAGAAGGACATTAAATACAGCGCTTACAGCAATAATGGTTATTCTGATAGGCTATTCTTCCAACGCGATTATTGTGATAAGATCTTCTGCCGGCACCCCGCTTAATGAGAACAATCCATCGAATCCGGTTAATTTACTTTATTTTCTGAACAGAGAGCAATATGGTCAGCAACCTTTGTTCAGGGGAGTAGTTTATAATGTTCCTGTCCCTGATTACACTGAAGGTAAACCAAAATATGCTCTTGAGAAAGGAAAGTATATCATAACAGGTCATGACGTTGAACGGGTATATGATCCAAGATTCATTACTCTTTTTCCAAGAATGTGGAGCACTCAGAGTGATCACCAGGCAGTCTACGAGGAATGGGGAAGGGTTAAGGGAACTCCGATACAGGTTACAGAACAGAATGGAGAAAAAAAAGTCATTAAGAAACCAACTTTTAGCGAGAATATGAGATTTATGTTCTCATATCAGTTCGGATACATGTATTTCAGATATTTTATGTGGAACTTTTCAGGTAAACAAAACGATACACAGGGAACAGGAGGTGCAGTAAACGGTAACTGGATCACCGGAATAAAATTTCTGGATGAACCACGGCTTGGGACCTTTGATTTGCCGGGAGATATGAAAAGCGATACGTCAAGGAACAAATATTACCTTCTGCCATTTCTTCTGGGCATGGTAGGGATGTTCTATCATTTCAACCGCGATAATAAGAACTGGGGGATAATTTTACTCCTCTTCATAATGACCGGAGTTGCAATTGTATTTTACCTTAATCAATCTCCTAACCAGCCCAGGGAAAGAGATTATGCGTATGCAGGATCATTTTACTTTTTCTCGGTCTGGATTGGGTTGGGAGTACTGGCTCTGTTCGAAGGGATCTCTAAACTGGCAGGCGAAAAGATTGCTGCCCCTGTTGCCGGACTATTATGTTTTCTTGCTGTTCCTGCAGTTATGGGGTCGGAAAACTGGAACGATCACGACCGTTCGGGCCGTTATCTGGCAAGGGATGTGGCATTTAATTACCTGAATTCATGTGCTCCTGGGGCAATACTTTTTACTAACGGAGATAACGACACTTTTCCCTTATGGTATGCTCAGGAGGTTGAAGGAAAAAGGACCGATATACGGGTTTGCAACCTGATGCTTCTTAATACAGACTGGTATATCAACCAGATGAAAAATAAGATATATGAATCAGACCCGCTACCGGTTTCTCTTCCCGTTAAAAAATATTATGATGGAATAAACGATCAGGTTTACGTTTTTGAAAAGACAAAAGATCCTGTTGACATATCAACAATAATTGATTGGGTAAACAGCGATAACAAAGGAACTAAAGTACAGGTTTCTGCTACAGAAATACTCGACATTATTCCATCAAGAACTATCAGGATTCCTGTTGATGCAGCAAAGGTAATTGCATCGGGTACTGTTAAGCCGGAAGACGCAAGTAAAATTGTTCCATACATTGATATTAAGCTTAAAGGAAGTTACATACTTAAGAGTCAGCTGATTGTGATGGATATCCTGGCACATAATAACTGGGAGCGCCCGATATATTTTGTTACCGGTTATCATAATGATGCTCTTGGTCTGGAGGAATATTTTCAGCTGGAGGGGCTTGCTTTCCGTTTGGTACCGATAAAATCCCAAAATAAAAACTGGATTGAATATGGCCGGATTGACACAGATATTTTATACGAAAATATGATGAAAAATTTTGTGTGGGGAGGGGCTAAGGAAAAAGGGGTAAATATCGATTATAATCACAGGCGTACAATTATTGTTGTTAAGGCCAGATTGAATTATTCGAGGCTTGCAAAGGCTCTTTCTGCCGAAGGAAAGAATGAAAAGGCAATCGAAGTACTTAATTATTGTATGGAGATGCTCCCTCTCGAAAAAATCTCATACGATCCTTATATGGCTGATATTATTGAGGCGTATTATGTTGCAGGAGGAACAGAGAAAGCGGTTGAAATGGCTAAGGCATTCTGTGATTACTATTATGAGAGACTTGATTATTACCTTAAACAGAATCCTTATATTATCAATTCCGCAGAATTTGAGATTCAGACAGCGATTCAGTACACATCAAGGGTTGCGAGCGCCTGTGCAGCAAACGGGAAACCTGAAATGGCTGAAGAGATAAATAAAAAACTGGAGAGCTATTATGCGAAATATGTCAGGATGCTACAGCCTGCCGGAAAGTGAAAACAGAGGATTAGTATATATGGGAAACAGGGATCTCTGATTTAAGGTATTTTTCAAGCAGGAAAAATATCTTTTCGGGGTAAATGGGTTTTAACACATACTCATTGCATCCTGCAATATAAGCTTCGGTTTTTGCCTGCTCAGAAGAATATCCCGTGATCATGATAGCAGGAATACTTTTTCTCTCTTTCCGGAAGATTCTTATGCATTCGATTCCGTTAATAAGAGGAATAAGGTAATCCATGAAAACAAGATCAATTATGTGATTCCCCTGGTTTAAATAATCAACAAATTCTTTTCCTGTGTGAAAGATTTTAACATCAACTCCCGAGTTTTTAAGGAGTGTTTCATAATACCTGATTGATGGCACGTCATCTTCAACAATAACTATATGTTTGCCTGTAAGTTCTAAATTGCTGATATTCAGGGTCATTTGTGGATTTGTTTAAACTCGTATAAAATTACGGTAAGAAAAAGATAGTGAACCCGTTTATCTTAGCAGTTATTAACATTTTATCAACACTGTTGGCATCATTAAGAGAAGAGATATTTTTGTTTCTTGAATAAAATTGTGCAAATTCGTATTGATAAATCCGGAAAATCATGTCAAAACAAATTCGCTTTATTAGAATATCAATCCTTTCAATAGGACTGATATTATTGATTAATAGCGCATACAGCCAGGGTGGATTTGATAATCCCACAAGGGCATTATATGTTTTTGACCTGGCAAAATATATTGATTACGGAACGGGCTTCGCCGATTCATCAACCTTTAAGATCGGAGTTCTTGTCGGAGAATATAACCTTGTGGAGGAGATGGCCAATCTTGCCAAAACCAGAAATCGGATCCAGGACAAACCTGTAAGTGTGGCCGGTTTCAGGAATATTGAAAGCATGACCCATCTTCAGGTTCTGTACGTAAATAAAAATGCCGGTTTTAATCTGGACAGAATTAAGGCTAAAATTGCAGGTAAGCAGACAATGCTTATAACTGAAGGTTATGAATTCAGGGAATCTATGATGAACTTCATAGTGGTTGAAGGCAAACCAAGATTTGATATTAATGAGGAATATATTAAACAAGAAAGGATGGTGGTATCTCAGAGCCTGCTCTTTACGGCTATAAAGACAAAAGAAGACTGGCAGAATCTTTTCGATTTAGCCAGCAAGGAGATTGAAGTTCAGAAAGAGACTATTAAGCAACAACTTGAGACGATAGATTTCCAGAAGCAGGAAATACTTAAACAGAAGGCGCTCCTCGACAGTCTCGATAAGGAGATAATAACGAAAGAAAAAATTCTTAATGAAAAGCAAAAAGTACTTGACAGACAGTTTGTTCAGATAAATAAACAGCAGGGGGAGATTTCAGTTCAGAAACAGACAATAGTCATTCAGCAAAAAGAAGTCCAGATACAAAAGGATACTCTTGCACGACAGAAGAAGAATATAAACATTCAGTTAGCCCGCATTGATAATCAGCTTCAGAAAATATCAGATCAGGACAGTAAGATAAAAATGCAACTTGAGGCAATTGAAAAACAAAAGCTGATACTCTGTTTTGTTCTTTTTGCACTTCTCCTTGTCAGTATCCTTGGCTACTATATCTACAGAGGATATAAAATAAAGAAAGAGGCCAATATCAAACTTGAGGAGAAGAACAGAACGATATCGTTGCAAAAGGAGGAGATTGAAAAGCAACGAGATCTCGCTGCCGCTCAAAGAGATCAGATAGCTTATCAGAAAAAGCATATTACCGACAGTATCATGTATGCATTGAGGATCCAGAAAGCCCTTATCCCCTCTCTTGAGCTGTTTAGTGATAAGCTCGAGCACTTTGTTTTATTTAAACCTATGGCAATTGTAAGCGGAGACTTTTATTGGGTAAGCTCCCAGGAGAACCTTCAGGTAATAATTTCTGCCGACTGTACGGGTCATGGAGTTCCCGGAGCATTTATGAGCATGCTCGGAGTAACGATGCTAAACGAAATAGTTAATGGTAAGCATATCCTGATGCCCGACCAGATAATAGAAAATCTGCGCCAGGGAATCATAAAATCATTAAATCAGGTCGCAGAAGAGGATAGTATAAAAGACGGGATGGATATTGCAGTTTGTGTGGTTGATTTTGATAATAGTATATTATGGTATGCCGGAGCCAACAATCCGCTATATCTGGTAAGAGGTGAAGAGCTTACTCACTACAGGGCCGATAAAATGCCTGTGGCAATTCATTATAAAATGGCACCATTTACTCTGCATAAGATTGAACTTCAGAAAGGTGATGCTTTTTACATTTTCTCTGATGGGTATTCCGATCAGTTTGGCGGACCAAAGCAGAAGAAATTCATGTCAATGCAACTCAAGGAAACACTGGTTGCAATGGCCGGGAAACCGATGCTTCAGCAAGGTGAGCGGTTAAATGAGATATTTGAGGAGTGGCGTGGAGACAACCCTCAGGTAGATGATGTTACTCTGATCGGTGTAAGATATTAGCGGCACTCAACCTTTGTTGTAAGAGAACCAACAGTTACATCCAGGGTAGCCTCTTTTTTTATTAAGTCATCACCACAATACTCTGTCTCAGCACCTGAATTAATTACAGAACCATTCTCATAGGTAACATTTTTGCAAAATTTACAGCCGCTGAGTGCTTCACAGGATGTGGCAGCCCATGCAACGAACAGAAATGCTGCTCCGAATAAAAGTTTTCTTTTCATCATAATATTATTGTTTTTAATGGTATGATGTAGCTCGCCCCAACGCGTTGGAGCTCGGTTCATAACTGTCAAATTTCACTTCAAAGATACCAAAACTCTTTTCTTATTGAACAGAATTAAAACAAAAAGGTTGCATAAGTGAAATAATGAAAAGTATGATGCATCAATTTGATAAAATATCAGTCATTAATGCAGGAATGAAAATAATTATAACTTGCATAAAAAATTAATGTCATGGAAGATTCAAAAATGAAAAAACATGTAACCGTAGTTGGGGCCATTCATATTGGTTTTGGTATACTCGGTCTGATCGCAGCAGTTGTCGTTTTCTTTGCTCTGAATTTTGCAAAAGGGTTTGTTGAAAATGATGAGGTGGGGGTAGTGGTTCTCAGGTTTTTAGCAATCAGCCTTCCATTGCTCATCGGATTTCTCTCAACACTTGGACTGGTTGGTGGTATCGGGCTTCTTTCCTATATGCCGTGGGCAAGATACCTGATAATCGTAATTGCAGCACTTGGTTGTCTGAACATCCCCATTGGAACACTTAAAGGAGTCTATTCCATTTGGGTACTGATGCAGGATGATACAGTAAAATTATTCGAAAAGAAATAAATAGACAAAAGATCGCAATTTGACTTATTTTTGTTCAGCGAATAAAATATACTGTTATGGCTGACGACAATAAGATCATTTTTTCGATGTATAGGGTGGGTAAATCGTTTCCGCCTCACAGACAGGTACTTAAAAATATTTCCCTTTCGTTTTTTCTTGGAGCTAAGATCGGGATAATTGGTTTGAACGGATCAGGGAAATCAACTCTTCTTAAAATTATCGCCGGGCTGGAAAAGGAGTACCAGGGAGAAGTTACCTTTCTTCCGGGTTATTCTGTCGGACATCTTTCCCAGGATCCTCTCCTGGATGAATGCCGCAGCGTTAGGGAGATAGTCGAGGAAGGGGTGAAGGATACAATGGAGATAATAAAGGAATACGAAAAGATAAACAACAGTTTTGGAGAACCGGAGGTTTACGAAAACCCTGATAAGATGCAACAGCTTATGGACCGGCAGGCTGTTCTTCAGGAGAAGATCGATTACCACGATGGCTGGAATATTGAGTACAAGCTTGAGAGGGCAATGGATGCCCTGCGGTGTCCGGATAGTGATGCCCGGGTAAATGTTCTCTCTGGAGGAGAGCGCAGAAGAGTGGCTTTATGCAGGCTGCTTCTGCAGCAACCCGATATTCTTCTGCTTGATGAACCAACAAACCACCTCGATGCAGAGTCAGTTCAATGGCTCGAAACAACACTGAAGCAATATCATGGTACTGTTATTTGTATAACACACGACCGCTATTTTCTCGATAATGTTGCCGGCTGGATACTTGAACTTGACAGAGGTGAAGGAATACCATGGAAAGGAAACTACTCTTCATGGCTTGAGCAGAAAGCAAAAAGACTTGAAGTAGAGGAGAAAGGAAATGTCAAAAGAAGGAAAATTCTCGAACGAGAGTTAGAATGGGTAAGGATGTCTCCCAAAGCTCGTCGTGCGAAGTCAAAAGCGAGGTTGGGGGCTTATGAAAACCTCCTTAACCAGGATGTTAAACAGAAGGAAGAAAAGCTTGAAATATTTATCCCAAACGGGCCCAGGCTCGGCGATAAAGTTATAGAAGCCAGATCAGTTACAAAATCATTTGACGATAAATTGCTTTTTGAAGATCTTGATTTCAGCCTCCCGCCAAACGGAATCGTTGGAGTTATCGGCCCGAATGGAGCCGGAAAAACAACTCTTTTCAGAATGATTATGGGACAGGAAAATGCGTCAAAAGGGACTTTTACGATTGGAGATACAGTTGCTCTGGGGTATGTCGATCAGGCACATGCTGCAATTGATCCTTCCAAGACCGTCTATGAGGTAATTTCAGGAGGCCAGAACGATGTTATGGTTGGAAATCGTCTCGTAAACGCAAGAGCGTACGTAGCAAGGTTTAACTTCACAGGAGCAGATCAGGAAAAGAAATGTGGTGTACTGTCAGGAGGAGAGAGAAACAGGCTGCATCTTGCTCTCACGCTGAAATCAGGGGCAAATGTTTTACTGCTTGACGAACCAACCAACGATATTGATGTAAATACTCTGAGAGCACTGGAGGAAGGGCTGGAAAATTTTGCAGGATGTGCTGTCATTATATCCCACGACAGATGGTTTCTCGACAGGGTTACAACACACATGCTCGCTTTTGAAGGCAACTCCAAAGTTGTCTGGTTTGAAGGAAATTACTCCGACTATGAAGAAAACTATAAAAAGAGAGTTGCTGATACAACACCGGCAAGAATCAAATATAAGAAGCTGGTGTAAAAATG
>JAPLED010000122.1 GCA_026391475.1 Bacteroidia bacterium | reverse complement strand
AGTTCATTGCTGGGATCGATGCCTTTTCTCATCAATTCAACTCTGTCAGGTTTAATATCAAAGCCAATGACACTGATTTGTTTTGCGAACTCAAGTGCAATTGGCAGTCCAACATAACCAAGGCCGATGACAGAAAGTTTTGTCTCCTTATTAATCAGCTTATTGTACATTATTATATTGTTTTTAATATTGGATGATAGTCTCCCTGAAGTCCGACAGGTTTTGAATTTCTGATTATATAAGCAGTTTCAACCGACTGGCGTGCATCTTTAAGACCGAATCCCCTACCGGCAAGTATTTCTTTATATGTCAGTGTATGCAGGTCGGTAAACCCTTCGCTGAATTCTATCTCTTCTCCATCAACAGTGATTGACCTGAATGTTCTCTGACCGGTTTTCCTGGCGGGATCAGGTATATCATTATGATCGAGACTGAGGAACCATCTGACCCTGGCATTTTCAAGTTCGAGATATCCGGCAGCCTTATTGGGTTCGGAGAGATGAACAATATTTTTCTTTGTGTCGCCGAAGATCCAGCTCAGCATATCGAAAAAGTGAATACCGATGTTTGTTGCCACACCGCCTGATTTCTGGATATCACCTTTCCATGATATTGAATACCAGTTTCCGCGGCTGGTGATGTATGACATGTCAACATCATATATCTTCCCTTTCGGGCCCTTACGGATCTTCTCCCGCAGTTCCATTATTTTGGGGTGAAGGCGAAGCTGAAGAACAGTATAGATTTTATGACCGGTCTCATTCTCAATCTCCTGCAGCGCTTCAATATTCCATGGATTGAGGACAATGGGCTTTTCGCAAATTGCTTCAGCCTGATGACGCAAGGCAAACCTGATATGAGAATCGTGAAGATAATTCGGAGAGCAGATACTTACATAATCAATTTTGGTCCCGGTTCGTTTTAGTTTATCAAAATGTCTGTCAAAACGTTCAAACTCAACAAAAAAATCACTCTCCGGGAAAAAGTCATCAATTCGTCCTACGCTGTCAAACCTGTCGAGGCTGGCAAGGAGGTTATTGCCGGTTTCCTTAATTGCCCTGAGATGCCGGACAGCAATGTATCCGGCCACACCAATAATTCCGAAATTTTTTGGAGTTTCTGTCATTGTCATATATTAAAAAGGCGCATAAAACTACTAAATTATTTTAGAAACTTTGCCATCTTCAAGCTTGTATCTCTCTCCGCTTTCAGGGCAGGTGGCCATCCCTGAGTTGTCAAAAATCAGTTTATGCCCGTATTCACTCATCCAGCCGGTCTGTCTGGCTGGATTTCCGATAACAAGGGCATAAGGTTTTACGTCTTTTGTAACAACAGCGCCTGCACCAATAAATGAATAGGTTCCGATTTTATTACCACACACAATTGTGGAATTTGCACCGATGGATGCTCCCTTTTCCACGATGGTGGTGTCATAGCTGTTTTTGCGGATAATTGCGCTCCGTGGGTTAATGACGTTGGTAAAGACCATTGATGGTCCAAGGAATACATCATCTTCACAAGTGACACCGGTATAGAGTGAAACATTATTCTGGACTTTGACATTCCTGCCAAGTTTTACACCTGGCGATATGACAACATTCTGGCCTATATTACAGTTTTCCCCGATTTCAGAACCGGTCATAACATGGCTGAAGTGCCATATTTTTGTTCCTTTTCCAATTTTACAGTCATCATCTATGACAGCAGTTTCGTGGGCAAAATATTTCTTCTCCATAATTATTAATTACCGAAGAATTTTAGAATGTTAAGTATAATATAATCAATCTGTTCCTGTTCCATGTCGGGATGCATTGGCAAAGACAGAACCTCTTTGCAAAGGGCCGTTGTAACCGGGAATTCATTCTCCCTGTATCCTAAGTATCTGTAAGCTTCCTGCATATGAAGTGGCCCCGGGTAATAAACCATTGATGGTATCTTTTTTGATTCGAGAAACTTCTTAAGATCATCTCTTTTACCATTCTTCACCCTGATTGTATATTGATGAAAAATGTGGGACGAATAGCTGACTCTATCCGGAACTGATATTGAACGGCATCCGGCAAATGCATCATCATATTGTTCAGCAACCGCTTTTCTTGCTGCATTGAATTGAGTAAGATATTTAAGTTTTACTCTGAGAATTGCAGCCTGAATTGTATCAAGCCTTGAATTAACACCAATATCATCATAGTGATATCTTTCTTTCATACCGTGGTTGGCAATGCTTCTCAGCTTTTTTGCAAGAGCATCATCGTTGGTATAGAGGGCGCCTCCGTCACCATAACATCCAAGATTTTTGGATGGGAAAAAAGAAGTTGTACCGACATGTCCGATTGTCCCGGCTTTTTTTGTAGTGCCATCGCGGAAAAAATAATCAGTACCGGTGGCTTGTGCTGCATCCTCTATTATATAAAGGTTATACTTTTTTGCAATTTCCATCAGGCTCTCCATATCGGCACACTGGCCAAAAAGATGAACAGGGACAATTGCTTTTGTTTTTGGAGTAATGGCTTTTCTGACCGCTTCAACAGAAATGTTGAAACTTCCGGGATCGGGATCAACAATAACGAGCTTAAGGCCAAGCAGTGCAACAACCTCAACTGTTGCAATAAATGTGAAATTTGTGGTAATAACTTCATCTCCGGGTTTAAGGGCAAGAGCCATTATCGCCAGTTGAAGGGCATCTGTTCCATTTGCGCATGAAACCACATGTTTTACTCCCATATATTCCTGAAGCTCTTCCTCAAATAACTTAACATCAGGACCTTTAATAAAAGAAGTTGATTTCAGTACCAATTTTATAGCGATATCTATTTCTGCCCCGATTTTTTCGTACTGAGCCTTCAGGTCAACCATCCGGATCTCTCTCATATAAGGTTTAAATTTGGAAATACGAAGATAATATTTTTTCGTCAAGACTATTTTTCTTATTTTTGTATGAACAATAGAAATATTAAAGTGGATATTACTGCTTTTATACGGGAATTATTATTCGGACACGATTGTGTTATCGTTCCGGGATTTGGTGGTTTCATAGGAAACTATACTCCGGCGCATATTGATAAGAGTACCGGAACATTTTATCCGCCTGTCAAGCAGATATCATTCAACAGGAACCTGAATCATAATGATGGTCTTCTGGTAGGGAGGATTTCCGGATCCTCAAACATCAACTATGGGGATGCCAGAAATATGGTTGAGGAGTTTGTCGGAGGATTGCGTAGAAAACTTGAAAAAGGCGAAAAGATTATTTTCGATAATATCGGAAGTTTTGTCAACAACCAGGAAGGCAACGTTCAGTTTGAACCCGACAGGAACGCAAACTATCATCTGGATTCTTACGGACTTGAGTCCTATCAATGTTTACCTCTGGAAGGATATGATGTAAGAAAACGGATCATCAGGCATGTCGGGAAGGATCCTGTAAAGCAGACTTCCATTAGAAAGATTCTTTGGAGGGCAGCTGTAATCATTCCTCTTCTTTCCGTTCTGGTTGCAGTGTCCCTGAAAACAGACATTTTTAAAACGAAGATAGAAGCAACATCAATGAATCCCCTGGTAACAGCTGAGTTTGAGCACAATAAAAAGGCTGTTGATGAGGGTATTAAAGATGAGTCAGCGAAGATTGAAGAGAACATAAAGCCAATATCCGAAATACCGGCAGCACCAGAAGTCGTTATGCCTGTTGCGGCTGATGAGAATGCATATTATCTTATCACCGGGAGCTTCAAATCAGAAAAAAATGCAGTTTTTCAGGTAAATATGCTGAAAGCGGAAGGCTATACACCTGAGATTATGGCTGCTCCAAATGGTTTTTACAGGGTTAGTGCAATGATATGCACCGATATGAATACAGCAATAACCAAAAAAGACAGCATCTCGAAAAAATTCCCCGGAACCTGGATTTCAAGCAAGAGATAATTATTTTATCATACTCCCATTACTCACTTTATCGGCGGGAGTAACCATCACTAGTTTTCCATCTTTATCCTCTGCCATAAGGATCATACCTTTCGACTCTATTCCTTTAATCTTCCGGGGCTCAAGATTGGCTATAACTGATATCTGTTTGCCGATAATAGCTTCCGGTTCATAGTACTCTGCAATACCTGATACTATTGTGCGGATATCGAGACCTGTGTCAATTTTGAGTTTAAGTAACCTGGTAGTCTTTGGAACTTTTTCGGCTTCGAGAATTGTAGCCGTTCTGATATCTATTTTTGTGAAATCATCAAAAGTTATAACATCTTTTCCGGGAGCTGTTTTTGCTCCTTCTGCTTCATTTGCTTTTTTTGTTGCCAGAAGCTTATCTATCTGCTTAGTGATATCTTCATCTTCAATTTTTTCAAAGAGTAATCCGGGTTTATTGATAACGTGACCTGTAATCAGGAGGTC
>JAPLED010000087.1 GCA_026391475.1 Bacteroidia bacterium | reverse complement strand
AATTAAATATAGAAACATTGTAGGTACCCAATAATTCAGCAAACGTTCTTTTCGTCAATCCTGCTAATTCAGCGGCTTGTCCAAGTGAAAGTTTCCCCAATTCATAAAGCCTTGTTGCTAAAAGCATAGCAATTTCTCTATTTCCCACATCAACACTATCTGGTATATTAATTGTCAATGTCTTCATGCTTCAAAAGTATTGATTTTATTTAAGTTTTCAAAAAACGCATCTTCCTATTTCTGCCACCCCAAAATAAGATGTAATTATTTCATATTGCACGTACAAATATCCAAAAAATTACAAGTTAGAATTTTAAGATAGTTTTTTTATTTTTGTGACTTCCTTGAAAAGGATTAAGGGAGAGATGCCAGAGTGGTCGATCGGGACGGTCTCGAAAACCGTTGTACTGGTAACGGTACCGGGGGTTCGAATCCCTTTCTCTCCGCAAAGACAAAGCAAACCATCCGCCAATCGGCGGATGGTTTTATTTTTAGAAGGACCAAACAAAACTTGTTTTGTGAAGGTCATGAGAAAAATAAAACATATCGCGAAGCGGGTTTGCTTTGCAAGGAACTCCCACAAGGGATCATCAAAGGTAATCCCTCTCTCCCAGTGTTGAAAGACTTATGAAATTGATTTACAGTCCAATAATCTATTTTATAAATATTTGACTTTTAACGTGTAAAAAATACATTTATTTTTCTTACCTTTCATAGCAGCTTCCAACAGAAAGTTTTATTAAAATATAGCTATTATTATTATATAAATTCATAGCCTTCCAGCTGGCGAAATCAACCGATCTTGCGGGTATCGGTTACGGGATATTCATAATGGACCTTAAAAAAGCAAATAAACAGAATCTTACAAAATGAAAAAGAATCTAACCAGTTTATTTATTCTGGAACTTCTGGCAACTGCTCTGTGTTTTGGGCAGAATGCAGATCCTCTTGCAAACTCAAAAACAGCATCCACGAATGCTCCGGGGCAGGAATATTCGCGCATCGACTCCGAACTGAAAGCAATATTCAGGGTAAACGCACCCAATGCACAAAAGGTTCAGTTGAACCTCAGCGGGAACTATGACATGGTTAAAGGTGATGATGGTGTCTGGCGTTAATGAAAATCTTAATATTATTTCATTAATTCTTCTATCTTTCCCAACTCCACTTCTGTCTGAGGATTGAAAGAATTACTATTCATATATTTCAGTATGGAGAGAAGTAGCTGTTCCGTAACCGGTCTCTCACTGATTTTATTTTTCATATCGATGCTACAGACCAAAATCTTTCCGTTACCGGTTTTTGACTCATATGCTAGCGCCAGCCTGCGATTTTCAAACCACGTGTCAATTGGTTGAATAAGCGGTTTAAGATTTGCCGGAAAGCCATCGAGTATCATTGCCTGTGAATGGGTTACCGGATCCCACCATTGCCAGTTGCTGTGATTTTCTGTCGGAAAATCACTGAATAACGGATGCTTAGGATCGCAAAGAATTCCAAGTGTATGTGGTGCCTGGTTATTGGTCCAGGCTGTGTTCCAGAATATACTCGAAAATCCGATTGCAACCTGTGCTCCCTTATCTTTTCCGACTTTGCCATAAGTAAGTAACAGAACAGAACCTCCATTTTTCAGAGTAGCTTCGGCATTTTTATCCAGTTTTTCAGTAATTAAAACATCACCATTGTTTATCTCCTGTTTTGCAGGATACACCCAAAAATCCCAGCTGTTTTTATAAGACGTGTTTTCTACAGAAACCTCCAGTATAAGTTTCTGAGCTTTAGAAACACTAACCAGATCAACTGATAAAGAACCTATTGGAATGCAATTACCAATCGCGATATTCTCTTTTGTGAAAATCTCCTTATAAATAGTATCACCTGCCGAATTTAAAACATCACACAGAATCACAGGCTTTTTTAACGATTTTGCCCCGAAATGGGCCATTTCAATCTCCGCTTTAAAAGACTCATTATTACTGTAAACAAGTTTCTGCATCCTTGCCAGAGGAACGGTCTCATTACAAAACATTCTGAATTCTTCAGGGGTAACATATCCTTTTGATTCGAAGAATGGATTGAGGATTCCAACAAGGGCAGTTCCCTGACCAGGAAAATCGTGAAGCTGAAGTAGCTCGAATCCACCGAATTCAGGTGTGCGAAGAGCTGCCTCAATATCAGCCTTATAGCATAAGACCTGAAGTTTACCCGAAGCCATCAGAAACTCCTCAGCCTGATCGCCCATATTATTCTCTGTAAGTGTCTCCCGGAATATTTCAAAGTTTGTTGCCTTTAAAACACCTGTATACTTTGCAATCTCTTTAAAATCGGGATAAACGCACCACTGCCCGATTTCGTGACCAACTGTTGGAATTGAGAATTTTGAAACAAAATCACGAAAGTCAAACATGGTCTGGGGAGGTTCAGCATTAATAATACTCTTTAACCCTTCTCCCCAATGTTGAATCCTTGGTTCAGACGATAGGTTGTAATCATTTTCAGGAATTATTGGCCATCCAGCTGCAGATGTATATACCCTTCGGTTATCCTTTGTTTTCCAGTATGTCAGAAGCTTTCCCAAATATTCCTTCTGGTTTCTACCGGCAGGTTCATTACCATAAGCCATCATGCAGAATGATGGGTGGTTTCCATAGGTCTTCAGAATTTTGTCTCCCTCCTGGTATATATATTCATCGATAACTCCTCCATTACCTATTGAACTCCCCTGGTTAGCCCATGAAGAACATTCGATATGAAAATAAACTCCAAGTTTATCAGCCGCAATGAAAGCAGCTTCCGGAGGGCACCATGAATGGAATCGGATATGATTTAATCCATAATCTTTACAGGTTTGAAGTACTTTCTCCCACGATTTAACATCAGTCGGAGGGTAACCCGTAAGCGGGAAGATACAACATTCGAGTGTGCCTCTTAAGAACACCTGTTGCCTGTTTACTTCGAAACGTGTTCCATTGGTTTTAAACTCGCGCATGCCGAAGTCCTCTGACGTATGATCAATTATTTCCCCCTTAGATCCTTTCAGACTTACAGATAGTTTATATAATGAAGGTATGAATTCACTCCATAATTGCATCTTATTTCCCATCGGATAGTCAATCACCAGTTGCAGTTCCTTTGAACCGGTGTTTGCTGACACAACTTTACTTTTCAGTTTTTGCGAGATATCCGAATTAAAACTTTCAGCCTGTAGCGCTACTTTTCCCTTAAACGTTGTTCCCGTTTTGTTGGTTAATTCTACAATTATTTTTGCTTTTTTACCCTGGATATCAGGATATACCCTTACGTCACTGATAAATACTTTTGATGTTGCTTTCAGACTAATATCTCCGGTAATGCCGTTCCAGTTCGACTGGGTGTGGTCACTGATACTGTGAGAGTTAACCCCGATAGGAATAATTACGCGGTTATCAATTCTGATACTTAAAAGGTTTTTACCAGGAACAATCAGATCCGTTATATCATATTCATGAGGCGTTGCCAGGCTGTTCTGACTTCCTGCCTTTTTATCATTAACAAATACTGTCGATTCCCAGTGGCAGCGCTCAAGAAAGAGTACAATGCTCTTTCCGTTCCAGTCCGATGGTATTTCAATCTCTTTCTGGTACCATGCAGCTCCTTTATAATATTTGACTGGTTTGAGCCAGAATGGAATTTTTATGTTCCCGGGCTGACGATACTTTTCATATTTTTTTTCTGTGAAATAAGACTTATCAAAAATATCGCCAGTCCAGTCTGTTTTTAAGGAAACCTCATCTCCTTTCCAGTTCTCGGCCATGGAGCCCGGAAGTTTTACGTTTTCATCAGACAGTTCTTCATACCATTTATTTTCAATTCCCTGATCGAGAGAATCGATTCTGAATTTCCAATCACCTGCAAGGGAAAAGCTATTTCTTACTTCGACATTCTGACTTGTGCATCCGGAGACAACAAACAAAAGAATTAATATTTTTTTCATATCAAATATATTTATTGTTGACACACGACTCACGACTAACGGTGCAGGGGAAATCAAATTCTTTTCTTCCTTGTGTCGTGTTTCTTGTGTCGAGTGTCATTTTGTCAAATTTTGGTTAATTCATGCTCAATCTCTTCCAGTGATTTTCCTTTTGTTTCTGGTAACCTTTTAAAGATGAACCAGAATCCGAGTAAACATATAAAGCCGTATAGCCAGAATGTACCTGATGCCTTTAACAATTGATTTAATAATGGAAATGTATAAGTCAGGACAAAGCAAGCTGCCCACAATGAAAATGTCGCAACCGACATTGCTGTCCCGCGTATGCGATTTGGAAAAATTTCAGAGAGAATTACCCATGTTACCGGAGCGAGCGACATAGCATAACAGGCAATAGCAACTACTACCATTATTAATAAAGGTAATCCCTGCAAATGGAAAAAGTACATACTCCCGATAATGGCAAATATACCTGCAAGGCCTCCTGAACCCAGGAGCATGAGTGCTTTCCTGCCAAATTTGTCGACAGTAAAAATCCCTATAAATGTGAAAACAAGGTTTACGCTACCGGTGATCACTATATTAAACAAAATGTCTGAAACGCTATAACCTGCGCTTGCAAAAATCTCCTGGGCATAATTGAAAATAACATTAATCCCGCACCATTGCTGGAAAACTGCTATAACTATACCCAGAATCAGCAATTTTGATACCCCTGTCTGTTTCAAAAGACGAAGATCTGTCTTTTCAGTAGTTGTCCTGAGTGTTTCCTCAATAGAATTAAGTTCAGAGTCTGCATAATCATTTCCTCCGATTTTTGCCAGTATCTTATGAACTTTCGTGTGGTTAATCTTACTTTTTGCCAGCCATCTCGGACTTTCAGGAACAAACCACATAAGAATAAAAAATAGGCAAGCAGGTACGGCGCAGGCATAAAACATCCATCTCCAGCCCATTTGCCCGTTCCATGATGCCATTATGTCGGCAGTAGTTGCTCCCTGAGCAACAGGTTGTGCAATTCTCCAGTTAATCAGTTGAGCTGCAAGTATTCCTATTACTATCGTTAGCTGATTTATTGAAACAAATCCTCCCCTGACATTGCCTGGAGATATTTCAGCGATATACATTGGAGAGAGGTTTGATGCAAGACCAATGCCAATTCCCCCAAGCATCCTGAAGATAATAAATGTTCCAAATGAGCCTGCTGCTCCTGTTCCAAGGGATGCTGCAACAAATAAACCTGCGGACAGAATCAGGAGCTTTTTCCTCCCGAATCGGTCACTTAGCCAGCCAGATAACATTGCACCCCCAAGACATCCTATTAAGGCACAGCTCATTGCCCAACCCTGTAAAGCAGCGCTATTTGAAATTCCAAAGAAAGGTTCATAAAAAGGCTTTGCCCCTCCTATTACGACCCAGTCATAACCAAAAAGAAGGCCTCCCATTGCAGATACCAGCGAAATACTTAAAAGATAATTCCAGTTAAATTTATGGTCTTTCATCAGAGTTCTTTTAAAGCATCCAGCATTGCTACGACATTTTCAAAGGGGACATTTGCCTGAATATTATGAACAGTATTAAAGACAAAGCCACCGTTATTGTTAAGTATTTCACACTGCGACTTAACCTGTTCTTTAACCTGGGTAGGGGTTCCAAAAGCAAAAACACCCTGAGTATCAATACCTCCACCCCAGAAAACAATTTTATCGCCATATTCTTTCTTTAGTTTACGTGGGTCCATGCCAGAAGCATTGATCTGAACCGGATTTATAATATCAAATCCCGATTCGATGAAATGCGACAAAAGCGGTTCAACAGCACCGCATGAGTGTTTAAATGTTTTCCAGTTTGTATTCTGATGGATCCAGTCATTTACCTTTCTATAATAGGGCATCCATATCCGGTCATAGGTCTCAGGTGAACAGAAAGTTGAGTTCTGGGTACCGAAATCGGTACCACAAGTAAAGACAACATCAATTTTATTTTCTATGACATTGTGTAGTAACTTAAGATTTTCAATGGCTATATCTGTCTGCCTGTCATATATTTCTTTAATAAAATTCTCTCTTATGAGTGTGGAAATATACCATTCTTCGACACCACGAATTCCTTTTGGATTCCTTAATCCGACAGCAGGGACAAGGGCAATATCTCCCAGGGCTGTCCCTCCTAAAGAAGCAACTACTGCTTTTGAATTATCTTCAAGTAATTTAATCTGATTTTTCCAGTAAGTAAGCTCCGGCTTAGTGATATGACCAAATTCCTCAAGGTTGTCCTCTACTTTCAGCTTTGATTCATCAATGGGCTGCTGTCTGTCGAGGGCGTCGAAAAAGTAACCCGACTTTGGCATCATACCACTTGGAGGTACAGAAGTATCTCCTTCCGGATACATCAGAATATCACCATTGTTGTTATAAGTGTAATTAAAAGTTCCGGGAAAAAGCACCTCCTGTCCCCAAAGCGTTTTATGCACCTTCCAGTTTTCATTCGGAACTCCGAACATATTCTTTGCAGAAAACAATCCAATTACATCTATGTTCATTGCTTTTATCAACTCATTGTCAATCTCTCCGAGCATCTGGTACGGTTCAATAACTTTGACAGGTTTTTTCTCCAGTCCGTAGTATTGACGAAGCTTTTCAACTATAATTACATGAATTCCGGTTACAGCAGTTGAACCAAAATCCACAACTACTCTGTCCGGTTGCTTATGGTTTATTGTCTTTAAGAAATTCCGTCTTGAAGAGTCTGGCATATCTTAAAAATTAAAAGTCGCTTATTCGGTTCATAAAGTTAATCGATTCTGAATATTCTGACATTCACACCTGATCATTCTTTAATATTCATTTTTTCTTTAGTGTATCTTTGTATAATGAATATTGGTTATCAAATACCTGAACCCCTTTTATTCAACCCTCTTAAGCACCATCTTGGATTCATTAAAGAGTTCATAAATCTTAAAATAGAAGATGAATCTAATGCTGATATTAAAAATCTCATTAAAGATCTGAAACATCTGGGCACATCTGTAATGGATGTTTATACCGGATCATTATCTATTATTAATATTTGCAAAGAAGTTGAAGAATTCCTTGAACAGAAAGATATTTTAAGGAGAGAGCCTTTCTCCCTTTGGGAAGGTATAAATATGAATAACTTCAGAATAATCTCATTATCCGACAGTTCACAATGGACCCTTAAATATCACAATAACGAAATCAGGTACGTTCATCTTTTCCCGGCCCGATCAAGTCCGCACTCTTTCAGGGTCAAATCCAATACACTGAAATCGGCATTACTTTACTATATAATAATAGGTAAAGATTTTATTACCGGCGATGATCTTAACAAGGTCAGGATGCTTTTAGGCTTATCTCCGGTCAGAGATCCTGTCGATACTGAAGCTATAACTGAAATGATCGAAATCTTAAGGGATTAATTGTCTCTCCTGCTTTTTTTTACTTTTAACTTGAAAAGGCGCCTTTCAGCGCCTTTTTGTGATCCCGGGGCGACTCGAACGCCCAACCAACAGAACCGGAATCTGTCATTCTATCCATTGAACTACGGGACCATAATAACAACGCAAAAATATAACCAAAAGCCCATTTATACAACTAATTCAGTAAATTTACCTTATCCACACACCTATTGCAACACCTCATTAATGATATTTGCCAAAGATTTTCTATTTTCGCAGACTCATATTCAGCATTAAAACTATCTTAACTAATCAGGTTTAAATGCTGTGAAGTCGGGAGTCAGAAGTTAAGAATTTTAGATACGATGGAGATCTTTAAACTTCGGACTTCGGTCTTCGGTCTTCGGACTTATTATTAACAACTTATCAAGAAAAGAGCAAGATGGATTACAATTTCCACGAAATTGAAAAGAGGTGGCAGAAATACTGGGAGGATAACAAAACCTTTAAAACTCCGGAAGATTTAACCAATCCGAAAAAGTGTTATATTCTCGACATGTTCCCTTACCCGTCAGGGGCAGGTCTGCATGTGGGTCACCCTGAGGGATATACAGCAACTGATATCTTCAGCAGATACAAGAGGATGAAAGGATTCAATGTACTCCACCCAATGGGATGGGATGCATTCGGCCTTCCTGCAGAACAGTATGCCATACAAACCGGAACACATCCTTCAATTACCACAAAGAACAATTGTGATACTTTCAGAAGACAGATAAAAGAACTCGGACTAAGTTATGACTGGGACAAAGAAATTAATACAACTGATCCCGGCTATTTTAAATGGACCCAGTGGATATTTATACAGCTCTATAATACATGGTTCGATGATAAATTGCAGAGAGGAAGACCAATTTCCGAATTAAAGTTACCGGAAAACATTGCAAAGCCTGGTCAGAAAGAGATAGTTAAATACATTGATTCCAGGAGACTTGCATACTACGACGATGCACTGGTATGGTGGTGTCCAAACTGCCGGATCGTCTGTGCAAATGAAGAGGTGCTGAATGATTGTTCTCATGAGAAATGCGGGAACAGGGTTGAAAAGAAAAATCTCAAACAATGGATGCTCCGCATTCCACTTTATGCCGAACGGCTGCTGAAAGGCATTGATAAACTCGACTGGCCTGAAGGTATTAAGGATATGCAACGCAACTGGATAGGGCGTTCAACCGGTGCTGAAGTTGATTTTAAAATTGAAGGATTAAACGAAAATTTAACCGTTTTTACAACAAGGCCCGACACACTGTTTGGAGCAACATATATGGTAATTGCACCTGAACATCCTCTTACCGATGCAATTACAACACATGACAATAAAAATTCCGTTAACGATTATATTAAAGCTACTTCTCTTAAATCAGACCTTGACCGGACTGATCTTGCAAAAGAAAAAACAGGGGTCTTTACCGGCAGGTATGCAATTAATCCTGTAAATAAGAAACAGATACCGATATGGGTAGCTGATTATGTATTAACAGGTTACGGCACAGGTGCAATAATGGCGGTTCCTGCTCATGACAACAGGGACTTCGAATTTGCTCAGAAATTCCACCTTCCTATTGCCTGCATACAAGATCCTGATGTTTCTGATTCAGAGCAGAAGAAAAGAATCCTTGAAGGGAAGGAATGCTGGACTGAAGATGGGAAATATATTAACTCATCAAATAAATCGACTGGTATTGACATAAACGGCATGAATAAAGATGCCGGTATAGCTCATATAACCAAGTGGCTTGAAACTAAAAACCTGGGGACAGCGAAAGTTAACTATAAGCTCCGCGACTGGCTTTTCAGCAGGCAGAGATACTGGGGTGAGCCATTTCCTGTAATTCATTGGGAAGATGGAGAAATTACAGCGATGAACGAGAATGAACTTCCCCTCGAACTGCCAAAACTTGAAAAATATCTTCCAGGCGAATCGGGCGAATCACCTCTTTCAAACTCAACTGAATGGTTGAATATAGCTGATAAAAACGGACGCAAAGGCAGAAGGGAAACCAATACCATGCCTCAGTGGGCAGGATCATGCTGGTATTACCTCCGGTTTATTGATCCGAAAAATGACAAAATGATTTTTGACCTGGCAAAAGAGAAATACTGGATGCCGGTCGATCTTTATATTGGTGGCGCTGAACATGCTGTCCTTCACCTCCTTTACAGCCGGTTCTGGCACAAAGTATTATTTGATCTTGGAATTGTCTCAACAGACGAACCGTATCAAAGATTATTCAACCAGGGAATGATCCTTGCCTTTGCTTACGAAACTGAATCAGGGTCCAGGGTTTCAGGTGATCTGGTTGAAGAGCGTGAAGGCAAATACTTCCATAAAGAGACAGGTGACGAAATGAAACAAATCGTCGCCAAAATGTCAAAATCTCTCAAGAATGTAGTTAATCCCGATGATGTTACATCAAAATACGGGGCTGACTCCCTAAGACTTTATGAGATGTTTATGGGGCCACTCGATGTTACAAAACCATGGGACGATAAAGGCGTCAAAGGAGTATTCGGATTCCTTGGGAGGGCTTTCAGGTTCCTGTCAAATCCTGATAATATAACTAATGGAGAGGAAGATGGAACGGTTTTAAAAGGACTTCACCAGGTTATTAAAAAAGTAGAAGGGGATATTGAAAATCTCCGGTTTAATACAGCAATTTCTGCGATGATGATATTCCTCAACCTTGCAACAAAAAAGGGTAAAGTAACAGTTGATACCGCCTGCATATTTACAAAGGTCCTTGCTCCTTTTGCGCCACACATGGCTGAGGAATTATGGCATCTGCTGGGTCATAATGAAACTCTTTCATATGAGCCATGGCCTGAATTCAATGAGGAGTTTCTGAAAGAAGACATCTTTGATTATCCGGTATCATTTGACGGTAAAATGAGGTTTAAAATTGAACTTCCGGTCAACCTGTCCAAAGAAGAAATCATTAAAATAGTTCTGGCTGATGAGAGGGCTAAGAAATGGATTGGAACTGCTACTCCTTCGAATATAATAGTTGTTCCGAACAGGATCGTTAACATAGTGATTAAAAATTGAAAAGTCAGAAGTCGGAAGTCGGAAGCCGGAAGCAATCAGGATCAATACTTCTGACTTCGGTCTTCGGTCTTCGGTCTTTGGTCTTTGGTCTTACACACAAATTATACTGATATATTGATGCATACCAACCTAAAATCCTTAATCACAATTGCTTTTATATTTCTTTCTGTTTCCTGTAATAATTCAGTGAATAATAAACCTGAAATTATCTCAGTTGTATCAGACACGACTGTTAATCAAAAACTTAGAAGTCCTGTACTTTTGTATGGAATCCCTGCCGACTCATTCAAATTGGTTCCCGGTCATATTAAGCAAAATGGTTTCCTGTCAGAAATTCTCATCAAACAAGGTATCAGTATGCAGGAGATTGACCAGGCAATTAAAAATTCCAAAACAGTTTTTAATGTAAGAAATATCCGGTCAGGTAATAACTATATCCTTTTTTGCGACAGAGACAGTATTGCCAGGGCGAGATATCTGGTATACGAACATGACCCTTCAACCTGTTATGTATTCAGCTTTAATGATTCGCTTAATATTACGCCATTCAGAAAGGAGATAAAAAGTGAAATCAAATATGCATCGGGGACTATCGAAACCTCACTCTGGGATGCTATGATTGCAGGAGGCCTGCATCCTTCCCTAGTAGTTGAATTATCTGACATTTTTGCATGGACAGTCGATTTCTTCGGATTACAGAAAGGAGACAATTTTAAGGTGATATATGAAGAACTTTTTATCGATGACAAGTCGTTGGGCACAGATAAAATATATGGAGCTCAGTTTAACAGGACAGGTTCATCAATAACGGCAATACCATTTATCCAGGATGGAAAAGAGACATATTTTGACATTGATGGGAACAGCCTTAGGAAAGCATTTTTAAAAGCACCGTTGCAGTTTTCTAGAATAAGCTCACGTTTCTCATCAAGCAGGCTCCATCCGATTCTTAGAATACGAAGGCCACATTTTGGTGTCGATTATGCTGCTCCTTTAGGAACTCCTGTTCATTCAATAGGTGATGGCAGAGTTATTTCCACCTCCATTGAAAACGGATCGGGAAGAATTGTCTGGATAAGACATAACAGTGTATATTCAACCGCATACCTTCACCTGAGCAGTTTCAGAAAAGGGATAGCTCCGGGAGTTATGGTTAAACAGAGTGATATAATAGGTTATGTAGGAAACAGCGGACTCTCGACAGGACCGCACCTCGATTTCAGGTTCTATAAAAATGGATCACCGGTCGATCCTCTGAAAGTTGATGCACCGCCCGTAGAACCAGTGTCAGAGGAAAACAGGGTGAAGTTTGAAAAAATCAAAACTGTTATCTTAAGCCTCCTCGGGACCTTTAATTAAAAAATCAGGCAATTTTACCACCAGGTCTTCGATAATCTTTGGATAATGCAGATATTCAAGGGCATGAACCTTTTCAGCAAGTAAGTCGGGAGTATCAGAAGGATCAACTTTACAACGTTCCTGAAATATTATATCCCCCTTATCATACAATTTATTTACATAATGAATAGTGATTCCTGATTCCCTGTCATGATTATCAATCACTGCTTTATGGACAGCATCTCCATACATTCCTTTTCCACCATAACCAGGTAAAAGTGCAGGGTGAATATTTATAATCCGTCCGGGGTATTGTTCAATTATATTCTCGGGTACGAGCCATAAAAATCCCGCCAGAACAATAAAATCAATTTTATATAATCCAAGGTAACGAAGTACCTTTCCTGTGATATAAAATTCCTTATGTTCGAAAAAAACAGTTCTTATTTTAAGTGCTTCAGCCCTTTTTAGAACCTTTGCCTGACGCTTATTTGACAAAACAAGACTTACTTTAGCTGTATTTCTGTTCGAAAAGTATTGAATAATGTTTTCTGCATTAGTACCGGAGCCAGAAGCAAAAATTGCTATATTCCTCATATTTTGATAATTAGCATATTTATCAACCATTATTAATAATTCCTTAAAATAAGATTATTTTTCTAATTATCAACACATTAAACTGTAACCTAAATAAAAAAACATCAAATCTCTTGAAAAATAAAGTACAAATATATTTCTTTACATGGTTCAAAAATTAATATTAATTAAAATTTATTATTATGTCGGACATTGCCACAAGAGTAAAGGAGATTATAGTTGACAAACTTGGAGTAGACGAATCAGAAGTAACTCCGGAAGCCAGTTTCACAAATGATTTAGGTGCAGACTCTCTTGACACTGTTGAGTTAATCATGGAGTTTGAGAAAGAATTCAATATCGGTATTCCCGACGATCAGGCAGAAACCATTGGCACAGTCGGAGATGCTATCAAGTACATTGAGGAGAATGCAAAATAATTTGCATTTTTAATAACCCATTTATGAGAAGAGTTGTAGTGACAGGTCTGGGAGCATTAACTCCTTTAGGTAATAATTTGCACGAATATTGGGAAGGACTAAAAAATGGTGTCAGCGGATCAGTAATGATTACACGTTTTGATACTGAAAAGTTCAAAACCAAATTTGCCTGCGAATTAAAGGACTACGACTCTGCAAAGTATTTTGACAGGAAAGAGGCCAACAAACTGGATTTGTATTCTCAGTATGCACTCATTGCCACTGACGAAGCAGTAATTGATTCAGGGTTAAATCTGGAAAAAGTTGACAAAGACAGGGTTGGGGTTATCTGGGCTTCAGGTATCGGGGGACTTGAAACCTTTTTTCTGGCCATTAAAAGTTATGTCCTTGGGGATGGGACACCCCGCTTTAGTCCATTCTTTATCCCCAAGATGATCGGAGACATTGCTGCTGGATCAATCTCAATAAAATACGGCTTCAGAGGGCCAAACTTCGCTACTGTTTCAGCATGTGCCTCCTCCACCAACGCAATTATTGATGCTATCAATTATATACGCTGGGGAAAAGCAGATATTTTCATTACCGGAGGTTCAGAAGCCAGTATCAATGAACCGGGAATTGGTGGTTTTAATGCATTACAGGCCCTCTCTACAAATAATGCTGAATTTCAATCTGCATCAAGACCTTTCGATCAGACCCGTGATGGGTTTGTCCTGGGAGAAGGTGCAGGCGCATTGGTAGTTGAGGAGTATGAACACGCTAAAGCAAGAGGTGCAAAAGTATATGCCGAATTAGTTGGTACAGGATTAACTGCTGATGCCTATCATCTGACGGCTCCTCATCCTGAGGGACTTGGTGCACGGAATGTAATGAAACTTGCGGTAAATGATGCCTGCCTGAAGTACAAAGATGTTGATTACATAAATGTACATGGCACAGCAACTCCGCTGGGTGATGTCTCTGAAACAAAAGCTATTGTAAATGTTTTTGGAGAACATGCCTATAAGCTTAATATCAGTTCGACTAAATCAATGACAGGTCACCTTTTGGGAGCAGCCGGTGCTATTGAAGCAATTGCAGCCATAATGGCTGTTGTTCACGACGTCATTCCTCCTACCATCAACTTCAAGGTTCCTGATCCTGCAATTGATCAAAAACTGAATCTTACACTCAACAAAGCCCAGAACAGAAAAGTTAATGTTGCCATCAGCAATACATTTGGGTTTGGGGGTCATAACGCTTCTGTCGTCATTAAAAAAGCTGAAGTTTAGTGTCATTATTCCGGAAAAGAATAAATGGTACATATATACTCGATAACCGGGAATTTGGTTCCCGTTTAAAAAAGATCTTAGGCTTTAGTCCAGGAAACCTTAAATTATACGAAATAGCATTTATCCACCGATCAGCTTCTTTTACCCTGCCCAATGGTAAGAAAGTGAATAATGAAAGGCTTGAGTATCTGGGAGATGCCGTGCTCGATGCAATTCTGTCAGATTATCTCTTCGAGAAATTCCCAGATGCCAGCGAAGGCTTTATGACCAAAATACGGTCAAGGATTGTAAACAGGGAAGTACTTAATCAACTGGCGGTATCAATGGGGATCAATAAAATCCTTATCAGCAATGTCAGTTCTGTTCACCCGACAAAAAATCTTTATGGTGATGCCCTCGAGGCACTTATCGGATCGGTCTTTATAGACAAAGGATTCAAAAAAACCAAAAAGCTCTTTATCAGGAATGTGCTTAATAAATACCTCGATCTGAATGTGATCGTTAATACTGATACAGATTATAAAAGTCTTATTTTTGAATGGGTGCAAAAGCATAAATCCAACCTCATGTTCACATATAATGAGGAATATGATTTTTACCTCAAAAAATCTGTCTTCTCAACAACCCTTTTCATTGATAAAGAAGAGTTAGGGGAAGGCCACGGAGCCTCAAAAAAGGAGGCCGAACAGGAAGCTTCCAGTCAGGCATGGAGAAGGCTGAAAGATAAATTCAACGTATAAGGTTTAGTATTTCTTTTTTACTTAACTTTATTAGTTAAGCCGTCGAAAGATGAAGAGTATTCAAAGAATTACACGAGTGCAACTTAAGATTAACCAGAAAGATGAGTTTATACTTCTTGGAATAGTATCGGCAGAACCTGACTATAAACTTTCACTTTCAATTAATAAGAAATTCCGGGTTTCTCTTAAAAACATATTACCCCTTAAGATTACCGATGATACCGGATCTGAACTGGCATTTAGCCGGTTTTCGGATTCCAGTAAGTCTCCGGATGTAGTGTTTAACCTGTTCTCAAACCGGTCTGGCAAAAGCTTTCTTCTTAAAAAACTGAAAAATGTAGATTACATTTTTCAGGTACAGGATGCTGAAATGGGAAATAATACAGACCAGATAACTGCCAGTCTGAGAGAAATTGAATCTGTAAATGCAGTGTTCAATATTGATATAAATACCTTTAAGGATAGGAATTTACAATACTTAACCCAATAGAGTTTTCCAGAGACATGATATAAAAAGAAGTGAGCCGCTATGAAAGCGGCTCACTTTTTTGATAACCCTAAAAACTAACCTAACCTATGAAAAAAACCTCTATATCTTCTGGTTCAAATATCATGCCAAATCCTTTACAAATATATTAACAGTATTGATAACAAAAAAATATATTATTATAAATGGTTGAATATTAACAATTATTTAATGATATGTTAAAATAATTTATTTTTTGCGTTTTCGCAATTCCTGTAATAATCGCCTGAAACAGTCAAGGTTGTTAAAGAAAGTTAAAGAGTGGTAATATAAAATATATACAAGTACTTTTGTGTCTGTATGAAACGGAAAACCATAGTATTACTGGCCATATTTTTTTTTCTCTCTATCTCGGGGCTGATCCTTATACAGTTATACTGGATTCGAAATGCGATTGCTATAACCGATCAGCAATTCCGTTACCTTGCTAATAAAGCTCTTGAGTCAGTCGTTCTTGATCTTGAAGAGAAGGAATTAATTAAAAATATCGTTGAAGATATCGATCCTGCATCCACAGATTCAGTTACAGCAATTGTTCCGGCAAATTCTCCTCTGGCCAGGAAACTTCAGGGATATCGGCCCAACTCAGAACTTCTTGAAATGTATGGACTTAATAATCCTGGTGAACCAATAGCAATAACCAGTTCAGGTCATAAAATATTTATTTCAGCTGAAGATATTTCTCCCTTTTCCACAGATGAAACAACTGAACCTTCGCCACAAATAACTAATTCGGATATAACCGGAAGGGTGAGCAATAAAATTGTTTTCCTCGAGAATATAATGGAGAAAATACTTCGCAATACCCCTGATATCAGAGAAAGAATCGATCCTGAAAATATGAATCAGCAACTCAGAACAGCCCTTAATAATGCCGGAATTTATCTCGATTATGAATTCTCCATCCGGTCCGGCCGCCTGGGAAATATATGGAAAACGCCGGGTTTTACCGATAAGCCCGGGACAAATAAATTCATTATTCAGCTTTTTCCGAACGACCCTGTTCCCAGTCAGAATCAGATAGTGCTATATTGCCTTCAGGAACGACAATATAAATTTGAGAAAATCGGAATCCTTGGTTTTTTGTCCCTGCTGTTTACCTTGCTTCTGCTGATCCTTTCCACCGGGACTTTTATCGTTATTTTCCGGCAAAAAAGGATTTCAGAAATAAGGAGTGATTTCATAAACAATATGACTCATGAGCTTAAAACACCTATTTCCACAATATCTCTGGCTTCCCAGATGATGGCCGATAAAACAATCTCCGACAAGGATAGAAATATCGACAACCTGGCAAAAGTCATTTCCGATGAGAGCATGAGACTAAAGTTCCAGGTTGAGAAAGTTCTCCAGATGGCAATATTTGAAAAAATAAAAATGAAACTCAATCTGGCTGAGTTGGATGTTAATGGGATAATTATTAAAGCAGTGGAAAATTTCGCTCTTCAGATCGGAAACCGCGATGGTTCGATAAAGAACGATTTTCAGGCCACGATGTCACTTGCGATGATTGATGAAATTCATTTTCTGAATTCAATCTCCAACCTTATCGATAATGCAATTAAATACTCTAAAGATAAACCGGAAATAATTATCTCCACCCGTAATAACAAGAAAGGTATTTTGGTTACTATTGAAGATAAAGGCATGGGGATAAGTAAAGAAAACCTGAAGAGGATTTTTGACAAATTCTTTCGTGTCCCTTCCGGTAATGTTCATAATGTAAAGGGGTTTGGACTCGGTTTGAGTTATGTTAAGAAGATTATAGAAGAACATAACGGAACAATTAAGGCTGATAGCCAGATTAATAAAGGAACAAGATTTACTATTTTTCTTCCACAAAACGGATTAAAATGAATAAGATTAGAATTCTGCTTGCCGAAGATGACAGCAACCTGGGCATCTTGTTAAGGAATTATCTCACCGCTAAGAACTATGAAACAACACTGTTCATTAACGGTAGTCTGGCTCTTGAAGCCTTCTCAGCAGAGTCATTCGGCCTGTGTATACTTGATATTATGATGCCCGAAATGGATGGACTTACTCTTGCAAAAGAGATTCGCCTTACAAACCCTGAAGTACCTATAATTTTTCTTACAGCAAAAAACCAGAAAGAAGACATAATAGAAGGATTCAAATCAGGTGCTGATGATTATATTACAAAACCATTTTCAATGGAGGAGCTGCTTTACCGCATCGAAGCCATACTGAGAAGAACCACCAGTACTTCCGTAAATAAAAAAGAGGGACCCTATGTAATTGGAGGTTATTCTTTTGATCCTTTGAAACAATTGCTTTTTTACGGGGATCAGCTAATAAAGCTCACAACAAAGGAATCAGAGCTGCTTGAACTATTATGCCGGCATGGGAACGAAATACTGGAGAGAAACTTTGCATTAAAAACTATCTGGATTGATGATAACTATTTTAATGCCAGGAGCATGGATGTATATATTACAAGATTGAGAAAATATCTCAAAAAAGACCCGTCTGTAAAAATATTAAACGTACACGGAAGAGGCTATAAACTTATCTGCTGAAAAAAGATTGTATTAAAAGCCCACCACCTCCCCCTGACGCTTCGGTCAGGGTACTCCTCCTCTAAAGAGGAGGAGAAAGTTATAGCATTATATATCAACACTTTCCCCTACTTTTTAAAGGAGGGGTGTCACGCCATAGGCGTGACGGGGTGGTTTAAAAACATTTTTAATAGAGCCTCAAAAAATTTGGTTAGTCAAGTTTTAAAACTGCAAGGAATGCCTGTTGAGGAACTTCAACATTTCCCACCAGCCTCATTCGTTTCTTCCCTTTCTTCTGTTTCTCCAGAAGTTTTCTTTTCCTTGTAATATCACCGCCGTAACATTTTGCTGTTACATCCTTTCTGACTGCCTTTACTGTTTCGCGGGAAATAATTTTCGCACCTATGGCTGCCTGTATGGCAATGTCAAACTGCTGACGCGGAATAAGTTCTTTAAGTTTGACACACATCTTCTTGCCAAAATCGTATGCATGGCCTCTATATATAAGTGTGGAAAGAGCATCAACCATTTCACCATTCAGAAGGATATCAAGTCTAACAAGATCTGCTTTTTGATAGGTGGTATAGTAATAATCAAAAGAGGCATATCCTTTTGAAATGCTTTTAAGCTTATCGTAAAAATCAAAAACTATTTCTGCCAGAGGCATTTCGAAAGTTATTTCAACCCTGTCTCTTGTAAGGTAAACCTGATTTTTCAGAACTCCCCTTTTATCAATACAAAGATTCATTATTGAGCCTACATATTCAGAAAGTGTAATTACCTGTGCGCTAATATAGGGCTCCTCAATACGGTCGAGATGGTTAACCGGAGGCAACCCTGATGGGTTATGAACATCAATCTCTTCTCCTTTGATGGTATATGCTTTATAAGAAACGTTTGGTACCGTTGTAATCACATCCATGTCGAACTCCCTTTCGAGACGCTCCTGGATGATTTCCATATGAAGTAGTCCCAGGAAACCACACCTGAAGCCAAATCCAAGTGCTGCTGATGATTCCGGAATAAATGAAAGAGAAGCATCATTCAGCTGTAACTTTTCTATTGAAATTCTCAGGTTTTCATACTCATCAGCATCAATAGGGTAAATTCCGGCAAACACCATTGGTTTAACATCCTCAAATCCTGAAATTGCTTTATCACAGGGGTTTTTAACATGTGTAATAGTATCACCAACCTTAACTTCTACGGAGTTTTTTATTCCTGAAATAATATAACCAACATCGCCTGCACCCAATTTATCGCGGGGATCCTGTTTAAATTTTAAGACTCCTATTTCTTCTGCATTATATTCAAGTTCAGTACTGAAGAATTTTACCCTGTCACCTTTACGTATTGTTCCATTAATTATTTTAAAGTAAGCAATAATACCTCTGAATGAATTGAAGATTGAATCAAATACCAGAGCCTGTAAAGGAGCATCGGGATTTCCTTCCGGAGGTGGAATACGATTTACAATATCACGAAGAATTTTTTCTACTCCCATGCCTGTCTTTGCGCTTGCTTCAATGATGTCTTCCCTTTTGCAGCCTACAAGGTCAACGATCTGATCCTTAACCTCTTCAGGCATCGCGTTGGCCATGTCCATTTTGTTTAGCACCGGAATAATTTCAAGATTATGGTCGATAGCCATATAAAGGTTCGAGATTGTTTGTGCCTGTATTCCCTGAGTAGCATCTATAACAAGCAAAGCACCCTCGCATGCAGCAATTGATCGTGATACTTCATATGAAAAGTCAACATGTCCGGGTGTATCAATAAGATTCAGGATATACTTTTTACCGTCATGGAAATATTCCATCTGAATTGCATGACTCTTTATTGTTATGCCTCTTTCCCTTTCAAGATCCATGTCGTCGAGTACCTGTGCCTGGTATTCTCTTTCGGTTATTGTATTGGTCTTCTCCAGTAACCGGTCGGCCAGGGTACTCTTGCCATGGTCAATATGAGCTATTATGCAGAAATTCCGGATATTGTCCATCGAACAAGCTTGCTTTTAATCAGGTGCAAATATATAAAATTATCGGCTTTAACATATAAAAAGAGAGCCCTTCAACTTATTGATGAAGGGCTCTGTATAATACTATGCTTATTTTACATCATTCCTGGCATGCCACCACCCATTCCCTGTGGCGGACCTGCCGGATGTTCTTCTTTTTCTTCTACAACAACAGCTTCTGTGGTAAGGAACATACCTGCAACTGAAGCAGCATTTTCGAGTGCAACGCGGACAACTTTAACAGGATCTATAACGCCTGATCCATAAAGCTTTTCATAATTATCGGTTTGTGCGTTGTATCCGTAATCCCCTTTCCCTGATTTTACATTCTGGGCAACAACCGCACCCTCCTTGCCTGAATTGATAGCAATCTGACGTAATGGTTCTTCAATTGCACGTTTGACAATTTCGATACCGGTTGTCTGATCCTCATTATCACCTTTCAGTCCCACGAGTGCACTTATCGCACGGATATAAGCAACACCACCACCCGGAACAATACCTTCTTCAATCGCAGCACGTGTTGCATGAAGAGAATCATCAACGCGGTCTTTCTTCGATTTCATTTCAACTTCAGAAGCAGCTCCGATATAGAGAACGGCAACACCACCTGCCAGTTTAGCCAGGCGCTCCTGTAACTTTTCCTTATCATAATCAGAAGTAGTAGTGGTCATCTGCTGTCTGATCTGGGCTACACGTGCTTTGATCATCTCTTTGTCGCCGGCACCGTTCACAATTGTTGTATTTTCTTTATTTATTGTAACTTTTTCTGCTGTACCAAGCATGTCGAGAGTTGTGTGTTCGAGTTTCAGACCTTTTTCTTCTGAAATAACTGTACCACCTGTCAGAATGGCAATATCTTCAAGCATCTCTTTCCTTCTGTCGCCAAATCCGGGAGCTTTTACTGCACATACCCTGAGAGAACCGCGCAAACGGTTTACAACAAGAGTTGCAAGAGCCTCACCTTCTACATCTTCTGAAATAATTAACAGAGGACGTCCTGTTTGTGCTGTTGACTCAAGAATAGGAAGCATATCCTTCATTGTGGAAACCTTCTTGTCGTAGATAAGTATATATGGGTTTTCAAGTTCCGCTTCCATCTTCTCAGCATTGGTTACAAAATATGCAGAGATATATCCACGGTCGAATTGCATACCTTCAACAACGTCAACATGGGTTGTAGTTCCTTTTGATTCTTCAACAGTAATAACCCCTTCTTTATGAACCTTACCCATAGCTTCAGCAATGAGTTTTCCAATCTCCTGATCATCATTGGCAGCAATTCTTGCAACCTGTTCAATTTTGCTCAGGTCGTCACCGATTACTTTTGCCTGTGATTTAAGATGTGCTACAACTTTTTCAACTGCTTTGTCAATACCTCTTTTAATGTCCATTGGGTTTGCACCTGCAGTAATATTTTTCAGTCCGACATTAATAATTGACTGAGCAAGAACTGTGGCTGTAGTAGTACCGTCACCTGCTATATCACCTGTCTTTGATGCTACTTCTTTAACCATCTGAGCACCCATATTTCTATATGGATCGGAAAGCTCGATATCTTTCGCAACGGTTACGCCATCCTTTGTGATCTGGGGAGCTCCGTATTTCTTCTCAAGAACCACATGACGTCCTTTTGGACCAAGCGTTACTTTAACTGCATCAGCTAACTGATCGACACCTTCCTTAAGGAGGGCTCGTGCTTCAATATTGAATTTAATCTCTTTTGCCATATCATTATGATTTTAATTTGTTTGCGAAAAATTAAGCAATAAAAAGAATGTCTGTCTGAGATACAAGCAGATAATCCTCACCGTCAATTGTAAGTTCCTGTCCTGCATACTTTCCGTAAAGAACAACATCACCTTTCTTTACTTCCATCTCTTCATCTTTCTTAGCTGTGCCAACAAGAATTACTTTGCCCTGACGTGGTTTTTCCTTTGCGGAATCAGGAATAATTATTCCACTTGCAGTTTTTTCTTCAGCTTCGTTAGGTTTCACAAGAACCTTACCTGCTAAAATTTTTCCTTTCATTTGTGCCATTTTATCTAGTTTTAAAGTTAAACATCTATTTACCGACTTCCTTTTTAAGCATATTCCATGCCAAATTGAAAATAATGCCATTTTGGATTCATTAAGGACATTTTAATGGCGCCCTCCTGCCATTTCCTGAAATAAAATGCAATAAACATCCGTAAAATCCTAAAACACAATACATTATTAACATAATAAAAAAGTGTCCGTATGTGACAAACTGACACTCTTGCAAAGTATTCCATTCAATTAAAATCTATTTTGCAGGTTGATCCAAACTTCCCGGAGGAGTTGTAGTTGACGGAGGAACAGCTGTAGGGAGTGTTGGAATTGCATTCGGGTCAACAGCATTCTGAATCTGGTTCTCTATCCTGGAACGTCCTGAAGTTGTTCCGCGCGGGATAGTAGCTGTTGCAACAACACAGAGGATCAAAATTGCACCTGCAAGCGTCCATGTAGACTTCTCAAGGAAATCTGCAGTTTTGCGGATACCCATTGATTGACCTGCTGAGGTAAAATTAGCAGCTAATCCACCACCCTTCGAGTTCTGAACAAGAACAATCAGAATCTGGAGAAAACATGCGATAATTACTAATATTGAAACAAAAATATAAATTCCCATCTGTTCACTTTTTTATGTACTCTTTAACCTTTTCGATTTGAGACGCAAAGTAACTGCTTTTTTCCGGAAATTTCAAATTTAATTTCTCATAAATATCTATCGCCTTCGAGTAATACCCCTGATTAACGTAAATTCTTGCAAGAGTCTCCGTAATAAATACTCTCTCAATTTCAACAAATGGTTTTGAAATATCTTCAACAGGCAGATTTGTTTTTTCCTTAGTTGGCTCAATCCTTGGATTAGCAATAATGAATTTATCAATAAGGTCAGACTGTAACTGCTTTTTAGAACTCTTACCCTCAAAGCTAAACTGCCCCTGGCTTTTAGCACTTTCGTCAGAAATGATTGTCATGTTCTCATCAAGATCGAGTTCCAGAAGATCACTATGATCCGGAACTGAAAAGCCAGGATCCATATAAAATATCTGATCTTCATAAGGAGATGCCTCTTCATCCATGAGAATCATCACTCCGGCGGATTCTCCATTATCTGACTCTGTTGAAATCAATATTGAATGGCAGGGAGTCTGGTTGCCGGAATCTTGCTGTTCCTTTGATTCAGTTTCACCAGAGATTTTCTCTATTTCATTAATCAGGTACTCACTGTTTTTTGCAGATTCAATAACAGTCTGTTGCGTATCGTAAACAAGGTCTTCTGATGAAACGTTATCCTTTTTGCTTTCGACTTGTTCAATCTGAGGAGAAGTTTTTGTTTTCAGGAGATAATACAACACTTCCCTGTCAGCAATATGGATCGCAGAATTCCTGAGCTGGTTTTCGAATTTTACATCAGCATTGTTTTGCAGCCCTTTTAACAGCAACATATGGGCACTTTGAAAATATGGAAAAATATCAATCAACTCGTAAACCTCCCCTATCATCAGGCGGTTTACCGGAACTATATCCTCAATCATATTTAAAAAGTCATTTCTGTTCATGGCCGGTTACCAATTGACAAAGGCCTGATTAAAAATATCTTCCACAATCATTTCTATAATCTTATCCGAAAGTTCCTTTTCAACAGCACTCAGATCGAGGTTGCCATTGTAGTCCTCATATCTCGAAAATGTCTGTTCAAAACTAAGTTCGGGCTCGATAGCATTTGTGAATTTTACTTTTACCGAGATTGTAAATCTGTTCGTAGCAGCTGTTGCATCAGCACCCACAGTCGATGGACGTGTGTTATAATCACTTATTACTCCCTCGAAATTCACATCGCCAATCCCGTTAATATATCCCAGACTAGTCTGGGCTTTGCATTTATCAATCAGTGCATCAGTTATATACTGGCTGAGTCCTGGCTGAACAAGCGGGGCCCTGTTCTGAAAATATTGTACACTTACTGTCTTTAACCCTTTAGTGCTGGCTCCGGAAAATGAATATATTCCGCATCCATTTAATATTGTAACTCCAATAAGAAACAAAAGCCAAAATAGACTTTTTACCGGATAATTGACAATATTCTTACGATTCAATTCCATACTCTTTAATCTTTCTGTAGAGGGTTCGTTCAGAGATACCAAGTTCATTTGCTGCAATTTTTCTTTTCCCATTATATTTATCGAGAGCCTTTTTTATCATTTCCACCTCTTTGTCGGCAAGGGAAAGCGATTCCTCAAATATCTCTTCTGTATCCTGTATGTCATTCCTGTTCTGATGCGGTGAAAAATCAACAGAGGGTGTCTCAGTACTACCGGAAACACTTTCTTCTCCGTTTGTTTCCCTGAAAAGATTCTTAATAACCCTTGAGTTAGTCTCCTGAAAAGTAACATCTGTTTCTCCCCGCCTGAGAAGATCAAAAACCAGTTTCTTAAGGTCGTTCATATCACTTTTCATATCGAAAAGGATCTTATATAATATTTCTCTTTCAGAAGAAAATGATTTGTCTTCATCCTTTTTTATAACAGCAGGAAGCTTAGCACCGCCATATTCAGGAAGATAATTGCGAAGTGCCGGAGCAATGATTTCCCGCTCTCTTTCAATAATAGATATCTGTTCGGTAATATTTTTAAGCTGCCTTACATTACCTGGCCATGAATAATTAAGAAGAACATTTTTTGCCTCTGAATCAAGTCTGATTGCAGGCATTTTGTATTTCTCCGCAAAATCAACAGCAAACTTCCGGAAGAGAAGAAAAATATCTTCATCTCTTTCTCTCAAAGCAGGTATTCTTATCGGGACAGTATTTAGTCTGTAGAACAGATCCTCTCTGAAATTACCATTGTCAATTGCCCTTGGCACATCAACATTGCTTGCCGCAATAACCCTGACGTTTGTTTTCTGAACCTTTGATGAACCAACCCTGATAAATTCACCGGTTTCAAGTACTCTGAGAAGGCGAACCTGTGTGGACAATGGCAATTCCGCTATTTCATCGAGGAAGATTGTTCCCCCATCAGCGACTTCAAAATAACCTTTCCTGCTCTCTGTTGCTCCGGTAAAGGAACCCTTTTCATGGCCAAACAGTTCAGAATCTATTGTTCCTTCGGGTATTGCACCACAGTTAACTGCAATGTACTGGCCATGCTTCCTGGCACTGTAATTATGAATTACCTGGGGGAAAATCTCCTTCCCGGTTCCGCTTTCGCCAGTAATCAGAACTGAAAGATCAGTTGGGGCTACCTGTACAGCAATGTCAATAGCCCGGTTAAGGTCCTCATTGTTACCAATTATTCCAAACCTTTGCTTAATATTTTGCAGATCTTTCATTTCCTGTTTTACAATCCTGCGAATTTAACGTTTTTTTAAAACATTGGGAAATTCATTTTTCGTAAATTTGCAACATGAAAGCAGATAAACGATATCATTTTGCCGGTATAATACCTGCACGGTATGCCTCATCACGGTTCCCGGGCAAACCGCTTGCACTGATCGGGAATAAGCCGATGATACAAAGAGTATATGAACAGGCCGGCAAATCACTCGACCTCATTTATGTTGCCACAGACGATAAAAGGATATTCGACACAGTATTAAACTTCGGGGGAAAAGCAATAATGACTTCACCCAATCATCATAGCGGAACCGATCGCTGCGCGGAAGCTGTTACCAGAATAACCAGTGAGACAGGTAAACCTATCGATATTGTCATAAATATTCAGGGTGATGAACCTTTCATTAAACCGGAGCAGATCGATCTCCTCATGAAATGCTTCACCGGGGAAAAGGTAGAAATAGCAACACTGGTAAGAAGGACTGAACCGGGGGAGGATATTTTTAACCCAAACCAGCCAAAAGTGATTCTAAACTCAGAAGGAGATGCCATTTATTTCAGCCGGGCTGCAATACCATTTATCAGAGATGCTGAAAAGAGTGACTGGTCGATGAAACATATTTATTATAAACATATTGGTCTATATGCATATCGGACAGAAACACTGAAAAGGATAACATTATTGGCCCGTAGTCCTCTCGAAATTTCGGAATCGCTTGAACAGAACAGGTGGATAGAAAACGGCTTTCGGATCAGAACAGCAGTTACTTTGTGGGAAAATATAGGTATTGATACACCTGATGATCTGGAGAAAGCTAAACTGCTCTTAGAACATTTTATTTAATATATTGTTAACTTTAGCACAATTTTTGATAGAGATTATTTAAAAGGTAATATATGAAGAAGAGTTTACTCTTTATACTTATTATTATTTTAACGTCAACCCTTCAGGCCCAGAAGGATACTATCGCTGTTATTAGTAATCTTCCTCAAAAAGATATTTCAAGAGATGTTGCTAATATTAATGTGAGCATATATCCTGTACCAGTAAGGGAAAACAGTTTTACAATTAAAACCGACAGGGATGTGTCTTTTGTAAAGATCACTAATATAATCGGTCAGGATGTTTTCAGAGTTCAATATAGCAATCCGCAGCAATTAATAAAGATCTTACTCGAAAATACAAAAAGGGGAATGTATCTGGTAACTATCATTTTCAGTGACGGGACGAGAGTTGTAAAAAAAATAATGGTTGAAGAATCTGAATAAAAGAAATTCGCTATTTTCGTCTTTTGTTACGGATTTTCCGGGGAAGTTTCCGCATTATAATAAAATTCAATTAGACTCTTAATAAAAGTTTGTTAAACAATTCTGTTTCATGATTGTTTACCTGATTGTAATAACGATTATTTATGCTAAATTATTATTGAAATACAGCTATGGAAGAAGGTTTAAATGTGTTTTCGATAAAAGATCTTGAAAATTTCTCGGGCATTAAAGCCCATACCATAAGGATTTGGGAGAAGAGGTACAAGATACTTGAGCCTGACAGAACCGACTCAAATATAAGAACTTACAGCGAAACAGAACTCAAAAAGATTCTAAATGTCGCATACCTTAACCGCAATGGATTGAAAATATCCAAAATTGCCCGGTTAAATGAAGATGAACTTACGCAGCAGGTAATGACGGTCAGCAGTAAACATGATGACCTTGATCAGGATTTCCAACCTGGAAAAATTCTGATGTCAGCCATCAGGTTCAATGAGGTTTTGTTTAAAGAAGCTCTCATTCCATTCATTAAATATCAGGGCATTGAAAGAGCTTACTCAAGGTATCTTTACCCCCTCCTTGAAAAAACAAGGATTCTTTGGCAAACAGGAAGTCTTTCCAGAGCACAGGAACAATTTGTCAGAAATACAATCAAGCAGATTATCATCATTGAGGATAACTTACTTGAGCCTGTAACAGGCAAATCGAAACCTACCGTTGCAATGATTAATACATCAGATAATCTCACTGATAACAACTTCCTCTTTTATAAATATGCCCTGAAAAAAAGGGGCTTTGATGTGATTTTTACAGGTGGAATACTACCTGCTTCTGAAGTAATTGAGATTCATAAAATAAAACCCTTTGAATATCTCGTGGTAAACTCAAGTGCTTTTGATTTTGCCGAAAAGAAAATCGGTTATTTCAGCAATATCGGGAAATCTTTAATGTTAAAAAAGATAATTCTGACTGATTTTCCTGAAGAGTACAGTAAGAAATCTTATGACAGGCTTATTATAACAAAAGACCCGGTACATTTTATCAAGACAATCGAGTCTCTCCGTTAGTTACCATTTATTAACAATGAACATAAAGTAATTTTCCAACCTGCTGGATATTATTGACTACTATTTCAGCAGGTTGAGAAAATAATTCCGCTCATGTGAAAGGTCTATTAACGGAACTTTGCCTTCAATATCAGAAATCTGTTGAAGCATCCGCTCTGCAAAACTATTTATTTTAAAACCAGAACCGGCATTTAAACGGTGGGTGCAAGCTTTAGTTATTTTAACAACCTCATTCCATATATTCATAGTCTTGTTTTCCATAAAGCATCTGGAAAATGCATCCCATATATAATTAATTGCGGTGGTTGAAGGATGAAGCATGTCGTCGTTATAAAACCTGTAATCACGCAAATCATCCATAACCATTTCATAAGCAGGGAAATATTGCGGCGAAACCGGATGGTTAAGTAACTCTTCAACTGCAAGGAATAATACCGATTTGCTAATCTGGTTACCATGGGCACCATCTTTCCAGTGCCTTACCGGACTGATGGTAAAGACAACTTTCAATTGGGGAAAGAGTGAATGCAACCTGTCGAGCTGCTTTGCCCATAAAGCGACAACCTCATTAACTGTCAGCAGTTCCGGTTCGAAATGGTCAGAGGGGATCTTATGGCAGTTTGACACTATCAGACCTGTCTTCTTCCACCTGTAAACCCTTGCAGTGCCCAATGTTATGAAAAGGAACCTTGCATTTTTTAAAAAGGCTAAAGCTTCTTTTGATTTATTATTGATCTTTCCCAAAACTTTTACCGGGTCGTCAGACGAAAAATCAGTGTAATGATAGAAACTAAGATAATTTCCATCGTGATAATATAAGTCGTCCTGAACAAATTCCTTTCCTGATGTAATGGTATCTATTGTATTACATACTGAAACAGGATTGAACACAGCTCCTGCAGGATTTATGATTACCTGCATACGGCCCATCTCCATCTGCGAGCCGATTGATGAGGCAAAACATGATCCGATGAACATCACAGGATCGTTATAGGAGATCTTATCCAGGGATGGTTCAATATTAAATGTGGTCCTGAGCTCCATGTCTCTAAATTGAATAATTCATTATGCAAGCTTCCGGTTTATCCAGTTTATAATATAAGCAAATACTTCATCTTTAAATGGTTCATTATGCAATTCATGATATCCGCCATCCCATATTTTCAAATCAGCCAAACTGGTTTTTCCCGCAAATTCGCGGCTACCTTCGGGTGAACAGACCAGATCATCACTACCATGGAGCATAAGCGTCGGAACTTTAAGGTCTGAAGCATGTTTTAGTGAATATGTTGCAGCTGTCATCGCCCCATGAAAGAGGCTTACAGATATTTTTCCGTGAACAAGAGGATCGGTTTTGTATTTTTCAACAACTGCTTCATCGTGAGAGATGTGACTTACATTAAGCCCTGATGGCTGGATGAGTCCGGGAAGCAGATTTTTCATTACAAAAGCCATAATAAGTTTAACCTTTGCCGGTTCAAATGAAAGACGGAGCCATGGCGATGTAACTATTGCACCTTTAACCTTTGGGTTTCTGCGTAACAGATAATCAAGAACAATACCTCCGCCCAGACTGTGCCCATAGATATAAACAGGGATTCCGGGAAAAGTCTTTTTACAGCTATTCAAAAGGATATCTATCATATCTCCAAGCAGAGCATAACTTGTTATATTGCCTCTTCTTCCTTCAGAGCGACCGTGACCGGGAAGATCAACACCGGCGAATCCGATTCCCTCTTTTTTAAATAAATCAGCCCAATATATATAGCGTTGAATATGCTCGCCAAGACCGTGAACAAGGATGATTACTGCCTTTGTGTTTTCTCCGGGGCTCTGGATCATGCCCCGCAAAACCTGTCCATTGCTTAGTTTAATATTGAAATCCATAATCATTTTTCTTTAAAAATACGAAAGTTGATCAAATAATCCATATAACAATACCCCGAAAATCATAAAATAAATCTCAACAAAAAGAATAAAAAACTTCAAAATATCAATTTATAGAATATTTAGAAAACATTAAATATAATGGACATAAATAACTGTATATATTATTATTACAAATTTCAGTTATTTATAAAATCATTAGAATATAACGATTTAAAGATATTAAGATTTGCATATCTTTATTTATCTGTATTAATTTGTCTCAACAATAATAAAACTAAGAGCTATGACACAATTTGAATTTAACAATAACCTCATCGGATTGAAGACCAATCTTCAGAGGTTTGCAATGAGCCTTACATCCGACCGCGATACTGCTCTGGATCTTGTACAGGACACCTATCTTAAAGCTATCACTTATAAAGACAAATTCGTCGATTATACCAATCTCAAGGCCTGGGTTTTTACAATAATGAAGAATACTTTCATAAATAACTACAGGAGAAATGTTAAAGAGAATACAATTATCGACGGAACGCAGGACCTCTATTACATCAATCAGCCTCATGACAAAGGGTTTATTTCACCTGAATCCAAATATGCCGAAGGCGAAATTGAAAAAGCAATTAATTCTTTGAATGATGAGTTCAGGATTCCATTCAGGATGCATATCGAAGGTTATAAATATAAAGAGATTGCCGATGAACTTGGATTAAAAATCGGTACAGTTAAAAGCAGGATCTTCTTCACTCGTCAGAAGTTGATGCTGATATTAAAGGATTACGTCAGATAATTATGGTTGTTAGCAATTTGGTTTATTAGATTGGGTTAAAAAAGGCTGAGTGATTCAGCCTTTTTTTATGACTCTTATAATCACACCTGTTAATACAAACACCAGGAACAATCCTGAAACAATCCATGCCCACCTGTTCGGGATCTTCGATAAAGCCCACATTTCATATGGTTCTGTTAAAAAAAAGTCAGATTTTACAGGCCAGAGCAGTACCTGGCTGCTGTCAATAAAACCGTTGGTACCGATCACTTTCCCGGGCATTACAATCCTGACGGTATAGTCTTTGAAATTCACAAAAAAGTTCTTAGTAACAGATTCGATTGCAGTATCCGCTTCTGTTTTATATTTCAGGGCATTAGCTTCACCAATGAACTCTTTAAGCAAAATACCATTTGACCATAAACTATCGAATTTCTCATTATTAGCCTCAACAATTTTCACAAATTCATCCTCTCGTGCTTTTAATGATTCCTTGTTCATGTCACTCCCTGCTTTTCCTGCAGTAAGTTTTGAAAACTCACCAATCCACTCTGAAACAAGGTTTTTTGAGGTCCAGGTGTCGGTTTTATGTTTAACTGAATCATTCAGTGCTCTGAATTTAAGACTATCCGAACCGTTCTCTTTCTCGTGTTTAACATTCTCAGGAGAATAAAAATATAAGAGTTCTTCATCGTTTAAAAAATCTCTTACCGGATAGCCAAATGCCAGTTTTTTATCAATTATTTCTGAAAACCGGTATTCTGTGTTAAACCATTTGAATCTTTTATTAAATCCGGCGTGTCTCGAAATTTCTTTGTTAGCTCCTGAATCTGTTTTATAAGTCAGGTTGATCTCATCAATATTTTTAAATTGTTTCACTGCTCTTTTTATCCAGGTTGTATCGCCTTTTTGGCTTATCTCTACAGAGTCTTTTACGGTCCAGGTATTGTCAAATGGTACCTGAATATTAGATAGTTTAAATTTATTTTCAAGATTCCGCATCTCAATCTTTCTCGTAATGGATCCATCGGGATGAACATAATTCGTCACAACAGTTTCAGGCTCATCACATGATACAACCATCATAAGAATCAATGAGACGATCAGTTTAAATGATTTTCTTTTCATGGCTTCAAAGATTAATTTTGGTACGATTATTTTCGATCAACTTCTTTTCAATTAACTTTTTCAGTTCAGGATCTTCTTCAATCAGGTTTTCAAGATCCTTGTATTTAATCTGCAATTCATTTACTGACTCAAGCAACTCTTTCATCTGCTTTTCTGATATTGTTATGGTTTTTGAGGAGAATCTCCGGCCCGAATTTTTATATATTAAAAGCTTTTTTTCAATTTCATCTTCATGTGTTGATACGTTTTCTCTATCAATAACAACTGTCTGCCTGCTGAGAAAATCTATCCGTTTCAGAATGATACTCTGCTGATATACAAAAACCAAAACCAAAACAATTGAAGCAGTAATTAGACTCCTTCTTACCCATCCAATATAAACCCATCCGAACAAAAAATCAATTACTTCTGAAAGATTTAATCTGGATTGATGAACTCTTGCTATCCTTTTAATCACCTCTTTTTCAATATTATCCGTTGAACCTAACACAGGTTTGGATTTTCTGAGGATATTTAAAACCTTGATATATTTTTCATTTTCCATTTTTTTGTTATAAATATTTTTCAACCTTTTCAGAAATATTTTTCCTTGCATAATGCAGGTTAGCTTTTACAGCTGATTTACTTATACCGGTTATTTCAGATATTTCATCACTTGACATTTCTTCGAGATCTGATAATATAAAAACTGCTTTTTGTTTTGGACTCAGCCTTTCTGTCAGAATACTTATGATCCTTGAGGTTTCTTTATTCTCAAGAGCGGCAGACGGTCCTTCCGAAATCCTGTTTGAAATAAGTGCCCAGGTCTGTTCATCTGCCACAAATTCCGGATTTCTCTTCCTTTTTCTCAACTGATCATAACATTTATTCACCACAATTCTGTATATCCAGGTTTTATAAACTTCTGCTGATTTGATCTTTTTAAGCTTCTGCCAAATGGTAATCATGGTTTCCTGAACAACATCCTTCGCCTGATCCTCGTCCCCGAGCATCCTGAAAGCTACTGAGAACGCAAAGGGAGACGTCAGTCCGACAAGTTTTCTGAAATTATTAAAATTTCCTCCCTTGCACTCTTCAATAAGTTTTATATCTATCAAAATACTATCTGGTATTGTATTATTAAGACGTTAATTTAACAGCAAGGTAAAATCTTATTGTGATTTTTTTGATGTTGAATCAAAAATTGCCGACAATCAGTGCAGAAATCAGCTGCTGAATTTTGTAACAATTGTTACATTTTGCATAAACCGCTCATATGTTCTTCTCTCAATTGCGGATCTTTTAAAGAGCCTGTTAAACTGCTCCCTTGTAAGATTATGCCACTCTTCTGCTGTCATCTGCTTTATCTCTTCAGGAAGCTCAAATTCCGGGTTTTTATGTGGTTTCGCAATCTTGTTCCATGGACATACCTCCTGGCATTTGTCACAACCAAAAACTCTTCCTTCCATTTTTCGGGCAAGCTCTTCAGGGACAGGACCTTTATTTTCAATTGTCAGATATGCGATACACTTTCGGACATCAATTGTCCTGTTTTCATTAATTGCCCCGGTTGGGCATGAATCAATGCATAAGGTGCAAGTACCGCAATGATCTTCAGTATAAGGTTTATCACAATCCAGATCAATATTAAGTACAATGACCCCAAGAAAGAAGAATGATCCGATTTTATTGTTGATCAGGATGGAATGTCGTCCCGGCCATCCTAAACCGGCTTCCCTTGCCCAGGCCTTTTCAATAATCGGAGCGGAATCGACAAAAGATTTTCCTACTACCTCTGGATTAATACTTTTAATGTAATCCAGGATCTTATTAAGTTTGCCTTTAATAACATTATGATAATTAATACCATAAGCATATCTGGAAATCACCGGAATACCATTTCCTCCCTGCTTTTTCTCTGTATAATAATTTAACCCTGTAACAATGACTGACTTCGCACCGGGAATAAGAAGGCCTGGATTGATCCTTTTTTCAATATACTGACCCAGATAGTCCATATCTCCATTCATCCCAGAAGAACACCAGTTTCTTATAATGGGTTCGTGCTCTTTGAATGATTTTGATAGAACGATACCACAAAGATCAAACCCATGTTCATAAGCATTCTCCTTTATCAGCAATGAAAGGGTTTTATCAGCCGAAGTAGTCATATACAAATAATTCTAAAGAAATCCAAGCTCAAGTTTAGCCTCATCGCTGAGCATACTTTTATCCCAGGGCGGATTGAAAGTAAGTTTAAGATCACAGTCTTTAACACCTCTGGTACCACCCACTTTATATTTTACCTCCTCAACAAGTTCTTCAGCCATTGGACAATTGGGAGCAGTAAGTGTCATGGTTATATGCGCAATATGCTCATCATCAATACTTATCTCATAGATGAGACCCAGGTCATAAATATTCACCGGGATTTCCGGATCAAATATACTCTTCAGTACTGCTCCAATCCTGGTTTCAATTTCAAGCTGTTCGGAGGAGTCCATTGTTACATTGTTTTAAGAGTGATCAATATTTTATTATATATCCTTTTTACCCACCCCTGCCCCCTCCAAGGAGGGGAACTTTCACTAATTACTTTTTGCATTAAAAGCCAGTGCATAAAGTTTCATCTGACGTACCATTGAAAGAAGTCCGTTGGAACGCGTCGGAGAGAGGTTCTGCCTCAGTCCTATCTTTTCAATAAAATAGAGATCTGTAGATATTATCTCTTCCGGCGTCCGGTTTGAAAATACTTTTATCAGAAGAGCTACAATACCTCTTGTTATAATTGCATCACTATCGGCAGTGAAAGTTATTATTTTACCATCATAATCAGGATGCAGCCATACCTTCGATTGACAGCCCTCTATCAGAAAATCTTTTACTTTGAACTTAGGATCAATAACCGGCAATTCTTTTCCCATATCAATAAGAAGGTTATATTTATCCATCCAGTCATCAAACAATGAAAACTCTTCAATTATACTATCTTGTACTTCGCTGATTGTCATATAATTTCTTTATGCAAACATACTAATCACCTTTTCAATTCCAACAACAAGAGTGTCAATCTCTTCTTTTGTATTATAAAAACAGATTGAAGCCCGTATTGTGCCATCGATACCATAACGGTCCATCACCGGTTGAGCGCAATGTGTCCCGGTCCTGACGGCTATTCCCATCTTGTCAAGGATCATTCCGGCATCATATTGGTGTATATCTTTCAGAAGAAAAGAGATTATCGGAATCTTCCTGACAGAATTACCATATATTTTCAAACCGTTTATGCCCGATAGTTTTTCTGTCGCATAGGAAAGAAGTTCTTTCTCCCTTACTGCAATATCTTCCTTTCCTATACTATTAACATAATCCAGCGCCCTGGCCATACCAATTGCACCGGTAAAGTTCATTGTTCCGGCTTCAAATTTAAAAGGAAGTTCGTTATAGGTAGTTTTTTCAAATGTAACTTTATCAACCATATCGCCGCCGCCCTGAAACGGGGGCAATTCCGAAAGCCATTTCTCTTTACCATACAAGATTCCGATGCCTGTGGGTCCGTATATCTTGTGGCCGGAGAAAACATAAAAATCACAATCCATTGTTTTCATATTAACAACTCCGTGCTGAATACCCTGGGCCCCATCAATGAGAACAGGTACATTAACAGAATGTGCAGCAGCAATTATTTCATTTACAGGAAGAACTGTTCCAAGAGCGTTTGATACCTGTGTGACAGATACAAGTCTGGTCTTTGATGAAAGCATTTTCAGATATTCCTCTAAGATGATTTCTCCAGTATCATTAATAGGGATAACCCGTAAAACAGCGCCTTTCCTTTCGCACATCATCTGCCATGGAACAATGTTGGCATGATGTTCAAGATGGCTTATGATTATCTCATCACCGGGTTTAATATATCGTTCACCGAAGGAAAAAGCAATACCATTGATAGAACCGGTAGTGCCTGATGTAAAGACAACCTCTTCTCTTTTTCCGGCGTTAATAAATGACCTTGCTTTTTCTCTTGCATTTTCATAAGCTTCAGATGACATGTCGCTTAAAAAGTGGACCCCTCTGTGAATATTGGCATTATATGTTGTATATACCTCAGTTACAGCATCAATAACACATTGAGGTTTTTGGGTAGTGGCACCATTGTCGAAATAGACAAGGGGCTTGTCGTAAACTTTCCTGTTCAGAATTGGAAAATCGGCCCGTATTTCTGCTATATCTTTCACTTTATTTTCAGATTATCCACACTTAACCATACAACTGGCGCACCGTGAAAGTTCTCCTTTCAGCCGCTGCATCACCAGGTTATCCATTCTTTCACGAAGAGCTTCAATTTTAATATTCTGTATAACTTCGTGGGCAAATCCGAACATAAGCATAAGCCTCGCTTCACGCTTATTTATTCCACGCGACTGAAGATAGAAGAGAGCATCATCGTCGAGTTGGCCAACCGTTGCTCCGTGACTGCATTTTACATCATCTGCATAAATTTCGAGTTGTGGTTTGGTGTCCATCTTTGCATCGTCGGTAAGAAGGATGTTGTTATTCTTCTGGTAAGCAAGTGTTCCCTGTGCATCCGGTCGCACCAGAATACGGCCGTTAAAAGCACCTGTTGACATATCATCAAGCACTCCCTTAAACAACTGGTTACTGGTGCAATGCGGAGAAGCATGATCAACATTCACAAAATTATCGATATGCTGCCATTTGTCAGCAAGGAACAGGCCGTATGAATAGCTCTCTGCTCCTTCACCTCCAAGGTAATGATATGTACTGTTCCGGATAAGTCCACCATGGAGAGTCATGTTATTTGAAGAAGCGACACTGTTTTTCTCCTGATGGATAAATGTATGGGTTATCTTGCATGCATTATTATGTTCATTCTGCACTCTTATAATGTCAAAATGGGCGTTTTCGCCAACAAATACCTCTGTTACTGCATTGGTAAGAAACTTTTTTGGAGAGAGTGTGTGGTCGCAGATTATGAGTGAAAATTCTGCGTTTTTCTCAACAATTATAAGGTTCCTGTGCTGGTTAAACATATCCTCATCCGACTGAACAAGGTTGACGATCTGAACAGGTTTCGTCAGAGTTACTCCTTCAGGGACATATATAAATACACCGTCAGAAGCCATCGCAGTATTCAGATGTATGAGTCCGTCAGTTTCGGTTTTTGCGTATTTGCCATAGTGTTTTTCAATCTTGTCAGCGAATCTGACCGCCGCTTCATTGAGACTACCGATCCAGACGCCAGAGGGCAACTGACGAAGTTTTTCGTTTATTGTCGGATAGAATCCATTCAGTAAAACAATTCCATGCGTATCAAGATCAGCTACATCACAACGGAACTCCTCAGCTTTGACAAAATCCGATGTTACCGGCATAAAATAGCTCTTATAATCGTGATCAAAAAAGATATTGAGGTTGGTATACTTATAAGCTTCATTCTTCTTTGTCGGGATACCCAGCTCTCTGAATTTCTCAAAAGCTGCCTCCCTGAAAGAATTAATATAATGAGAAGAAACACCGGAAATCTTGTCAATATTTTCCTTATAAAGTTCTATATATCTTTCTGTTACTTCTGATTTACCGTTCATGCTATTATATTATTTTCGACCTCTTTTTTGATCCAGTCATATCCTTTTTCTTCCAGTTCAAGGGCGAGTTCTTTTCCGGCTGTTTTAACTATCCTCCCATCGTAAAGAACATGAACAACATCCGGGATGATGTAATCGAGAAGCCTCTGGTAATGAGTTATAACGATGAATGAATTATCGGGAAGCTTAAGTTTGTTGACTCCATTAGCCACAATACGCAAAGCATCTATATCGAGGCCTGAATCAGTTTCATCGAGTATAGCAAGTTTTGGTTCGAGCATCGCCATCTGGAAAATCTCATTCTTCTTCTTTTCTCCGCCTGAAAAACCTTCATTGACAGACCTGTTTGCCAGTTTTGAATCGATCTCAACCAATTCTTTTTTCTCACGCATCATTTTAAGAAAATCTGATGCTGAAAGAGGATCAAGTCCTTTATGCTTACGATTTTCATTTACAGCTGTTTTCATGAAATTTACCATACTTACCCCAGGTATTTCTATGGGGTACTGAAATCCGAGGAAGATTCCCTCTTTTGCACGGTCTTCTGCTGTCATTTCAAGCAGGTTCTTCCCGAAATATGTAACTGTTCCTTCGGTGACTTCCACTAACTCACGTCCTGCAAGAACTGCAGCAAGAGTGCTTTTCCCTGATCCGTTTGGACCCATTATTGCATGGATCTCCCCGGGTTTTACCTCAAGACTAATTCCTTTTAATATATTCTTACCCCCGATTGAGGCTTTTAAATTATTTATAATCAACATGATAATATATAATCGTATAAAATTATTATTCTAGCCTACACTGCCCTCAAGACTTATCTGAAGAAGCTTCTGAGCTTCAACAGCAAACTCCATTGGTAGTTTATTAATTACCTCGCGTGCATATCCGTTAACAATAAGTCCGATTGCATCGTCAGTTGAGATACCTCTCTGGTTGCAGTAAAAAATCTGATCTTCACCTATTTTTGAAGTTGTTGCTTCATGTTCAACAATTGCGGTCTGGTTATCGACCTCAATATAGGGGAAGGTGTGAGCTCCGCATTTATCGCCCAGCAATAACGAATCGCACTGGGAAAAATTCCTTGCATTTGTTGCATTTTTTAAAACCTTAACAAGCCCCCTGTAGCTGTTCTGCCCTTTTCCGGCTGAGATCCCTTTTGAGACGATTGTGCTTTTTGTATTTTTTCCGATATGGATCATCTTAGTTCCTGTGTCGGCCTGCTGGTAATTGTTTGTAACGGCAACCGAATAAAACTCGCCTGTTGAATTATCTCCGCGCAAAATACATGAAGGATATTTCCATGTAATTGCAGACCCTGTTTCAATCTGAGTCCACGATATCTTAGAGTTTTCTCCCTTGCAAATTCCTCTCTTAGTTACGAAATTGAAGACTCCTCCTTTTCCTTCTTTATTTCCGGGATACCAGTTCTGAACTGTGGAATATTTCACTTCGGCATTTTTTTCTGCTACTATCTCAACTATTGCGGCATGAAGCTGATTTTCATCCCTTGAGGGAGCGGTGCAACCCTCCAGATAACTGACGTAGCTTTCTTCATCTGCTATCAGTAGTGTCCGTTCAAACTGACCGGTATTTGCCGAATTGATTCTGAAATAAGTTGAGAGCTCCATAGGGCATCTTACACCTTTTGGAATATAACAGAATGAACCATCGCTGAAAACGGCTGAGTTAAGGGTGGCGAAAAAATTATCGGTATATGGAACTACTGAACCCATATATCTTTTAACCAGGTCGGGATATTCTTTTACGGCATCACTGAACGAGCAGAATATTATTCCCATTTCAGCAAGTGTCTCCTTAAAAGTTGTCTTAACCGAAACACTATCAATTACAGCATCAACTGCTACCCCGGCAAGATGTTTCTGTTCATCGAGCGGTATTCCGAGCTTGTCGAATGTTTTTTTCAGTTCGGGATCAATATCATCAATACTATTTAAATTCTTCCTTAGTTTCGGGGCGGCATAGAAGATAATCTCCTGATAATTAATAGGTGGTATTTTAAGATTTGGCCATGTTGGCATTTTCATTATCAGCCAATGGCGGTATGCTTTAAGGCGGAAGTCGAGCAGCCACTCAGGTTCATTCTTCTTCCCCGAAATAATTCTTACCACATCCTCACTGAGTCCTTTAGGGATCCGATCCATTTCAATATCGGAATAGAATCCATATTTATATTCGCCTGAGGTTACGTCACTTAATATCTTATCCTGATCCTTTTCCATCTACTTGTTTATCAACAGCATTAATCTATTAATAAGAACAAACCTGAATACATTTTGTTATTTTGTTAATTATATTTAATCTAAATAAACATGCAAAAGTATAAAAAATATAGGATTTGTGACAGAATCTTTCTGGAAATTTGAATATGGAGAGATGATTATAAAAGATTGAAAATGGCAACTTTTAAATGGATGCGGAACAAAAAATATTTTTATCTTGGCGACTTCTTAATTTTCGATTTAATTATTTATGCATAACTGGATAAATGAACCGAGTCCCGCCTTGCTGGACGAGCTGCCTGTCTGCCGATAGGCAGGCATCATACCATTAAAAACAATTATTTCATAATGAAAAACTATTTTAAATCACTGATCATAACTAACAGCAAGAAATTGTTCATGCTATCTTTAATTTTATTCTCGCCGTTCTGCCTTTTTGCTGCAGGAGGTACCGTCCCATCAGTCGGACCTGTAAGGCTTGAATTTATTATTTTCGGATTTATTCTTCTCGGGGTAGCTCTGTTTCACAAACACACCTTCCGGGTTGCAGTCATCGGACTTACTGTATTGCTGACTTTCAAACTTGTTTTTGATCCGGGCTTTCATCTCATCGAACATCTTTTTGGCCAAACCCCATTTGGCGAACAATTAATGGACAAAGGTTTACGTCAAGGGGAATGGGGTATTATAATTAATCTTCTGGGTCTCTTGCTTGGTTTCGCTATTTTATCAAAAATATTTGAAGAATCAGGTGTTCCGGATGTATTACCACGATTTCTTCCTGATGACTGGAAAGGTCCGTTTATACTTTTAGTCTTCGTATTCATTTTATCATCATTCCTTGATAATATTGCTGCTGCTCTTATCGGTGGAGCAATTGCCCTGGTGGTATTTAAGAAAAAAGTTCACATCGGTTATATCGCAGCCATTGTGGCTGCAAGCAATGGAGGAGGAAGCGGAAGCGTTGTAGGAGATACAACTACAACAATGATGTGGATTGACGGTGTCAGCGCATTTAATGTTCTGCATGGGTTTATAGCTGCCGGTACCGCACTTTTGTTTTTTGCCTGGTTTGCATCACATCAGCAGGACAAATACCAAAGAATACAAAAAGATTCAGATTTAACAGTGAAGATTGACTGGGTAAAGATCTTTAACGTTGGTCTTATCCTTGCCGGCGCAATTATTTCCAATATACTTTACGATATGCCCGCTTTGGGAGTATGGATCGCAATTGTTATCGGAGCGCTTCTAAGGCCTGTTCCATGGCAAGAGGTACCAGGAGCTATTAAAGGAACAATATTCCTGCTATGTTTAGTGTTTTGTGCTTCGATGATGCCGGTAGAAGAACTCCCAGATGCTTCATGGATCACTGCCCTTGCCCTCGGATTCCTTTCAGCAGTATTTGATAACATCCCGCTTACCAAGCTTTGCCTCGATCAGGGTCACTATGACTGGGGAATGCTGGCATATAGTGTCGGATTCGGAGGGTCAATGATATGGTTTGGATCATCTGCAGGTGTGGCTATTACCAATAAATTTCCTGAAGCCCGTAATGTCGTTCTCTGGGTTAAAAACGGCTGGCATATAGCAGTGGCTTATATAATAGGTTTCTTTGTATTATACTTTATTATGGGATGGGAGCCTTCAGATAATAATGAACACAAAATAATCAATTGTCCTGTTCCCGGTTGCCCGATGGCGAATAAAGGAGAAGCTGTTGTAGCGACAGGGAGTGTGAGTTATCTGGAGTTGGTTAATTAAAATTTGAAAATTTAAAAAGTCAGACTACTTACTTACTTTCTTTATATTCCTTTAATAAAGATTGAAATATCTCTTTTACCGAAGAAATTTTAGTTGCCCTGAAAGCGTTTGATCCGGCAAACGCATAGCCACTTTCAAAATTACCCTTAAGTGCATTAATTAGTGCGATTATTATACAATAGGGGCTTTTTGATATATCACATGTCTTGATACATTTGAAAGGACATCTTTTCGGCTGCTTTTTACCCTCTCTCACTTTTGTAATAAAGTTGCTAATGATTGCCCGTCCCGGCATACCCACAGGACTTTTAATAATTTCAATATCAGAACTTTCAGCATCGATATAAGCCTGTTTGAAAGCAGGTGATGCATCACATTCTTCAGTTGTTACAAAACGGGTAGCCATCTGAACTCCCGAAGCTCCCAGATTCAGAATATTATGAATGTCTTCGCCCGTATAAATACCCCCCGCAGCAATAAGTGGAATTTTTGTATCATACTTATCCTCAAATATTTTCAGTTCATTGACGATTTCCGGGACAAGCTTTTCAAGAGAATAATCAACATCAAATATCTGTTCTTCTTTAAAGCCCAGATGTCCACCCGCCTTGGGACCTTCCACAATAACAGCATCGGGCAGATAATCGTAATTGGCTTTCCATTTTTCACAGATTATCTTTGTTGCCCTTGCGGATGAGACAATGGGTATCAGCTTTGTGGTACTGTCTTTTTTCAAAAAAGACGGCAGATTAAGCGGAAGGCCTGCTCCGGCCGTAATTATATCGACCTTTTCAGAGATTGCCGTTTTAATCATATCGGTAAAATTGGTCATCGCAACCATAACATTAACACCGATAACACCTAATGTCTTTTCACGGGCTTTGCGTATCTCTTCTTTGAGTCCGTATATGCTGGCTTCGAGAAAATCAGATGAAAAATCTTTGTACAAAAGACCGAGTCCGGCGCTTGAGATAATCCCTGCTCCACCTTCATTCGCGACAGCAGAAGCAAGTCCTGAAAGAGAAATGCCTACACCCATAGCACCTTGTATAACTGGAACTGGTATCGTAAGATTCCCAATTCTTAGTCCTTTCATTTTGAATTTTTTAAATATTTGGCGAAGATATGGAATTACACCGATCTGGAGCAGGAAAAGAGAATATTTAACATATATTTAAGACTCAATTATGCAACGGCATAAAGGCGTAAAAAAAAATCTTAACTTTAGAGAACTAATTTTATAATTGAAGTATGAAAAGAGTTGTAATTGTTTCAATATTCCTCATTTCGACTGGACTTAGTCTTACTGCCCAGACTGAAAAGGAGATAAAAGCTGAAATAAAGCATGTTACAGTTTTTCCCGACCGGGCACAAATTGATCATGAGACATCCGTTTCGCTATTGCCAGGGAAAACTATCCTGAAACTTTCAGGTCTCTCTCCTTTTATAGACGTACAGAGTATACAGGTAAAGGGATTTGGAGAATTCACTATCCTCTCTGTCAATCACCAAAATAATTATCTGCTGAATCTTGAAGATGCCCCGGAAGTAAAGAATATTAAGAGTCAGATCGAGGCTCTTCAGATTAAAGTAGAGGATGAGAAGGCTGCTCTCAGAATTCTTAAGGAAAAAGAGGCTTTCCTTGTAGCCAACAGGGCTATTCTTGTTAAGGAAACAACATTTACTATTGAACAGCTTAAGAGTGTTATGGATCTGTATACTAATAACATGGATCAAATCACTATGACATCACTGAAAAAAGAGCGCTTGATAAAAGATTATGAAAAGCAGATAACTGCCCTTCAGCAGCAGATAGCCGAAAAACTTGGAAAACAACAACTTCCTTCTGGTGAGATTTCTGTTACCGTCACCTCTGAAAAACAGCTTTCCGGAAAATTCTCCTTCAGTTATGTTGTTACAAATGCTGGGTGGTATCCTTCATATGATATCAGGGTTGATGATATTAAAAATCCTGTTACAATTTTTTACAAGGCCAATGTTTTTCAGAACTCCGGAGTTGCGTGGAAAGATGTTAAGTTAAGTTTCTCAAACGCCACACCATGGGTAGCAGGAGATATCCCTGTTTTATATCCATGGTTTATTGATTATTATTATCCTGCCCCACCAATCCAAAGAGGTAAGATTGCAGGTGTAAACCGAAGCGATGCTCCTTTGATGTTGGAAATGGCTGCTGATACTAAAATGGAAGCAAAGGCGATGGAAGCTACCCCGATAACAGTTGAAAAACAGGTTGGAGAGACAACGATCACATTTGATATTGCTATCCCATATACTATACCTTCTGATGGTAAAATGCAGACGGTTGAAATTCAGCGGCTTACAGCCCCTGCTGATTACAAATATGTCACCTTGCCTAAGATGTCGCCATTGGTCTACCTGACAGCAAATATTACCGACTGGGCAAAATTAAGTCTTCAGAGCGGAGAGGCAACTCTCTATTTCGAGAATTCGTTCGTCGGCAAATCATACCTGAATGTTAACCAGCTAACAGATACTCTTACAATATCCCTGGGAACAGATAACAGTATCCTGGTAAAAAGGGAGAAACGCAAAGATTTCACAAACAAAAAGGTAATTGGTACGAACAAGACAGAGACTTATTCATTCCTCCTGACGATCAGGAATAATAAAGCAAACCCTGTTAAAATAACTCTTAATGATCAGATCCCGGTTTCATCAAATAGCGGCATAACAGTTGAAGCTATTGAATTATCAGGTGGCAGGTACAACGCACAAACAGGTGAAATCAAGTGGGATCTTGAAATAAAGCAGCAGGAAACTAAACAGATTGTATTAACTTATTCAGTCAAATATCCGAAAGATAAAACTGTTATTCTTGAATAAATAATTAATGGCAACGTAAAGGTCCTTACCTGGCCCTTATGATTCCTCTTTCTGATTTTCTTATGAATTCCAGAATATAATCCCTGTCAGGTGATGGTTTGAATTCTTTTTCAATATTATCAAGAGCCTGTGAAATATTCATGCCATTCTGATAAATAACTCTGTATATATTGTGAATCTCGTCAATTCGTTCCTTTTCGAACCCACGCCTGGTTAGTCCGACTGAATTTAATCCCAGATAAGAGAGGGGGTCGCGGTCAGCTTTTATAAACGGAGGAACGTCTGTTCTCACTTTTGCACCGCCACCTAACATGACATGAGCTCCGATATGCGTGAATTGGTGAACCAGGGTACCTCCACTGAGAATAGCCCAATCGTCAACTTTCACTTCACCGGCCAGACCGCTGAAATTCCCGATAATACAGTTGTTCCCGATAGTACAATCGTGACCAATATGAGCATAAGCCATTAAAAGACAACCGTTTCCTACAACTGTCTTACCAACGGCGGCAGTACCACGGTTTACTGTAACACCTTCTCTTACAGTTGTGTTATCTCCGATTTCAGCGATAGACTCCTCCCCTCTGAACTTAAGATCCTGAGGGATACCTGAAACAACTGCAGAAGGGAATATTCTGCATTTTTTTCCGATTCTGGCGCCATCCATGATTGTTGTATTGGGGCCAACCCATGTTCCCTCACCAATTACGACATTTCCTGCGATATAGGCAAAAGGTTCAACGGTAACATCTTTACCTATTTTGGCATCGGGATGGATAAAAGCTAAATTTGAGATCATTAATCTTTTATTTATTTTTTACTACCTGAGCAGTCATTTCTCCTTCTAAAACAAGTTTGTTCCCTACAAACGCCTGACCGAACATCGTAACTATCCCTCTCCGCATAACGTCGGCCAGTTCCATTTTTAGTATCACAGTATCTCCGGGAACAACTTTTTGTTTAAACTTAAGTTTGTCAATCTTAAGAAAGTAAGTAGAATATTTTTCAGGATTTTCAATAGTACTCAGAACAAGCAATCCGCCTGTCTGTGCCAGGGCTTCAACCATCAGGACTCCAGGCATGATAGGTTCATCCGGAAAATGACCCTGAAAAAATGATTCATTGAATGTAACATTTTTGATACCCACAATTGAGGATTCATCAAGAGAAATTATTTTATCAACAAGCAAAAAAGGAAACCTGTGTGGCAATCGTTTTTTGATCTCTTCGAGAGTAAAGACAGGAGGTTGTGAGGGATCATAGACCGGAATATCACGTTTTGAAAGAATTTTCTTAATCTCCTGTCTCATGATTTTTGCCAACCGTGTATTGGCAAAATGGCCGGGGCGGGTTGCCACAACTTTGCCTTTTATCGGATGACCGACCAGTGCCAGGTCACCCACAATGTCGAGAAGTTTATGGCGTGCCGGCTCATTTGGGTAACGCAATTCGGTATTATTAAGTATCCCTGCGATATGTGTGCTGATGCCGGGACGGTTAAAGAGTTTGGCAATACGGTCTATTTCAGACTGTTCAACCTCTTTTTCGAGTATGACAATTGCGTTATCAAGATCACCGCCCTTTATAAGTCCCTTATTAAAAAGGGGCTCCAGTTCATGAAAAAATACAAATGTGCGGCTTCTGCATATCTTCTCTTCAAAATCATCAATTGTATCAAGAATAGCATACTGGTTTCCCAGTATCCTGGAATTATAATCGATAAGAACATTTACGCTGAAATGATCATCGGGATAAACTATCAGGTCCACTCCATGTTCTTCATCAGAGAAGGTGATCTTTTGTTTGACAACAAAGTAATTTCTATCTTCTTTCTGCTCAACGATACCTGCTTCCTTAATTGCTTCAACGAATTTCCATGACCCGCCCCCCATTATCGGTGCTTCAGTTCCATCTAACTCAATCAGGGCATTATCAACACGCAAACCATGGAATGCGGCCAGAACATGTTCAATAGTTGATACAGAAGCATTGTTCTGCACCAGGGTCGTTCCCCGCGATGTATCTGTAACATGTTCAGCCAGTGCATCAATTATAGGTTTCCCCGGAAGGTCCACTCTGCAAAATTTATATCCGTGATTTACCGGAGCCGGTTTAAATGTTATTGTTACACTAATTCCGGTATGCAACCCCTTCCCGGTAAGGCTTATTTCCTTTGCAAGTGTCCTCTGTTTTTCACTCATCAGTGTTAAATATTAAATTAAGATTCCGGGTACAAAAAAAATAAAAATATTTCGAACAATCCAAAAAATTGTCCTATAACTAAATTTATTACAACATATTCAGTTTCGACCGTAATGTAAAACTACTTCTTTTTCAGAGACTCTATCTCTTTTTCCAGTGTATCAATTTTTATCTTTAGCTCCGGCAATTTTTTAAAAATCACTGAAGATTTAAAAAACTGTTTATAATCGATTGCCGGTGAACCGAGAATGATCGTGTTTTCTTCTTTTATTTCTCCAAGGATTCCTGCCTGAGCTCCGATTTTTGTTCCGTTTGCAATTTTAATATGACCGGCAATACCAACCTGTCCTCCAAACATACAGTTCTTTCCGACTTTTGTTGATCCTGCAATACCTGTCTGTGCGGCCATAACAGTGTTCTCTCCCACCTCAACATTATGTCCGATCTGAATGAGGTTATCCAATTTAACACCTTTACGGATAATTGTTGATCCCATTGTTGCTCTATCAATTGTAACATTTGCTCCAATCTCAACATGGTCTTCAATGATAACATTCCCCAACTGAGGGATCTTTATGTATTCGCTTTCCGATTGGGGAGCAAATCCGAATCCATCGCTTCCGATCACCGTTCCGGCATGTATTATACAACCTTCACCCACAAGACAATCATGATAAATCTTAACTCCCGGATTAATCGTACAATTTTTCCCAAGTTTCGTGTTGTCGCCAATAAAAACATGCGGATAAACAGAGCATCCATCGCCGATAACGGAATTTTCGCCGATATAGGCATATGGACCGATGTAAACATCAGAACCGATTTTAGCTGTTGCCTCAATAATTGCGGTAGTGTGAATTCCTTTCTTTCTTGGACGGGACTGATCAACAAGACGAAGAAGGGATGCAAATGCCTCATATGCATTTTCGACTTTTATGAGGGTGGCATCTACCTTAGCTGAAGGCACAAAACTTTTGTTAACCAGAACAACAGATGATTTTGTTGTATATAAATAATTTTCATATTTCGGATTGGCCAGGAATGACAGAGCTCCATTTTGGCCTTCCTCGATTTTGGCAACGGTATTGACTTTAATGTCGGGGTTGCCTTCTATTTCGCCATTTAAAAATCCGGCTATTGTTGCGGCAGTAAATTCCATGATATTCATTTATAAGTTATCGACATTCTTTTGGATAGCAAAGGAAGTATTTCGTTATTCTTTCTGACAGGAACCTGTGGTCAAATATATCTGAAACAGTTGAAATATCAGATGTTTTTCCACTCTTGAGCAATATTTTCACATCAGGAGCCTCCGGTGTATATGCCAGATTTGAGATACTATTAGTAAAAACATAATAATCTTCAAGCTCCGGACTCACATTCATCAAATCTCCTGCCAGAGTTCTGAGTTCCTTAACCCTGTTTTCAGGAAAAGGGTCATTCTGTAACTCAATAGCAAAGAGATCTCTTCGTGACAACCTGCCTGACAAATCTGAAAGAACCTTATCGGAATGATCGGCCCAGAATTTGGCTGAAACCAGGATATCTGTATCATCAAGTCTTGTAAAATTTGCAGCAATCAGACCGGGGGTAAAGTTACCGTCATCAGTAAGGTCGGCATGACCTATTTTATTGTAAAGAAAGAATCTGAGAGCAGGTGTGGCATACAGATCAACGCCTTCATTAGCAAGTTCTTTCGCACGTTTAAGTATTTTGACAAGGAGGCTTTCGGATGAAAGGACCGTCTTATGCATGTAAACCTGCCAGTACATCAGTCGCCGTGCAATCAGGAATTTCTCTAGTGAATAGATTCCCTTTTCATCTACAACTAGACTATCGTCCACAACATTAAGCATTCTGATTATCCTGTCGGATCCGACTGCTCCCTCAATAACTCCTGTAAAAAAGCTATCTCTTCGCAGATAATCCAACCTGTCCATATCTATCTGGCCAGAGATAAGTTCATGTAAAAATTTTCTGGGGTAGATTCCCCTGAAGATTTCAATTGCAAGATCAAGTTTCCCTCCATATTTCTCATTCAGCATTCTCATGAGAAGAAGAGAAAGATCTTCATGAGTGATACCGTTAATTATCGCGTTTTCAAGAGCATGCGAAAAGGGACCATGACCGGCATCATGCAACAGAATTGCAATGAAGGTGGCTTCTTCCTCTACCGGTGAAATAATAACACCCTTGCTTCTGAGTGTGCTTATAGCCGAATCCATCAGATGCAATGCTCCCAGACCATGCTGAAACCGGCTGTGATTTGCCCCGGGATATACAAAACTCGTCAATCCCAGTTGTTTTATATTCCTCAACCTCTGAAACCATGGATGTTCAATGAGGTCGAAAATAAAATCCCCCGGGATGCTGATAAATCCATAAACCGGATCGTTAATAATTTTTCGCTTATTTGTCAGATAAACCACCTGGAAATTTTTATCTACAAAAATAGGAATTAGTTTTACAATGTAGTTATTCCAATATCAATTCATCCCTTCGTAAGCGAATCCGATTTCTGTTAAAAAGAAACTAAAATATTCAAATGAATGGAATATTTGGATTCATTAAATAGTCTATATATTTTCTATTTTCTTCGTATAATTGAATTATCAATATGAATTTTTATGAAAATTGAAATTCAGAATCTTAATCAAGTATATCCAAATGGCAATCATGCCCTGAAGAACATCAATCTTGAATTCGGTACCGGTATGTTTGGTCTGCTGGGTCCAAACGGAGCAGGCAAATCAAGTCTTATGCGCATACTTGTAACCCTGATGAAACCTACATCAGGATTGGTAATGGTAAATGGCAAAGATATTCAAAAACACAGAAAAGAACTAAGAAGTATTCTTGGGTATCTTCCCCAGGATTTCAGATTTTTTACTGCCCTTAAGACCTGGGAGTTCCTGGATTATGCAGGGTCTCTTGCCGGATTGAAAAACAGAAAGGAAAGAATGGCAGAGGTTGACAGATTACTTGATCAGGTCGGGCTTCTTGAAGCGCGCGACAGGCGGGCCAACAAGTTATCGGGTGGCATGAAGCGCCGGCTGGGTATTGCACAGGCTCTCATTGGTAATCCAAAGATTATAATTGTCGATGAACCCACTACAGGACTGGATCCTGACGAGAGGATTAAATTCAGAAATGTACTTTCCCAGCTAAGCCAGCATGATGTAATTATTATTCTGTCGACTCATATTGTTGGGGATATTTCTTCTACCTGCCAGGGAATGGCCCTGCTTGACAGGGGAGAATTAGTTTACTATGGTTCTCCCGAGAACCTGGTTAAACATGCTGAAGGCCATGTATTCAAACTTAATCTGACCCCATATGAATATGAAAAGGTAAAAGAAATTTACAATGTTATTTCTACAATACCCAATGAGACAGGCTGGGAAGTTCAGGTTGTGTCGGATGATGTCCCTGATTATAATGCAATCAGCATTGATCCTGACATTGAGCATGCCTATGTATATTACATGGAGCATAAATTACATACAACTTTAATTGACTAACGATAAAAAACGCTAATGGCATCTTTGTTAAATATCAGAACAGTTGCCCGGTATGAGGCAAAGACTCTCAGGCGAAGCTGGTTTTTCCGTCTTTTCTCAATTGGTGTAGTGTTTATTTTCACGTTAATGAACATCGGTATGTTTTCTCCTGTCGGTAATGAGGGGTGGGAAGTAATATCTATCTCTTCCTCTCTCCCGCTTATTAATCTTTACCTGCTTAATATTGCCCAGGCAATTGTGGTTATTTTCCTGGCTGCAGATTTTCTTAAACGTGACAAGAAGCTGGATACCAATGAAGTACTTTATACCAGATCGATGTCTAATTTTGAATATATTATTGGAAAATCATGGGGAATTCTCAGGCTGTTCCTGAGCCTGAACTTATTGATACTTGCAATATGTCTGGTAATTAATATCATTTCAAAGAGTATGTCAGTAAATATAATGTCATACTTCTATTATCTTTTCATCATAACTATACCGACATTGATTTTCAGCCTGGGACTGGCTTTCACCCTGATGTCATTAATAAAAAACCAGGCAATAACGTTCCTTATTCTTCTCGGTTATGCTGCCCTTGATATTTTCTACCTATACTTCAGAGCCGGATCGATTTTCGACTATTTGGCTTTCGGTCTTCCCGTTTTCAAATCAGGCATAATCGGGTTTGATAATTTAAGTGTTATAATCAATCAAAGACTTATTTATCTTTTTTCAGGACTTTCCCTGATCATGGCAACAATTTTGTTATTTAAACGATTACCACAATCTAAAGTTCATAGAATCCTGACCATAATATTCTTGTTCGTTTTTCTGGGAGGATCGGTAATCTGTACTTTAAATACCTACTCCACTTACAGAAAAGGGGTTATTGATAAAAAACTGGTAATAAAAACAAACAAAGAGTTTGAAAATAAAAAATTTGCTACCGTAACTGATGCATCTATAGAATTTATTCATAAAGGAAAGTCATTTGAGGCAACCGCAGCTCTGACAATTTTAAATGATAATAATGAACCAATTAGTCAATATTACTTTTCCCTTAATCCTTCATTGTCAGTAACAAAAATATCTTCCGGTGGAAAAGATCTGAAATTCAAAAGAATAAATCATATAATCGAAATAAACCCGGAAAAAATCCTTACTCCCGGAAAGAGTGATAACATTGAGTTTGTGTATTCAGGAAGTATCAATGAATCATTTTGTTATCCAAATTATAGTGATAATATCAATGAGAATCCATATAGAATTGCAATGGTTAATGTGAATAAGCGGCAGGCCTTCCTTACCAGGGACTATGTGTTGCTTACTCCTGAGACTCACTGGTATCCTGTTGCCGGCCTCAATTACTACCCATCCAATCCAGCTCAGATAAAGATTGATTTTACTAATTATTCTCTTAAAGTAAAAGCAGAGAATAATCTGGTAGCTATTTCCCAGGGCAAAATGAGCAAAGAAAATGGATACTATATATATAAACCGAAATCTCCGCTGACAGGTCTGACACTTGCAATAGGTAATTATCTGACCAACAAAATTAAGGTTGATTCCGTCGAATATATTTCCTATCATTTCCCCGGGAACGATTATTATATAAAAGACCTCGAAGCGATAAAAGACACTATACCTTTACTTATTTCGGGTCTCATGAGAGATCTTGAAACTAACTTTTCAACAAAATATCCTTTCGAAACTCTTAGTCTGATTGAGGTACCGGTGCAATTTTATTCTTACCCTAAGGAAAACACTCAAACCCGGGCAGAAGTGCAACCATCAATGGTTCTACTTCCCGAAAGACTTTCTACGCTGAACCAGGCCGGTTTCTATAAGCAATTCCAACAGCAGAAGAAAAGGATGACACGCAATGGACAGGTTATTACAGACAAAGAGCTACATGTCAGGATTTTCAATAATTTCATGAGGAGCACTTTTATCAGTGGTGAGAATTTCAGGTTTGTGAACGGGGTTGTTGTAAATGAACCGACAAGGTATCTTTTGGGTCCAAGCTTTTACTTTTTCAAGAATAATTTTTACTCTTCAGAATATCCGGTTATTAATGCTGTTTTTGAAGCTCATCTTCAAAAAGTTAATTCTCCCGGCAGAGCTGGTTTGCAGGCAATGGCTGGCAATCTTACTGAAAATGACATTGCCAATCTCATCCTGAAAAACCAGAGTTTTAAAGACATGCTTGCAAAAAATCCGGGTGGCGATACTTTGAACACTGTTTTGACCATCAAGGGTGATAATTTTTTTAACCTGATCAGGTCAAAAGCAGGGATTGATGAATTTAAGGATTGGTTTGTCAAATATATTGATGATCATCGGTTTAAAAGAGTCGACATTAAAAATTTCAATAATGATATTAAAAATAAGTTCGGTTTCGAATTTTATCCTTATCTGTATGATTGGTTCAACGGTAAGGAACAACCCGGATTCCTGTTTGCACATTTGGAGGCAACCGAAATTGTAATCGGCGACAGATCAAGATATCAGGTTACTTTTATTGCATCCAATCCGGAAGCTGCAGGTGGGTTATTTAATGTATCATTTCGTACCGGTGGTGCAGGAGGAGGACGTGGAAGCGGAGGTGGCGCTCGTGGTGAAGGAGGTGGTGGCGGCTTCGGAGGTGGTGGCGGTTTTGCAGGGGGTGGCGGAAGGATGCAGATATCTTCCCAGGGGCGTGGTATGGAAGCTGCCGATATTTCGAAAATTGTTTACTTAGGACCTGATGAGACAAAAAGAGTTGGTATTGTCCTCGATGCCCAGCCAAGAACAATGATGATAAATACTCTCTTTGCAAAAAACATTCCCGGTGAGATCACATTACCAATTGATAAAATAATTAAATCAAAAAGTATTATCAGCGAATTCTCAGGTGAAGAAATTATTTCATATGATCCTTCTTCTTCTGATTCAACTGAAATAATAGTTGATAATGAGGATCCAGGTTTCAAAATCAGCAAACAAAATACTGTGAACAGATTGAAAAAACTTCTTGGAATTCAAAACAAAAACGGAAGTACTTATCAACAAATAAGTCTTATGAGGATTCCCGCATACTGGCAACCTGCTGTCCAATCATTATATTTTGGAAAATATATTCGCTCAGCAGTCTACACCAAAAGTGGCATCGGGGATAAAACAGTAACATGGGCTACTGTTATAAACATACCAGGTTATTATGATATTTTCTGTTATGTCGGTAAAACTACCGACAGGATGATGGTAATGGGCGGTGGAGCTGCCAGAACCGGAGGTGGTGGTGGGGCCAGAACCGGAGGTGGCAGAACAGGAGGAGGCGGAGGAACGGGAGGAGCACCTGGACCGGGTAGGGCCGGAGGCCAGGGAACAGGTGGAAGAGGACAGCTTTCTGAACCTTACAAAGAATTCCATTTCCGCATTTCTCATGACGGCGGGATTGAAGATATATCTCTTGATTATATAAATGCCGAGAGTGGCTGGAACAAACTGGGTACATATTACCTTGCGGCCGACACAGCGAAAGTTATTCTTTCAAATCTTTCAACAGGAAGGGCTGTGATTGGAGACGCAATAAAATGGGTGAGACAGAAGTGAAAAGTAAAAAGTAGAAAGTTAAAAGTTAGATATAATACATTTTACAATGAAAAAGAAATTCATAATATTTAAATGGATTTATCCGTCAGTCTTCCTCTTGGTGAACCTTATTTTTAACAATGTATCAGCACAAAAAGGACTTACAATGGAACAAGCTCTCACTATAGCTGAATCAAATAGTCCGACTATATTAAAAACAAGGCTTAACCTTATAAGGAGCCAGGAAAATCTTAATGCTCAGAATGCTGCATTAAAATCAAATTTTTCTTTATTGGTAAATCCTTTAAATTATTCTCAAAACAGGGCGTATTATACTAATTCTGGTTTTAACACTACAAAGAGTTTACAGAGCTCAGGTTCATTTACAATTAAACAGCCTATTCTACCTACAGATGCAACTATTTCTCTGACTGACAATTTTAGTTATACCAATACCATTTTAAATGAACAATTCCCAACTCAAGAAGGAATAAAATTTAATAATGATCTTTCTATTAACCTTAATCAGCCTCTGTTCACCTATAACAGGACCAAGCTCACCATTAAAGAACTTAAACTGTCACTTGAGAATGCTCAGATTAACTATGCCATTCAGCTCCTGTCTATGGAAAAGAGTGTTACCCAGGCATTTTACACTGTTTATCAGCAGCAACAAAGCCTGGATATTTCAAACCAGGCTTATCAGAATATGCAGAAAAGCTATGAAATCTCGAAGAATAAAGTTAATGCAGGAATTTCAGCTCAGTCAGAAATATTTCAGGCTGAGTTGAACCTTGCGACAACCAAGTCGGATTATGAAAACAAGCAGGTGGCTTTTGAAAATTCCAAGGATGCCTTTAAGAACATGGTTGGTATAAACCTATATGACGATATTCTTGTAATACCAAACATAGCAGTTGATACAACAGTAAAGATCGATATAGCATTTGCTATTGATCAGGGGCTCGCAAACAGGATGGAATTGAGGCAAAGACAGATAGCTATTGAAACATCATATGATGATCTTATTCAGACTAAGGCGCTTAATGAATTCAAGGGAAACCTTGGCCTTTCTTTTGGAATTAACGGGAATAATAAAAACCTTAAAGATATTTATACAGATCCAAAAAACAATGAAAATGTCGCATTGTCTTTTCAAATCCCACTCTGGGATTGGGGAGAAAAAAAATCAAGAATAAAGTCAACTGAAGCATCAATTGAGTCAAACAAAATTGATCTCGGGGTAGAACAGAACGATATAATTTTAAGTATAAGACAGAGTTACAGAAGTCTTAATAATCTCCAAAACCAGATAGAAATCGCACGTCAGTCGGTCAATAATGCACAACTAACTTACGACTTAAATCTTGAAAAGTATAAAAACGGAGACCTGACAGGTATGGATCTGAGTATTTATCAGAACCAGCTCTCGCAAAACAAGCTTTCTTACACAAATTCTTTAATATCTTATAAGCTTGAACTCCTGAATCTTAAAATACAGGCACTTTACGACTTTGAAAAGAAACAACCGGTCATTCCGATTAAGACCTTAAAATATTAAAAATAAATCATATATGAAAAAAAGTTTATTCATAATACTAGCAACTGTTTTCGTGGCCATTAGCTGCAGGAACCAGAATCAGAATCTTAATGCTGATGTTGAAATTCCTGTTTCTGTGCAGGATGTTACTCTTAAGTCAATTGAAGAATATGTTAACACATCAGGAACAGCTTATCCGATAGGTGAGATTCTGGTAAAATCGGAGATTACAGCCAATTATTTTCTTGAAAAAAATCCACATACGGGAAAAGCATGGCAGCTGAATGATAAAGTCAGAACCGGCGATCTCATAGCCAGATTAGAGGATCAGGAATATGTTAATTCTCTTAAACTTGAAACCAGTCAGCTTAATCTCGAACTCACAGAGAGTGAGCTCACAAAACAGCAATCATTATATGAAAAGGGAGGGGTTACGCTTAATGATATTAAAACAGCAAGTATTAATAACGCGAATGCTAAAACAGCTGTGGAAAACGCGAAGCTTCAGATGGCAAAGACCAGGATTATTGCTCCTATCGACGGGGTCATAGTTAATTTACCTTATTATACCCAGGGGACCAGGGCAAATACAGGTTCAATTATTGTCGAAATAATGGATTACCAGATGATGTATATGAATGTACAGTTGCCTGAAAAATATATCTCAATAATAAAACCTGGCCAGGCAGTCAAGTTAACCAATTATACTATTCCCAAGGACACCATAATCGGGAATATAACGCAACTATCCCCTGCGATAAATGCCGATACACGAACTTTCCCGGGAAATATCCTGATCCATAATCCAAATTATCTTCTAAGGCCGGGTATGTATGTCAAAGCTGATATTGTAATAAACCATAAAGACTCTGTTATTGTAATACCTAAAAGTATAATCCTCTCACGGCAAAGAGGCAAAACGATCTTCGTCATCGAACGCGGCGGGACGGCTTCTGAACGGATAATCCGGACTGGTCTTGAAAATCTGACTGATGTTGAGGTAACAGGAGGTTTGCTAAAGAATGACCGTGTCGTAATCGGTGGTTTTGAAACACTAAGCACCAGGTCAAAGGTTAAAATTATTAAATAAAAATCATGAACAGGATTGCCCAATTTGCTGTAAAATACCCGGTTACAGTTCTAATGTTGGTACTCGGCATTATTCTTCTTGGAGTTATATCTCTAGGAAAACTGGGAACTGATCTCTTCCCAAACCTGAACAATCCGAAGATATATATTGAATTCACTGCCGGGGAAAAACCACCGGAAGAAATCGAGAAAAATTATGTTGATCAGATAGAATCGCTTTCCATGCGACAGAGTGATGTCATCCAGGTATCCTCAGTCTCCCAGGTCGGTTCAGCACTGATAACAGTCGAATATAGCTGGAACAAAGATATGGACGAGGCATTTCTCGACTTGCAGAAGGCATTAAACTCATTCAGTCAGAACTCGGACCTCCAGGAGTTTAATATTTCTCAATACGATCCTAATGCTTCACCCGTTATGATTGTGGGATTGAGGAACAAGGAAATTACTGACATGGATGAATTAAGGAAAGTTGCAGAAAACTATATCCGAAACGAACTAGTCAGAATTGAAGGCATAGCTGATGTGAAACTAACTGGTCAGGAAGAGAGCGAAGTTGTAATTGAAACCAATAAATATATACTTGAATCTTTCGGATTGAGCGCTGACGCTATTGCTGCACAGATAACAAATTATAACAAAAATGTATCAGGAGGTTCTATTGTTGATCTGGGTCTTAAATATGTGGTCAAAGGTGTAAGTGTCCTGGAAAATTTAACAGATCTTGAGAACATAGTTGTCGGATTCAAACAGTCCTCCCAGGCAGGTACGACTGCAGCTTCGGGCACGACCGCTACCTCAATAGAAAAAGTTCCAATTTATCTTCGCGATGTTGCAACCATAAAATATAAAAATAAAGATCCTGAAAATATTATCACACTTAATGGTGAACGCTGCATAGGCCTGTCAATTTACAAAGAACCCAAATATAATACCGTTGACGCCGTTAACAACCTTAACGATGCTCTGGGCACTCTTACAAAAGCTCTCCCTGGATATGAATTCATAGTTGTAAAGGATCAGGGAAAATATATTGACAATGCCATTAAAGAGGTAAAGAATTCCGGGCTTATTGGAATTTTCCTTGCAATGATTGTTTTATATGTTTTCCTCCGAAGGATAGGTACCACAATGGTGGTCAGTGTTGCCATACCTATTTCCATAATAGCAACATTCAACCTAATGTATTTCAATCACCTGACATTAAATATAATGACTTTGGGAGGGCTGGCGCTCGGGGCCGGCAGGCTGGTTGATGATGCAATTGTTGTCCTTGAAAATATTACCAGAAACAGAGATGAAGGAATGTCATTGCGCGATGCAGCAATTATTGGTACCGGGCAGGTCGGAGGAGCCATTACGGCTTCTACAATCACAACAATAGTTGTCTTCCTTCCTATAGTGTATCTAAGAGGAGCTTCCGGTGAAATGTTCAAAGACCAGGCCTGGACAGTAGCTTTTGCTCTGATCTCATCTTTATTTGTTGCAATGCTCGTCATTCCAATGCTGGTAAGTACTCTTTTTCGTGAGAAGAAAGGACAAAATGTTCAACTTAGCAGCCCAATGCAATTCAGATGGTATCCAAAGTTTCTTTCAAAAATCATCGAAAAGAGATTGATTGTGATCATTCTGTCTATTGTATTTATGGGGTTGACCGTACTTCTCATACCAAAACTTGGAAGTGAGTATATGCCAAAATCATCTTCATCTGAATTTACTGTAGGATTGAAACTTCCGGAAGGGACAAATCTTGAACGTACTCAAAGTACAATCCAAAAAATTGAAGGAACTATCAATGAACTTCTTGGTGACAAAATCAGGATGATTTACAGTCAGGCAGGTGGGGATATAAATACAACCACCCAATCTGCAACTTCCAAAAATGAGAATTTTGCAAACATTAAAGTATTTCTGAAAAATGAATATGCATATCTGACAGAAGAAGCTATCAGAACTGTTGAGAAATACCTTAAGACGATTCCTGACCTTGATGTAAGCTTTTCCCAGGAAGAAACAGCGCTGCAAGCTTCTCTGGGAACCAGCGAAGCCCCATTTGTTGTTGAGGTAAAAGGGAAAGACTTTACCGAGATTGAAAAGATAATTAATGAATCAAAAGAAGTGCTTCAGAATAACAGTGGTCTTTATAATATTACAACTTCCCTTGACCAGGGAACTCCGGAAGTTGAAGTAGCTGTTGACAGGTTTAAGACTAGTTATTATAATGTTTCGGTAAATAATGTAATCAGTCAGATACAAAGTTATCTCTCTGGCGCTACTGCAGGCACAATGGAAAAGGATGGTGAGATGAAGGACATAACCATTAAGCTCGGAGATCTTTCACTTCATCAACTTGAAGATCTCCTGATTACAGCAGGATCGGTAAAGGTACCATTGAGTTCGTTAGCTACTGTCAAAACAGTTATATCCCCCAGGGAAATTACCCGGCGAGATCAGAGCCGGACAAGCTATATATATGCTATGGTTAATAAATCCAAACCCTTTGACAAGATCGTAAAAGATGCTAGAGAATCGCTGAAATCAGTTCCATTGCCAGCTAACTACAGGATTCAAATAACAGGTGAAGAGCTAATGAGAAAAGAATCAATGTCTAACCTGACATTTGCACTGATTCTGTCAATTATCCTGGTATTTATGGTTCTGGCAGCTGAATTTGAATCAATAATTCAACCTTTTGTTATTTTATTAACAATACCTCTTGCTGCAGTCGGTACCATTCTGACATTTTTCCTGTTGGGAAAAACCCTCAATATGATGGCATACATTGGCATCATTATGCTTGGAGGGATTGCTGTGAGTAATGCAATTATTCTTATTGATCGTATAAACCAATTACGCCGGACCGGATTAAACAAAAAAGACTCAATAATTACTGCAGGATCACAGAGAATCAGACCTATTTTAATGACAAGTCTTACAACAATATTTGCGCTTATTCCACTTACAATCGGCATCGGCGAAAGTGCATCACTCAGATCTCCGATGGCGCTTGCGGTGATTGGAGGACTGGTTACGTCAACTATCCTCACCTTGATAGTGATACCATGTGTTTATTGGGTTTTTGATTCCTTCAGTGACAAAATCACCAGGAAAAAGCCAGTGAATGAATAGTTTACTTATGATGACTAAGACCAATTAATAAAATGAATTTCATTATAAAGAGAAAGGTGCTGATCTGTATGGTCTTTATCGGGCTTACAATGCTTGGTTATATTTCCTATAAGAGACTCCCGATTGAACTTTTTCCTAATTCTCAACTTCCGACTCTCATTGTTCAGGTTTCTACTCCTCTTGAGTTAGATCCTAATTATATTGAAAACCAGGCAATAATTCCCCTGGAAGGTGCTATTGGTACTCTTGAAGGCATTGAAAAGATTGAATCAAACATTACTTCCCGTTCCGGGACGATAATCCTTTATTACAATCAGAATGCCAATATGAAATATGCAAATCTGAAGCTGCAGGAAAAGATAAACCTGGTGAAAACAACGTTGCCTGCTGAGTTCAGAATTACTGTTGTAAAAATTGATATCACACAGATTGCAAGCCAGTTCATGGAATTACAGATCAGAGGTGAAGGAGGAATAGACAGGATCCGTAACATAACGGATAAGGAAATATCACCTGAACTTGAAAATATTACTGGTATAGCAGGTGTTCAGGTGTACGGTGGTCAGGCAAAATCTATTGAGGTCAGACTTAATGAAAAAGCCTGCAAAGCATATGGGATTTCCATGGCACAGGTCACAAACCTTCTGAACAACAATGGTAAGGATAAAACCTTTGTCGGATCGGTGAAGGAAGGAACCAATAAACTTTTTGTTAATGTGACATCTGAATATACTGACGTTAACGAAATTGGAAATATTATTGTAAAACAAAACGGGTCTGTGACTCTGAAAGACATTGCCGATATTATTTTTGGAGTCAAAGAGCAAACTTCCTATAGCCGGGTCAATGGGCTCGATGCAGTGACAGTTACACTTATAAATGATAATCAGGCTAACCTGATCGACCTTTCCCACAAAACCCTTAATGTGGTTAAAACGCTGAACGACAATCTGAAATCTGAAGGCGTGGAAATAGTTGTCCAGAACAATAATGCCGAAATCATGGAGAACAACTTAAACGAGATAATTCATCTGGCTGTCATCGGAGGAATACTTGCAGTACTTATATTGTGGTTCTTTTTACGTAATATCCGGTTGGTTTTTATAATTGCACTTTCAATTCCTATCTCGGTTTATGCAGCCTTTAACTTTTTCTATGCATATAATATCTCAATAAACAGCCTTACACTTGTTGGAATGGCTCTTGCCATTGGTATGCTTGTCGACAATTCGGTGGTTGTCCTTGAGAATATTTACCGGCTTGTAAGTCAGGGAAAGGATATTGATACTGCTGTTAAGCAGGGAACCAGTGAGGTATGGAGATCAATCTTTGCAGCAACTCTTACGACTATAACCGTTTTCCTGCCCTTTATTTTCTCGGACAACTTCATGATCAAAATTATCGGTAAGAATATTGGCGTTTCTATAATCTCAACCCTGGTCATTTCATTGGTCGTTGCTCTTCTTTTTATCCCTATGGCAACGCATTTTATTCTTAAATTAGCGAAGGGATCCGATTTAGGAATCTTTAAAAAGCTTTCGATACATAACCGGCTTATTCAGGCCTATTATCTTACCCTCAAAGCCAGTATGAGGAACCCGGCAGGTACTATAATAGGCACACTCGTTGTGTTCTTCGCTGCACTTCTTATCAGCCTGACCTTAAGTATCAGTTCAACAAAGGAAGTTGAGACTCCGAGTTTCAGACTTTCAGTTACAATGCCTTCCGGATCGACACTTGAAAAAACAGATGCATTCGTTACCCAAATTGAACAAAGACTTAGTGGAGTACCGGAAAAAGAAGATATCGTGAGCAGAATCGAGGAAGCAAAAGCAACATTAACTGTAAATCTTGCTAAAAAATGGGATAAGTCAAGCAAAAGGACTCTTCCGGAAATTAAAAATGACATTCTTGAAAAAGTAAGAAACATGAGGACAGGAGAAATCACCATGAATGAGATTTCTTCAGGTGGGGGTTATTCCGGCTCAGGAGGAGGAGGAGGAGGAGCGGTAAATCCCGGGGCAAACTTTATGAACCTTCTGGGTATGGGAACAACAAGCGAAAGTGTTATCATAAAAGGACAGAATTTCGAACAGATGAAAAACCTTTCAGATGATATTAAGGCAGCTATTCAGGATCTGTCAACAATTAGTAGTGTGAATGTTAATGTTCAGGATAATACACCTGAAGTACATTTAAAGTTTGATATGGATTATATCGGACGTAATAATTTCACCCTGAATAATATTTCCTCAGCACTTTCCACTTTTGGGAGAGAATATTCCTCAGGTGCAACTTTTTTACAGGGGACCGAAAGCTATGATATCACTCTGAAATATACAGATGAATCAGGTCAGATCAAGGTAAATACGAACAAGACAATCGATGACCTTAAACATCTCGAAGTGACAAGTAGCAATTCCAATTTAATGGAAATGCAGGAATTATCAAATGTTGTATTTTCATCTGGTATGGGGAACATACACAGGGAAAACCGTGAGAAAAAAATTACAGTTACATATAGTTTTAATTCAGATATAACTAGCTCCAAAGATCTGCTGGAAGGTGCAAGAACAGAAATAGAATCGATTGTTTCAGATATCAATATACCTTCAGGAATAGCAGTCGAAGTCGTTCATGAGGAGGACCCGCTGAAAGATTTCTATTACCTTATCGGGATGGCATTCCTCCTTATCTATATGATCCTTGCTTCAGTTTTTGAATCACTTTCCACCCCGGTGGTCCTGATGTTCAGCATACCACTTGCCGCATTAGGTTCACTTATTGCGCTTATTCTAACAAACAATTCTCTTCTAAATGCCAATACTCTGATCGGATTCCTAATACTTCTCGGTGTGGTGGTAAACAATGGAATTCTCCTTATTGATTATACCAATATTTTAAGGAAGAGAGGCAACAGACGTTCACGCGCTTTAATGACTGCAGGAATAGCGCGGGTTAGACCTATCCTGATCACTGCCTCAACAACTGTGATTGCCCTCTTTCCACTGGCTATGGGAAAATCTGAATTTGTTGCTACCATTGGTGCTGCTTTTGCAATTACTGTCATCGGAGGTTTGACTCTTAGTACAATGCTGACACTTATCTTTATTCCTACTTTCTACTCAGGCCTCGAAAACTCACTTCAATGGATCTACTCACTTAACTTGAAAATAAAAGTTATTCAATTCATCGTATTAGCTTTACTTATACTTGTGATATATACCTATATTGATCAATTCCTCTGGAAATTGATAACAACAATACTCTCATTAATCATTGTACCGGCAGCCACATGGTTTTTTATCAACACACTTAGAAAAGCAAGAGAGACTGTAATCTCTTCTGATGAACCTATTAATATTTATGTTCAGAGCCTTGTCAAAATATATGACAGAGGCAGTCGTCTTACACGGGAATGGAAAGCTGGCTTAAGAATAAGGGAAAGGCTTGGGCTTGAAAAGGACTTTTCATCATGGAGAGATATGAACCATCTGACCTGGCAAATACCATTGATCGGGTTTGTTATCTATTTTACATATTTTTATCTGAAAAGCGGTTTCTGGATTTTTATATTCAGTATCTGTATATGGTTTTCCCTTCTGGGCATCTGGATCCCTTTCAAAAAATTACTGACAAATTTTGCATCATCAGAAAAAAAGAAAATATATTCCGGGATTGTAAGAATACTTGATGCACTGATATTCTGGATCATACCACTGGGTAATATTTATCTCTTTCAGATAAGGTGGCATAACATTGCGATAGTACTTATACTTGGAGTCTTATGGTTTTTCGGCCTTATTATATACAGAACAGGAATTAAAATGAGTTCAGAGAATATAGATATCTATCGTCTCGAAGGCAGGTTTAAAAATATCCGTAAGAATTTCTATAAAATAGTTGCAGCAATACCATTGATAGGCAGAAAGAAAAAGCCTTTCAAAGCTTTAAGTTGTGTCTCACTGAATATCGGGAACGGTATGTTTGGCCTTCTTGGGCCAAATGGTGCAGGTAAAACGACACTTATGCGGATAATCTGTGGCATCCTGGAACAGAGCTACGGTAAGGTATGGATAAATGGAATGGACACTCAAAAAAAGAGAGAAGAGCTTCAGGGACTTATCGGATACCTTCCTCAGGAGTTTGGAAGCTATGAAAATATGACAGCTCATGATTATCTTCATTATCAGGCTATTCTTAAAAACATCACTGATGCTAAAATAAGAGAAGAAAGAGTTACATACTGCCTGAATGCTGTTCATATGGAGGACCGCAGACATGATAAAATAAGCTCTTACTCAGGAGGAATGAAACAAAGAATGGGTATAGCTCAAATACTTCTTCATCTGCCACGTATACTCGTTGTTGATGAGCCTACTGCCGGTCTTGATCCCCGGGAAAGGATCAGGTTCAGAAACCTTCTTGTGGAGCTTAGCCGCAACAGAGTGGTCATCTTCTCCACACATATTATTGAGGATATCTCAAGCTCCTGCTACCAGGTCGCTGTCCTGAACAAAGGAATTCTGATGTATCTTGGCAAACCAATTGACATGACAAATGAGGCAGAAGAGCATGTCTGGCAATTCAATATTCCTGTAAAAGACTTCGCCAGTTTTATTGAAAGTCATTTAGTGGTACACCACATGTCCGAAGGAGAAAATGTAAGAGTAAGATGTATTTCTGAAGATAAACCACATCAGGACGCAGTCAGTGTGACTCCAAATCTTGAGGATGCTTATTTGTGGATTCTCAGGAAGAAAGTCAGAACTGCTTCTTAAAATAAACAGTTTAATATTAATAAAATGAAAGGCACAAACTTACATAATTATATCATCATTATTTATAAGATGATCATTTATAATCTACGAATTATCTTCGCAAATAAGTTCATTTGGTTTCTTACCGGATCTATATTGTTTTATGTCGGACTTTCAATAATTTATGTGTTCTCAAATGACGTTTCAAAGATGGAGGATATGTACGGAATTTTTCTCTTTTCAGGGATACTTCTGGTTTTTTATCCATCGGTCTTTGGCGTTCAGAATGATCAGGATGCCAGAACTATTGAAATATTATTTGGAATACCTAACTATAGGTACAAAGTCTGGCTCGTAAGAATAGTGCTGATATTTATAATTGCTTTCATCATCATGCTAGCTTTCACACTGTTGTCTTCTGTGTTTATTGTCAGATTCCGCACTGTAAATATGACGTTGCAGGTGATGCTACCTGTTATTTTTCTTGGTGTAATGGCTTTTATGCTTTCAACTGTTATCAGAAATGGAAATGGAACAGCTGTCGTCATGATAATATTCGGGCTGATATTCCTTATACTTAGTACGCCATTGAGTAAGAGCCAGTGGAACGTGTTCCTTAACCCATTCAACCTGCCACGTGATGTAAATGAGACAACATGGGCAATCATTACTCTTAAAAACAGGATAGTTCTGATTACCGGAACAATCGTGTTCCTTCTGGCAGCTTTATACAACCTTCAGAAGAGGGAGAAGTTTATGTAATCTATTCTTCAAACGGATGTTCCTTTCTGAAATCGGGCTGGTAGTTCTGATTGCTATCCATATCCTGAACCCAGCCATTTCTGAATCCGAGATCTTCCATTGCTTCAACAACAGCCTCATATTCTGCTTTGTAAAGCGAACGGTTTAGGACAGGATGATTTCTCACTACTGATGTGGGTTGGTATTGTGACATGAGCGAAAGATGAACACCTGACGACAACTCTTCAGCTATTGTCCTTAAAACATTTTTACTCTCTTCCACATGACCGGGTAAAACAAGATGCCTGATCAGCATTCCATTTTCTGCCAAACCATTTTCATTAACCCTCAGAGTTGATCCTTTCTGATAGTACATTTCTTTAATGGCTTTTAAGGCAACTGCCGGGTAATCAAAAGCATCGGAATACTCTGTTGCAATTTCAGAGGTAACATATTTATAATCGGGCAGATACACATCAATTAATCCGTAGAGACTGCGGATGGTTTCAATCTTATCATAACTATTTGTATTATATACTGTTATTGGTTTCAACCCACGCGAATTCATCCCTTTTATTATTGCCTTTACCTGCGGTGCAACATGAGAAGGAGATACAAAACCAACAGCTGTAATACCTTTTGAAAGTAATTCTTCTATACGATCCAACACTGTGTACATGTCCATTTCCGTATTCCGTATTACCGATCCAGGCCGGCTTATTTCGTGATTCTGACAATAAATGCAATGCAGATTACAACCAGCAAAAAAAATATTACAGATACCACTTATCCCGCTTATGAAAGGCTCCTCTCCCCTGTGGATACATACCGATGCGATATTCAAACCTGCATCCATACCGCAATATCCAGCTTCTTCTCTGAACCTGTTAACACGACACTCCCTTGGGCATAACGTACAATTTTCAAGTATTAACCTGTCATTATTGTCATATATATCTGCCTGTTTCACAGTGAACCTGATAAATGTTGTTTTATTAACCGGAAGTTTAAAGTCAATCGCAAATATCGAAATGTTTGCTGATTTCCAAGCTACATCTTTGAACCACAAGCACAATACTTCAATATTAATGTTAATATTTTTGGTGATTTAATATAAATATGTACCTTTGCAACCGAATTGAGGGGTGTTTGAGACCTAGGGGACCAGAGTCCCCTATTTTGTTATCGGTTTTTAGAAAATGGTAGAAAAACAGTCAATACAGGGATTAGTTGAAGAGTTCATAAAGGGAACCGGACTCTTTCTTGTGGCTGTAAAAGTAAGCAGCTCGAACAGGATCACTGTGCTGGCCGATAAAAATGAGGGTATTACAATTGATGAATGTGCAGCTATACACAGACATATTGAAAAGAGTCTCGACCGAGATAAGGAGGATTTTGAGTTACAGGTATCGTCGCCCGGTCTTGATTTGCCTTTTGCAGTTATTAAACAGTATTTAAAAAATGAAGGCAAAAAAGTAGAAGTAATTGACAATGAAGGTTCTAAGTTAGCCGGAAAACTTAAAAATGTTACAGAAGGCGGATTTGAACTTGAGACCGAATTTAAAGTTCTCTCTTTCAATTTTGACCAGATAAAATCGACAAGAGTTATTTTAACAATTAAGTAATAATAAGAGGCTTACACCAGATGGAAAATGTTAATTTAATCGACACTTTTTCGGAATTTAAGGAGCTGAAAAATATTGACCGCCCTACCATGATGAGCGTTCTTGAAGATGTATTCAGAAGCATGCTCGCAAAGAAGTACGGTTCAGCTGATAATTTTGACATTATCGTCAATATCGATAAGGGTGACTTTGAAATATGGAGAAACAGGGTTGTTGTTGATGATAAGGAGTTAACCGATCCTGTTATGCAGATACCTCTTTCAAAGGCCAAGGAGATAGATGAAGATTATGAAGTTGGCGAAGAGGTTTCTGATGAGGTCAAATTTCTTGACTTCGGAAGAAGAGCAATATTATCGTTAAGGCAAAATCTTACCGCACGGATACTCGATCTTGAGAAAAATAATATATACATCAAGTATAAAGACAGGATCGGCGAAATAGTTACCGGCGAAGTTTACCAGGTATGGAAGAGAGAGATCCTTGTTCTGGATGATGATGGTAATGAACTTATTCTGCCCAAAAGCGAACAGATACCCTCCGACCATTTCCGTAAAGGAGATTCAATAAGGGCAGTGGTGATCAAGGTTGAAATGAGAAACAATACACCGTTCATTATTCTCAGCCGTACATCGCCGGTATTCCTTGAAAGATTATTTGAACTGGAAGTCCCTGAAATTTTTGATGGGCTGATTACCATTAAAAAGATCGTAAGGGTTCCGGGGGAGCGTGCCAAGGTTGCTGTTGAGTCGTACGACGAGAGAATTGATCCTGTTGGTGCATGTGTTGGAATGAAAGGTTCAAGGATACACGGGATCGTAAGGGAATTGCGTAATGAAAATATCGATGTGATCAACTTTACTTCCAACAATCAACTCTTCATCCAAAGGGCACTCAGTCCGGCAAAGATAACCTCTATCAAACTTGTTGAAGAGACAAAAAGGGCACAAATTTATCTGAAACCGAATGAAGTATCTCTTGCTATTGGTAAGGGAGGTCTTAATATTAAGCTTGCAAGCCAGCTTACCGGCTATGAGATTGATGTTTACAGGGAACCGGGTGGAGAAGATGAGGAAGATGTTAATCTTGAGGAATTTGGTGATGAAATTGAAGATTGGATAATCGAAGAGCTCAAAGCTATTGGTTGCGATACTGCAAGAAGCGTTTTAAACCTTTCAATCAGCGACCTTGTTAAAAGGACTGATCTTGAAGAGGAAACTGTTAAAGAGGTTGTTAATATCCTCAGAGCCGAATTTGAATAAAATACTAATATAAGCTATTCACAAACAGATTGTTTTTGAAGTTTAAATAAAGGCAAGGCATATTTATGACAGAGGATATTAAGGTTACAAGATTAAGCAAAGCAGCCCGCGAATTCAATGTAGGAATTTCCACTATTGTGGAATTTCTGCACAAGAAAGGGTTCGACCTTGATCCCAACCCAAATACAAAACTTCCGCATGAAGCATATATTCTGCTTATAAAAGAATATAGCACAGACATCAGCGTTAAAAAAGAATCTGAAAAACTTATCCTTAAAGATCTCCACAGGAAAAAGGAATCTGTTTCCATTGATGATTTTTCAGAGAAAATTGAATCTGATGATGCTGACAGGGATGAAGATGTCCTGGTCAAAGATTCTTCGGGAGTTAAGACAACTGTGGATATCAAGACCGAAATCAAAAAGCCTGATATAAAACTTGTTGGCAAAATTGACCTTGAAAAGACATTAAAACCAAAGGTTGAAAAGGCAGCGCTACCCAAAGAAGAACCAGGGCAGAAGGTTTCGGTAACCCCGGTTGAAGCTGAAAAACCTGATAAGAAAAAGCCTGCCACCGAAAAGGAAACGCCTGTTACCACAGTTCCCGTTAAAGAAAAAGAACCTAAAACAAATATTGATCTTCAAATTGTCGGGAAAATTGATCTCGATACAGTTGCCAAAGACACCAAACCTGTAAAAAAAGAGGAACAGAAAGAGAAACCTAAAGATACAGCGAAACAGAAAAGTAAAGAAATAGATATTCCTAAACCGGAAGAAACGAAAGCGGCCGGAAAGAAAGAACCGGAAATTATCGAAGAAACTATCCCCGAACCTTTGATTGAAGAGCTTTTTGTTGAAGAAATAATTGATGAAGTGTTCATCCCTGAACAGGAAGAGGATATTATCGCTCTTTATAAGACAGATTTTAAAAAGCTTGTTGGACCAAGAGTTGTCGGAAGAATAGATTTGCCTGTAGAAGAGAAAAAGAAAACTACTCCGTTTCAACCTGTAAGGGTAAGCGGGGAATCCGATTTCCGGAGAAAAAAGAGAAGAAAGAGAATACTGAAAGAAAAAGAGGGAACACCTGTCGTCAAACCTATATCTACCGATAAAAAGGAAAAGCCCGGCGCCAAGAAAGTCATTAAAAAAAGACCTGTCAGGGCTGAGGTGAATGAAGAAGAAGTTCAGAAACAGATTAAAGAGACCCTTGCCAGGCTCACTACAAAAGGGAAATCAAAGGGCTCGAGGTACCGAAGAGATAAAAGAGAGGCTATCAGCCAAAAACATAAAGAGGTAGTTGATAAGATAGAACAGGATAAAAATATTCTTAAAGTAACGGAATTCGTTTCAGTTAATGAACTTGCTTCGATGATGAGCATTCCCGTTACTGATATCATTTCCACATGCATGAATCTTGGACTTTTTGTCTCCATTAACCAGCGTCTCGATGCTGAAACAATGGCAATTCTTGCTGATGAATTTGGTTTCACTATGGAATTTGTCAGTGCGGAATTGCAGGAAGCAGTAAGGGAAGTTGAAGATGAAGAGGAAGATCTTAAACCAAGGCCTCCGATTGTTACTGTAATGGGACATGTTGACCATGGGAAAACAAAATTGCTCGACTATATCCGGAATACAAATGTGATTGCAGGTGAAGCCGGAGGTATTACTCAGCATATCGGTGCATATGGAGTTATCCTTGAAGACGGACGCCAGATAACTTTCCTGGATACGCCTGGGCATGAGGCTTTTACAGCCATGCGTGCAAGAGGTGCTCAAATAACTGACATAGCAATTATTGTAGTTGCAGCTGATGATGGTGTTATGCCTCAGACCAAAGAAGCTATTAATCATGCCTCAGCAGCAGGTGTCCCGATTATATTCGCTATCAACAAAATTGATAAACCGACTTCAAATCCCGATAAGATCAAAGAGGCTCTGGCAACTATGAATTACCTGGTTGAAGACTGGGGAGGCAAGTATCAATCGCAGGAGATTTCGGCTAAAAGCGGACTCAATATTGACCTTCTTCTCGACAAGATCCTTCTTGAAGCTGAGATGCTCGATCTTAAGGCAAATCCTGACAAACCGGCTATCGGAACAGTTATTGAATCATCTCTCGATAAGGGAAAAGGATTTACAGCAACTGTCCTGGTTAAAGCCGGAACACTCAGAATAGGTGATATTATGCTTGCTGGCAGCTGCTTTGGACATATAAAAGCCATGTACAACGAAAGAGGAAACAAGGTTGAAGTGGTTGGTCCTGCTACTCCTACACTTATACTGGGATTAAACGGCGCACCGCAGGCTGGTGATAAATTTAACGTGATGGAGAGCGACCGTGAAGCAAAAGATATAGCAACAAAGAGGGCTCAACTACAGAGGGAACAGGGTCTCCGTACTCAGAAACATATTACTCTTGATGAAATTGGCCGAAGAATAGCTATCGGTAACTTCCAGGAGCTTAACATTATAGTAAAAGGTGATGTTGACGGTTCCGTGGAAGCTTTAAGCGATTCGCTTATTAAACTCTCAACTCCTGAGATCCAGCTTAACGTCATTCATAAGGCTGTAGGACAGATTTCGGAATCGGATGTTCTGCTTGCAGCAGCATCGAACGCTATTATAGTAGGGTTTCAGGTACGACCTTCTTTAAGTGCACGTAAACTTGCTGAAAAAGAGGAGATTGATGTACGCCTTTATTCCATCATCTACAATGCCATAGAAGAGATAAGATCAGCAATGGAAGGTATGCTCATGCCGGAAGTTAAAGAGGAGATTGTAGCAACACTTGAAATCCGCGAAGTATTTAAAGTCACAAAAGTCGGAACAGTAGCTGGTTGTTATGTCAAAGAGGGCAAAATTACGAGGAATACCAGGGTAAGGATAATCCGCGATGGTATCGTGATTTATACAGGTGAACTTGGATCACTCAAACGCTTTAAGGATGATGTGAAAGAAGTTGTAGGAGGGTATGAATGCGGACTTAATATTCATAACTTCAACGACATAAAAATTGGTGATATAGTTGAAGGCTACCAGGAATTTGAAGTAAAAAAGACTCTATAACAAAGCTGTATATTTTTCAGATGTCAGAAGATCGTTGACTTCAGAAGGATTAGTGATCTTAATCTTAACCATCCATCCCTTGCCGTAAGGGTCCTTATTAACAACAGCAGGCGACTCTTCAAGTGCAGGATTCACTTCAAGGACCTCTCCGCTTACAGGCATAAACATGTCTGATACTGTTTTAACTGCTTCGATGGTACCAAATACTTCCTTTTTGTTAAGTGACTCACCTACAGTTTCAACTTCAATGAAAACGATGTCACCTAACTCTCCCTGTGCAAAATCAGTAACACCGACATAACCCATGTTTCCTTCAACGCGAAGCCATTCATGGTCTTTGGTGTACAATAAATTTACCGGAACGTTCATATCTGAGATGGTTTTAGATAATAATTAGAATATTTCCCTGTCTTCTGTTAATCCAGCCAAAAATAAAAATTTTTTTGTTTATATAAGGTGATAAATCTCTTTTTTTGAATTGCATAGACTTAACTTCACTCTATTGAACAAGTGTAAACTTAACACTGAATCCGAAGTTAGTGTTCGATGTTGGAAAAGTATTGGCAACAAACGGATTATTCATACTATGATCAGCGAAGATCTGAAGATTAAACCTGTCGCTCAGAACATAATCAGCAGTGGTTCCAATAGTAAATACCTTCTGCCCTACAACCGGCTGGTTAACATTCTCTACCAGCTTTCTTGCAAGTGTTTTATTATCGCGAACCGAAAAATCAAGTCTTAAATTCAGATCACTTTTCAATGCTTTCTGTCCGCCTCTTGTTTTGAGAATTATCTGGACATTATCAAACCTGTATCCCGCACCGAATATAAGTTCATTAATTCTTGCATCAGCTATCTGATTACTGGTCAGATTAAGTGAAACAGTGCGTGATTTTTTCCATTCGAATCTCGTTGTAAGGCTGTTTTTCCAGTTCAGGTCTATATTTATCAGGGGACTGAATTGTTCATTGATGGACACAACATTTATTTCATATTGCTGGATATAATTGTTCTGAAGGTCCCTTATCCTGTTTATTCCACCGCCATCGACCTCATAACTCATGTTTGTAGTAAATGAACCGATCTGATAAGTGCTTCTGTACTGATGCATCAGGTTCACAGATTTGAATATTCTTTGTATAAATTCGAACTTCGATAAGCCATCAAAGTTTATTCGCCAGTTTGGCATCATTCTTAAAACCCCGGGGAAAGTTTCAAGTCCCACTTTTTTGGGATTTGATTTTGTATAAGCAGCAATAAATGCCGGTATTAAAACCTCTCTGGAGGTGTTCCCGTATCCGCTTTTAAATGGGCCATCTACCGGGTTACCGGTTAGCGGATCAGTATTAGGGTCATAACCCGGATCTATCTTCTGTCTTTCCGCGGCTCTCCTTCCCGATATAATAATGGCATTATTCTTAAAAGCTTCAAATGTAGGAGATACGTAATCATTTTTCTTCGATATCTTTTCGAAGGCAGTTCCCCATGAAATAACGGAGATGGAGAAGTTACCGGAAATAATGCGGTTACGAGTACTGTCGGGGAAATTTCCATTATTATCGGCAACATAATATGAACTTACGGCCTCTAAATATCTTCTGTCAGCATTGATATCAATTCTCAAACCAGGAAATGGTTCTATAAGACTTTGGACAGAAATGTCGAGTTTATTATTGTATAATGCAGGGGTATTGAGCAAAGTATCTGTTGAAATCCAACCATTTGTGACTGCTCTATCAAAGAAGTTTTTATCGCTGTATCCGAGAATAAACGGCCATCCGGGGGCAAGGATGGCATTAGAGTTTGACATCCCAAGGTATTTTGTTCCGGGTGTATATCCGGGAAGGAATTGTCCCTGGGCGGATGTATAGGTCAGACTTACCGACCTCACTCCCATCAAGGCCCTTATCAGATATTCACCTGTAACAGTAAGCGGATTCCTGTTTTTCTTAACCTTACCCTCAACTAACACCCGTGCACCGTCAGCCTGCTCAGCAGCTGTAAAATTGACCCTGTTCTCATCGACAATTTTTATATTACCTTTCACTTCTTCACCACTCTTACCAACAATCTTAACTTTTACATCCTTTGTATTAAGGTTATGATAAATTGCCTTAATAACATTCGCTTTAAAGTTTACATTATCCTTCGCATACGTAACGGTTTTTAATTCAACCTTCACTCTCTGCGCCGCATCGGGACGTGTATTATCCTCAATGCTTTTAAGGAATTTCGATTTGCTGTAGAGTGTTGACATGTTTGCCATTGCAGTTAATGTCAGCTCATTATGATTCTTAATTGAGTTCCCCAGATTGATGTTCAAGCTGTCAGGGAAAAGCGGGCCTGCAAGCCAGGTATAATCCGCACTATAACGGGCATTGGCATTTACCCACGAAAGCAGAGGAAGCTTATTTACAGGAATTGTATAGGTAATATTAATAAAATGATTATAGGTAGTCGTCCTGCCGAAATTCCTCAGATTAACCATTACCGAATCACGCCAGTTCTCATAACTGTTGCTGTACCTCTTTTTGTCAACACCTCCGAATGGTTCATCTATCCGGGCAAGGTTTGTAGCGGTAAAATCAAATTTCAACTGCCGGGTAACATCATATTTGAAATCATAAATCCTGCTCCATTCAAAATCCTTTTTGAAGGATGGGGTAACCCTAAGGTATGGGTTGTTTATATTTCTTGTTTTTAATTCATTATAAACCCGGTTCAGATCGGTCCGGAATGATAAATTTTTTGGAAAAACATAAAAATTAAAATCTTTAATAAGCCTTAAAACCGGGGAATTTAAAAATTTCACATTTTTAAAGGGCATTACATTAGCAGGTTGTGCTTCGAAATCATAATTAATACCACCCCTGTAATTCTTCTCAAGATCAATTTCGGTTTTGGTATTGCTTCTGTAAATCTCGTTGTATGTATAGTTTACAGTGAAGTTTGCAAGGTCCCAGGCATGGGGTTTTTCACCCCGTTTTGTTATACCGGCATTGCTTACCGTAATAGTCTTCCTTCTTGCAAAATCCTCCGAAATAGCCCTTATAGAATCTCTTACGGTTTGATTTTTAGCTCCATCTAACGCATCCTGCAAAAGAATATCAGGATCGAGCGGATTATATTGAGGCTTAATTCTGGTTTCTGAATAACCGACGTATACCGGAAACCTGACACCAATCTTTTCAGGGAAAAATTTTCCCAATTCTACGCTGGATGAAATATCATACTTCATGATTTGCTCCTTGCTTCGTTCATTCACCTTTTTCTCGATACTTCCCCATCCTGGAGTATTGGCTTGTCCGACTATATCGATTGTACCCAAATCAGCAAGACGGGCCTGTAAATGAGCATTGGCAGCCCACCCTCCGTTTTCAATAAAATCGCTGAGTCGCAGTTCATTGATCCACACCTCGCTATATTTGGGATTCCCGTCGTCAGCAGCCTGATTTCTGGTTTTAATAGGATTCCTCACCCCTATCATAATGACTCTCACATTACTCAGATTAGGGTTCCCGGAAACTGAAACCCGTGCGCCTCCATGCGGATAAACAAAGACATCCGAGACGCTTAATGATGATCCGGGTTCCTGCATTTGCCTGTTGCGTTCCTGTTTAGCATCCTGTAAAACAGACAGATCTATATCAAAGCTATTTTCCACCGGCCACACTTCTTCTCTTTTCCCATCTGAATTATTATCATAACGACCTGGCGGAGTAAGTTTTAAAGGAATCTCGTATTCATAAAAATTACCCTTATAATCCGATCCGATTCTGATAAATGCTGTCAATTCACCATTCTGTAATGGATGTCCTATCATGGCTTCAGCATGGACCTCCATTCGTAACCTGCGATACTGTCTGATATCGAGGTTGACATTCCTGAAAGCAGCACGGGCATCCCCATCCTCAAGATTCTGAACCTTAAGCACCATGGATTGTTCGTTGAGCTGCCTCAACTGTGGGTTCTGTGGGTCGGTTATTCTGTCAAATCCGGGTGGTAAAACATAATTAACAGGTTCTTTTCCCGAATTCTCCTCAATACTTACCGAACTTATTTCAAATGTACCATCAGTGGCTTCAGGCACTGTTACCCTTTCGCCACCTTCCATAAATGAAATATTGTATTTCCTCCATTCAGCCCTCACAAGATCAAGGTTCGCAAATCGCATAATAACAGGTTCGCTGAAATCCCTGAGGAACATCCTCATGAAACGTATTGATTTAAAGTCTTTTATCGGACCAACAACCTTCTGATAATCGGTGATTGGGATTTTGAACTGATACCATTTCACTTTAGATCCGCCAGTGTCCGTTTTGGCTGTATATTCAATTTCATCGACGATATAATTTGATCCTACTTTGAGATCTTCAGGCCTCATGCTGACTTTGTACTGATAATAACTCTCCGTTTCACTCAATGTATTATCGCGGTTAATATCTTCCATGTTAGGTAATGTTGAACCGGAAGTTGGATAGGATTCCTTCGACATCTCTGATGTAGGGGAGTTCCCTTCCTGTCCGTTATATTTTTTATACCTGTCGAGGATCCCTAACTGCTGATCATCATAATCTGATCCCCTGAAATAATGAAAATCATCACCTGACGGATCATTCAATATCTCCTGGTAGGCCTCAGGGCTGGTAATAAGTAATGCTTTCTGAAGATAATCCTTGAAAAAGGACTGTTCATCCTGGTCTCTTAATCCATCAAGTCCGACATCCTGATATAAACGCGATTCAGGAGCATTGTCAAAAGCATTGACAACAGCCTGAACGGTGGGTACTCTTCCCCATGCTGTAGTATCAACGTTTTTTACAACAGGTGAACCCGGGAGTCCATTCTCAAAGCTTTTCCTTGAATCACGCAAAATATCTTCAGAAATATTTCCCAGGTTAATATATAGGTCTCCCCCCTCATGATTGGGATTTTCAACAAAAGGATCCATCACCCAGAACTTTACATATTGAATATTGGCAGTTTCAAAATCGCTGGTCAGAACCTCTCTCATTATACCTCCCCATCTCGATTTAGGATCATTAAGCTTACCGCCTGAGTTCATTCCTTCAGAGTATGGACCAGTATCTGTATCATAGTTATATGGACCCTTTTCACTGGGATAATATGCAAGGTTTAAGACGGTTATATTCGTGGGAATTCCACTGGGGCTTTCTCTGTAAGGGAAAATTTCATTTTCGTATATCTCTCTTACAAAATGGCTTGACTGTTCATCAGGATTTTGTTTAATATGATTTGGGGTTGATGATCCGTTACGTAAAAAAAGCGGGTCAATTACGTACCATGCTAATTTAGCTCTGTTAAATCCGCTTATAAGGTTGTTATTAAATCTGGCTTCAGGAAAAAGCAGATCCTGCCCCTGCGGAATACTGGCAATTGTCCAGGCATTAAATGATTTAAGATCCAGGGGTATTTCACTGGCTTCAAAATCGTCGATATATGAATTCCCGGCATTTGATATTGCCCTTGAATGACCAGGAATCAGATTAGCAAACTCACCAAAAAAGGAAAATGTTGAAGGAGTTTTTGTGTCGAGAAGCGGTATTTTGTCAATGATCTTTGTGAGTAATTGTGATTCCGATTTGTATGAAGTATTTAATCCCCAGATTGTATTTGAAATCGGTTCTTCGCCAAAGTTGACTTTCTGGGTATATGGTCTTTCAGTCAGGTGGAGTATTGTTCCCCCGATATCGAAGTTATCTGAAACTCTGTAGTCGAGATGTGTACCGACAAGAGTTTTTGTCTGGAATCCAAAAAACTGATTGCTTTCCAGAGAAACCTGGATTGGCGTTTGCGATTCAATGAGAGCGCTGTTAATTATTCTTACCGTACCCATATTATAATCAACTGTATAATCAGTATTTTCAGTCAGCGGGACTCCTCCTGCAGTTACCTTTACGGCTCCCTGTGGAATGTTCGATGCATTAAGTCTTATCTCTGATCCTGATTCAGATGAGTATTGTCCTTTTAGTTTGAATTTGTTTTTCTCAGCCATCTGGCGGGCAACCGTCTGGGTTGAATCATAAAGTTCCTGAAAAACATATTTGCTGACCAGTTTAGGATCGGCAATCATTTTTTTAAGATGGGTTCCGAATGGTTCAATTACAGGGAAGATAATTTTCCCCCTGTCAAGAATAACCGTAACGCCATCAATAAAATCAAAATAGCCGTCGGGCTCCCTGTCAAGCTGTGAATTTAGATTGTCGAGCCCCATTACCTGCAGGAGTATCTTATCTGCAAGCTTCCCTTCAGGGAGGTAGTTGATTGAATTACCTGTCTTATCGTCCTGATAAAGAACATTCAATTCAAAATCCTTTTTTTCAAGTTTCCCGGAGCCGAGGGAATATACGTTCTTCATCATCAGATCCCACGTTGGCAGTTTGGGGCTTAAGGTGGTTCCTTTAAGTAGTTTAAGAATCAGAGTCTGTGGGGCACTGATCCCGTCAGTTGAAAACTCTCCTACTTTAAATATCTGACCTCCAAGTGTATATTCATAAGCTACTGCAAGAACCTCATCGGTATTCAGGGAAGTGTTCAACGAAATATACCCTAATTGCCTGTTGAAATAATATTCCCTTTCATTAAGTTTTCTGGCGTTTTCAATCTTTTCAAAATCGCGTCCGATCTGGAAACCAGGATATAAAGGGTTAAAAGCATTCGTGACCTGGTCAACATCTCTTATCATTCCATAAGCAGTTGTAAGTTGCTCATACAATCTGTTCGTATTATTATCAGGGTACATCATTGCACCCGGGGGTTGCTGAAATGCCGGGATTTTGTTGAAAATATGGTTCGCATTTTCAGCAAGATCCATAAAAGCAACTATATTCCTGTTGCTGGCTTCCTCAAAACGGCTTGACTTATTTGTGACCCAGACTTCAATTCTCTCAATGTTTATACCTGAACTGACAACCGGTAGGTTCTTCAATGCCTCATCATAAGTATCCCTGAAAAATTGTGATAAAAAGAAATGCCGGTTTGCTTCATACTCATCGGCATACACTTCAAAATCCGTTAATTGGGCACCTCCCTTAACTTCAATTACTGACGATTCCCCCTTTTGCTGCGAAAGCACTGTTGTAACTGTCAGTTTCCCGAATTGCATTTCTGTCTTAAGACCGAACAGACTATAGCTTCCAGTGATCAGGGTCCCGGTAAGAGGAAGTGTAACGTCTCCAGCCTCAACTTTTTTTAGTATTTCATCTTCCTTACCTGCATATTGAAGTTTAGTCCTGTTCTCAAATTCAAACATGGCATCGGTGTTATAATTGACACTCAGCTTCATTTTGTCACCAATTGTACCGGTGACATTCATCTGAATTTTTTCTTTGAAATCGAATGTTGGTATTGTTTGGAGTTTTACCGGAAGTGTTGGATTTTGAGTTTTGGAAATATTTATCCCGAAGATCAGTTCAGCCGACCCCTGAGGGATTATATTGATTGTGTTGCTGCCGAATATCTTATCGAATGCTGCTCCACCGATTTCGATCTGTGGTATCAGGTTTGACCTGAAACTTGATTCATTTCCGGAAATACGTGATTGCCAGTAGTCGCGCATTGCTCTGCTATACTCATACTTCCGGAATTCTATCGGGCTCATATGTACAGGCGTCCGATAATCGAAAGCCCCAATTTTCTGATAAAGAATGTATTCATTCTTATCAGGGTCATAAATTACAGTCGATTTAAAATTTGATGGATTATCGAGAAAAAGAGGAGCCTTTTGTTTTGATTCCCAGGGGATTCCGGAATTATCCTTTAATTTCAAAACTGATCTGCGGGTTGTATCAACTGCCCCGGTAGCCTTTAAAGCAGTCTGACTACTTGCTTCTGTGGACTTTAAGATTAATGAAGCGAACAGTACAAGAGATGAAAATAACAGAAGATTTTTATATGATATCCCCGATCCCAATCAGACAAAAATTCAGAATTACAAGTTTTTAAGCGCTCTCTTAATCATATCCTCCACAGTCAGGTTCTTTTCTTCTCTGACTATTTTATCAAGGACTTTTGAGACAGCACTTTTGGCAAATCCAAGCATCACTAATGCAGATAACGCCTCTTCCCGTTTTGTATTGTCTGCAAAGGCAAATATTTCACCACTTCCTGCCTGTTTGCCCAACTTATCTTTCAGGTCAACAATTATCCTCTGGGCGGTTTTTAATCCAATACCCTTAACACTCTTTAGAATATTTACATCGGACCCAATAATTGCTTTTTCTATTTCACCCGGACTAAGTGAAGAAAGCATCATCCTTGCAGTATTTGCACCAACACCTGTAACAGAAATCAGCAATCTGAAAATATTCCGTTCCTCACTATCCGCAAATCCAAAAAGCTGGTGACTATCCTCCCTGATGACCTCATGCACAAGGAGCTTATATTCGTTTTTCCCCTCAAGTTTCGAAAATGTGGATATCGAAATATTGAGAAGATAGCCGATTCCCCCGGTTTCAAGGGTAAGGAATGTCGGAGTGATATGGGTTATGGCTCCTTTAATATAATCTATCATAATTATTGTTCGGCAATAAAAATATCCGGAGGAAGTTCATCAATACGGTCACTATGAATTTCGATATCCTGATGCTTCAAAGGATTTTTTGATATTTCGGCGTAGATCTGTCTGTTTCTGAATATATCGCAGGCAAGGTAAATTGCCTGACGGAATGAGTTTTCAGAGGCTTCGCCTTTACCGGCAATTGCAAAAGCTGTTCCATGAACCGGAGATGTTCTTACAAAAGGCAATCCTGCAGTGAAGTTAACCCCTGAATCAAACGATAACGCTTTAAATGGAGAAAGTCCCTGGTCGTGGTACATAGAAAGTATACCATCGAATTTTGTGAATGATCCGGCTCCGAAAAATCCGTCAGCCGGGAAAGGTCCAAAGGTCAGTATCCCTTCTTCCTGTGCTTGTTGAATTGCAGGGATAATTATTTCAGACTCTTCTGTTCCCAGTAATGAGTTATCACCTGCATGAGGATTGAGTCCGAGTACTGCTATACGTGGTTTGCGGATTCCGAAATCGAGTATGAGTGAGTGATTCATCAGCCTGATTTTTTGCATGAGCAATTCCACAGTTATCAGTTCCGGAACTTTGCTGAGCGGAACATGGCCGGTAGCAAAACCAATTCTCATGCTCTCTCCGATCATAAACATAAGGACTTCTTTAGTACCAGCTTTTGATTTCAGATACTCAGTATGCCCATTAAAATGAAAATTTTCTGATTGAACATTATGTTTATCAATTGGAGCAGTAATAAGAACATTAATTTTACCACTTATAAGATCTTCCACAGCTTTTTCGAGAGAAATAAGTGCTGCCTCTCCGCCTTGCGGGGTCGACTTACCAAGCTCAACCCTGGTATTATCATCAAGGCAATTGATCATGTTAGCCTTTTTCGAATGGGCTTCTTCAGCAGATCTGATATTGTTGAAACTGAAATTATTAATATTTAATGCCTTACGATGATAAGCTGCCACCTTTGGGGAACCATATACAACGGGTATGCAAATATCATTTATCACAGGATCAGAAAGAGCTTTGATTATAACCTCATATCCGATACCATTTATATCTCCATGTGAGATGCCGGCAATTATCATTTTCTTTTCCATAATTTGTTATTTCATAACTAACATGTGCCTAAAGTTTAAAGTGCCTAAAGTACTGATTCGTTACGTTATTTCTTATCTGAGTAGTCAGCTGCAAATCTTTTTAAAAATGTTGAAAGCAGCCTTAATCCTGACCCGGGTCCGTTCTTTAATCTATAAAAATCATCCTTCTTAAGCATCTCTGTACCGGCAATATCCAGATGTATTAATGGGAATTCTGAAAAACGTTCAAGAAATTTCCCGGCGATTATGGCACCTGCTTCACGTCCACCAATATTTTTAAGATCAGCTATATCAGACTTCAACAGTTCTCCATATTCATCCCAGAAAGGTAATTCAGCAATTCTTTCATAAACATCTTTACCGCATTCATCAAGGAGGTTGATATATTTTCTGTCGGCATTGGTCATAACAGCAATTGCCTGGTTTCCAAAGGTCATTGCTGCCGAACCAGTCAGTGTTGCAATATCAATAATAAGTTCCGGCGAATACTTTGATGCATAACTGATAGCATCGGCCAGGATAAGCCTGCCTTCAGCATCGGTATTACCAATTTCAACAGTCATTTTATTATACATGGTAATGATGTCTCCCTGAGTATATGCATTTCCTCCGGGACGGTTATCCGTTGACGGAATCAATCCTATGATATGAAGCGGAATACCTGTCATGGCTGCCGTATGTAAAACGCCTGTAACTATTGCAGCTCCAGCCATGTCTCCATTCATACCGGCCATATAATCACCGGTTTTAATATTCAGACCTCCTGTATCATATACAATTCCTTTTCCAACCAGGATAACAGGTTTCTTGTTAAGACAGTTTTCAGGTTGCCATTCAAGTATACAAAATACCGGAGGATCGACACTTCCTTTATTGACAGCCAGAAGTCCTCCCATTTTAAGCGCTTCGATCTTACCTTTAGTTAACACTTCAACTCTAAATCCGGCAGAATCTCCGATTTTTTTAATCTCCCTGGCCAGTGCTGTTGCATTCAAATGGTTAACCGGTTCATTAATCAGATCGCGTGTAAAATAGGCTGCATCTGTCAGATCGATAAGCCATTTAATCTCTGAATCATCAATATCACCATGTAAGAGAAGTTTTGTCAGATAATTTTTTCTCTCACCCTCCTCTGCTTTTGTCTTGTACTTTTCGAATGAATAGACGCTTAAGAGAAGTCCTTCAGCAAAATCTTCAATAGCTCCCTTATAAGCATTATCAGAGGTAATTACCAGTTCGGAATGGTTGTTTTCTTTTATCAGTTTTCTTAAATTATAAGAAGTTTTTCTAAGCTCTTCCTTTATTTTATATTGACTGATTCCCTCCTTTAATCTTACAAGGTAGGTGCATTTATTATAAGAATTAATGAAAATAAATTCTTCCTTCGCCTGCAACTGTTTTTGAGCAAATTCCTTTTCTGATTTACTGAGGATTAACCTTTCAGGTATCTGGTCACTTCCAAGAATACACATAACAGATTGGTCAGCTGATATTTGTGATATTCTTATGATTTGAGGTTTCATATAACAATCCGGAGGTTTCTGAAGATGTAAAGTTAATTAAAATATTGATTGTTTCGTTTCCAAAGCGCTACCTTTGCACTGATTAATCCTGACAACAAAAAAGGTACTTTATTGTTAAAAAGGATTAAGATAATTTGTTTATCCTTATGGTTTTAGAACAAATATATGAGAAAGCTCTCGAACTCATTCCGCTGAATACGGAGGAGGGCGTTGCCCTGTATACTCAGGCTCCGGTTGAGGAGCTGATGTTTGTTGCCAATAAGCTCAGGCAATTACATAATCCAGGGAATATTGTCGGATGGATGATCGATAGGAACGTGAACTTTACCAATATCTGCTTTTCGCAATGCTCATTTTGTAACTTTTGCAGGAAAAAAGGATCACCCAATGCATATATCACATCGACAGATGATTACATAAGCAAAATTGATGAATTGTATTCACTTGGAGGTGATCAGCTTCTTCTACAGGGAGGTATGAACCCTGATCTTGGCATCGGTTTTTATATTGATCTTTTCAGGAATCTGAAGAAATTATACCCCTCTTTAAAGTTGCACGCTCTTGGACCACCTGAGATTGTTTATCTTGCAAAAAAGGAGCGGCTATCCTATACTGATGTTCTTTCGCAGTTAATCGAAGCAGGACTTGACAGTCTTCCCGGTGCAGGTGCTGAGATTCTTTCCGATCGTGTAAGAAAAATTGTTTCTCCTGCAAAAGCTACCACGGAAGAGTGGATTGAAGTTATGAGAGAAGCCCATAAATTAAACCTTCCCACTTCTGCCACAATGATGTATGGTCACATAGAAACACCAGAGGAGAGGATTGAACATCTTATCCGGCTCAGGGATCTTCAGGATAAAAAACCAGAAAACCATTATGGGTTTATAACCTTTATTCCATGGCCATTTCAGGATGAAGGAACCGTCCTTTTACAGAAACATGGAATCAAAAGCAGTTACAGCGGACCCGACTATATCCGGATGATTGCAGTAAGTCGTATCATATTGAATAACATTAAAAATATACAGGCCTCAATACTTACTGTTGGTAAGGTGATTGGAATGTTGTCGCTTCATTCCGGGGCTAACGATCTTGGATCAATAATGATTGAAGAGAATGTGGTAAGTGCAGCCGGGGCTACCAACCGTTTTAATGCCAATGAAATGCAGTCGATAATAAAAGATGCGGGATTTATTCCGCGTAGGAGAAATCAAAAATATGAATTAGTCTAATAAGCAAAAAACTTTCTCAAAGCTATTAACAACCACCTCGTCATCCGCCGCTTGGCGGATGACACCCCTCCTTTGAAAAGGAGGGGAAAGTATTGATTTACAATATTATAACTTTCTCCTCCTCTTCAGAGGAGGAGTACCCTGACCGAAGTGTCAGGGGGAGGTGGTGGGCTTTTGACAACCACAATAAAACAAAAAAACCTGCATTGATACGCAGGTTTCCTGTGAATATTGTGATATTAAAATTTATCCTTGTTTGCTACTTCTTTATTATCGTCAGTCGCCGGATCGTATTTTGAAGCTTTCTTAAATTCTTTCATCCCCTGACCAATCCCCTTCATAAGTTCAGGAATCTTACGACCGCCAAAAAGAAGAACTACTACAAGCAATATCAGTATTATCTCTGTTAAACCTATCTTTCCCATCTCTTTCAGTATTAGAATTTGTACAAAGTTATAAATACTTTAATTATATACAAGCCACGATCAAAATATAATCTATTTCCTGATCAGCCTCAGAATATCATTCCCGTTAGCAAAAACAAGAAGTGACAACAGCAAAATCATTCCGGCAATCTGTGCATACTCAAGGAACTTATCGCTTGGCTTTCTTCCGGTTACTACCTCAAATAATAAAAACATCACATGGCCGCCATCAAGAGCAGGTATTGGAAGAATATTCATCACTGCAAGTATAATTGAAAGTAATGCTGTCAGGTTCCAGAATGATTGCCAGTCCCATACGCCGGGGAAGATGCTACCTATTGTAATAAAACCCCCAAGCGATTCATATCCTTTGGTGTGTTTTGAAAAAATGAGTTTGAATTGCTTCAGATAATTAGCAATCGTTTTGAATCCTTTATCAATTCCGGCAGGAACTGATTGCAGAAATCCGTATTTTAAAGTTTTCAGTTCAAATATCTGATCAAGAGATCCTGCCCTGCCAATACCAAGTAATCCTGAAGAGTCAGGCGTTACAGTGATATTTAGGTTTTCCCTTTTACGCAAAAGATTAAGAACTACAGGATGGTCCTTGTTATCAAAAAGGTACTTTTGAAATTCATCAAAATATAGGAACCTTTTGTCATCGAGACCAAAAAGCTCATCTCCCATGAAAACTCCGGCAACTTTGGCAGGTGACTTTTTCCCAAAGGATGTAATCACATAGGGCCCAAAAGGTGTCCTATAGTCAATCTGACCTTTCCCCTTAAGCATTTTAGGAACATATTCCTTTGGAATTTCAATATTTAATACCTGACCATCGCGTTCAACCTGGATTGTTTTGCGGTTGTTCAAAACAATATCGGTAGTGATCTCAAGAAAATTCTCTATATGTTGATTGTCGACAGTAAGAATCTTGTCTCCGTTTCTGAGTCCTATCGCATAACCGACTGAGTCGGTAACAATACCATATTTAACGTTTGCCGTCGGCAGGTATGTTTCGCCCCATGCAAACAGAACAAAAACATAAATCAGCATCGCGGAAATAAAATTGAAAAACACTCCTCCAGTCATTATCAGAAGGCGTTGCCACGATGTCTTTGATCTGAACTCGTATGGTTGGGGAGGCTTTTTCATCTGTTCCTTGTCCATTGATTCATCGATCATCCCTGAAATCTTGACATATCCGCCAAGCGGGAGCCATCCTATTCCATATTCAGTATCCCCCTTTTTATATTTAAAAAGCGAAAACCATGGATCAAAGAAAAGATAAAACTTTTCAACTCTTGTTTTGAACAGTTTAGCCAGAACGAAATGTCCCAATTCATGTATTAATACAAGAATTGACAGACTCATTACAAACTGCAGGATTTTTATCAGTATTGTCATTTTTATTTATGAAGTTTATTAATATATATTTTTGCTACCTCCCTGGCACTTAAGTCAGTAGCCTCAAGAAAATCCAGATCGGGAGATGGTGAATATAAACTGTTTTCCATTGTATATGCAACAATATCAGACATTTGCATAAAGCCTATTTTTTCATTAAGAAATGCGCTAACAGCCATTTCATTAGCTGCATTCAGAATGCATGGCATGTTTCCTCCCTCCCTCAAAGCATCATATGCAAGGGATAGGTTCCGGAATTTTTTCATATCAGGATCTGTAAATGTAAGAGTCTGATGGTTTTTAAAATCCAGACGCGGAAGATCGGAACAGAGTCGGTTGGGATAAGTCAGAGCATACAGAATCGGAACCCTCATATCGGGGACTCCAAGTTGAGCTTTTACTGATCCGTCTGCAAAATGGACAAATGAATGGATGACCGATTGGGGATGAATAATCACTGAAATCTGGTCAGGAGTGAGGTCAAAAAGCCATCTTGCTTCAATCACCTCCAGACCTTTATTCATAAGTGAGGCTGAATCGATTGTGACTTTACTGCCCATATCCCAGTTTGGGTGTTTGAGTGCTTCGCCTGGTTTAACATTTTTCAGCATCTCTTCAGACCAGTTCAGGAATGGCCCCCCGGAAGCTGTAAGAGTAATTTTTTCGATGGGGTTCCCCGACTCACCTACAAGGCACTGAAAGATTGCTGAATGTTCTGAATCGACAGGGATGATACGGCTTCCCGATTCTCTGACAAGTCTTCCAATGATTTCCCCTGCCACAACAAGAGTTTCTTTGTTCGCCAGTGCGATTTTCTTACCGGCTTTTATTGCAGCGATTGTTGGTCTCAATCCGGAATACCCGACAATTGATGCAATGACAACATCAACAGTTGATGAGGTCACAACCTGTTCAATAGCTTCGTTACCTGCAAATACTTTTATATTTGTATCCCTAAGATTTACTTTGAGTTGCTTATAATGTTCGACATTCCCGATAACCACAGCATCAGGTTGGAATCGCCGTGCCTGTTGTGTCAGAAGATCAATATTATTTCCGGCGACCAGAACCTCAACAACGAACTCCTCCGGAAACCGGGAAATGATATCCAGTGCCTGAGAGCCGATTGACCCGGTTGATCCCAACAATGCAATTCTTTCTGGCATACCCGGTATCCTGGTTATTAGAATAAAATATGTTTTTCAGGGTCAAGAGGACTCCCTTTGTACCAGATCTCAAAGTGAAGATGAGGACCTGAAGTATAAAGTTCGCCGGAGTCACCAACAACAGAAATGGCTTCGCCTGCACGAACAAGATCTCCTGTCTCTTTCAGGAGGCTTGCGTTATGTTTATATACAGAAACAATATTATTCGGATGTTGAACTTCTATAACAAATCCTGTTTCCATGGTCCATCCGGTGAAGATAACAGTTCCATCAAGAGCAGATGAGACAATAGCTTTTGGCTTTGTAACGATGTCTGTTCCAAAATGTTTTGTAAGCACATCGTACCTTCCTGATATTATTCCTTTTACAGGAGGGAAAAAATGCAAGCCTGCAAGACTTGTAACAGATTCGGGTGTTGATGGGCCGAGTGTAAGATTATATCGTTCTTCATTTTCAACCCGTGCTCTTAATGCAGAATCCTCGGGTGAAGTATTGAAATTTATTGCTTTATAATTCTTTGTAGTATCCTGCCGTACATACATTTCAACAGGTTGATTACCCGATATTATTGCATTCAGATTGGCGAAATATTTATCTCTTAAGGCCAGTTCGCGATCGAGTGAATCAAGACGGATAGCGCTCATCAATATATTTCGACGCATTGTAACATCGGGATAGCCGGGGATAAATTCCCTAAGGTTTGTGAAAACAATAAGCGAAGTTGTGGCACCGATAATGAAAACAACCAGAAATGTAATCAGAAGGAATGCATTGTATCGGGTTAACTTTACTCTCCAGATCTCCTCAAAGGTATGATCGTTTATTATAGTAAATCTGTACTTATCGCGCCAGTTACGTTTTTTCTTATCGTTTTTAGCCATTTTTTAATTTATAATCGGTCTGCAAAGATAATAATCCTGCCTCATCAATTTCTTTAACGGAAGTAAAAAGGGGAATATTACCCTGTTATATCACCTTAACCTGTTTATCTTCACTCTGCCAGAGACCATGTTTTGTACATACTGCCATAGCAGAGAGGTTCATAGATACCTCAGGCGCAACAATATAGAAATCGATTTCAAAATGTGATGGTAAATTGCCATAAACCCCTGCTGTATAACGGGCTTCAGCAAGAAGTGTTTCCCTGTTCCAAAGCTGTATTACACTTATGAAATGATCATGCTCATCAGGGTGGGGATACTCTTCTCCCAGCTTCACCTTAACCTCAAATTTCTCTCCTCTTTTAACAGTGTCAGGACAAAACACATGTGGCATATGCCTGTCGAGATAGTCGCGTTTTACCTCTTTTTCTTCTTTTTCTATTTCTGTTGCTTTAAATACTCTTGGCATAGCAATTTATTTTAAATTAATAAGATATCTTTTCACAGTGAGCGGCACCTGACTTGCAAATTTTCAAACAAACTTAATAATTAAATTTTAAAATATAATGAAGTCGGAAGTCGGAAGCTCAACTTCTGACTTCGGTCTTCTGACTTCTGACTAATAAGTAAAATAAAATCACATTTGTTTTGGTAATTGCCCCTTATATACTACATTTGCCCCTTGATATTGCGGGGTGGAGCAGTGGTAGCTCGTTGGGCTCATAACCCAAAGGTCGGAGGTTCGAATCCTTCCTCCGCTACATAGAGGACTCCTCATCATTTTTGATGGGGAGTTTTTCTTTTATACCCCTTGAAGTTCTCATAAATTGGGACTTTGCGAGAAAAAATGAATTTACATTTGAGGTTAGATATGTTCTGTTGGTAGTATCCACGACAATTCCTTCCGGAAAGACCAATTTTTGAATTTTCTTTTTAACATCAAGCGAGCCTAACTGCCATAATTTATGAATGTTCTGAGATATCTCTACTGATTTTTCAATATAAAAATCAAGGTTAGATATTTCATAATCAGTTCCCTCAAGTTTTTCCTTCACTTGATTGATTTCCATCTGCTTCTTCATATGGAGTTTCTGATATAAAGCATCATCATCAAATTTTCCATATGCAAAACGCTCCTCCAAGGTCTCCAACTCAGGCACCCAAAGGATATGACAATTTCAGGGATGGGAAGAAATCAACTCTTCGTCCCAATTCAGAAGCACCTTTGATGATTGAAGCTTTCAAAATGTTATCGTCTGGAGTGTACTCTGGGGATGAAGTTAGAAAATGGCTGAATGATAATAAGTTAAAAATTAGCAAGAATACATTCCTAAGGTGTATTAGAAATCCAGTCTATATCGTTAGAAAACTGGAATTGGATTATGAGAATATTTGAAATATCTTTATACAATCACACCTTAAATTATGACCTTAAACAGTGCACTTTGGTTTGAAGACATACATTAAAGGTTTACAATATTGTTATACAGATTTTGCATCCGATTATCAGTACTTGATATGATATCAGCACACTCTCTCAACTCTTTTAAAACATCCTCTGTCTTCCTGCTGGCGAGTTTATATGTAAGTTCATGCTCAAGAGATGCCCAGAAGTCCATAGCAATAGTACGGATCTGAACCTCAACATTTACGACTTCGGTACGGTCAGATAAAAATACCGGAATTGTCACAATAAGGTGCAGGCTTCGGTAACCATTTGGCTTTGGATCTTTTATGTAGTCTGTCCTTCGGATAACCCCGACATCAGCCTGGGAAGTAAGCAGGTCTGCAATCAGGTAAATATCATTGATATAAGGGCAAATAACCCTGATTCCTGCTATATCAGTCAGATTCTTTCTGGCAGACTCTACACTTAGATCATGACCTCTTTCCACAAGCTTCTGATAAATGCTTACAGGTGTCTTAATGCGGCTCTTTATCTCATGTATAGGATTACGATCTTTCGAGTATTTAAATTCATCATTCAGGATTTCCAGTTTTGTTGATATTTCACGTATTGCTGACATATATAGATTTTCAGTCTCCGTAAAAGAATTGATGATTTTAGCCGTATCAGAAGATAAAACATCACCTGATATCCAATTGAATATATAAGATAATTTTGAATGCTTATTTTTCTTTATCATTATTGTATTCTTTTAAGATTCATCCCCTACATGTCAACCATTCCTTTATCCTGTCCATAGTTAACTCTGACGGTAGGTTTTTATTGTTTTTCGCTGAGACAAAATAGCTTACCCTACCCTACATCCTGATTTAATTAAGGGAAATGCCATGGGATATCATTTTCAGCTAATAGTATTATTCCCCCTCAGGCATAAAAGAGGTATCAATAACCAGTAAGTTTAAAATGCTTATAATGAATACAAAAGAAAATCGTTATAGATCTTAATATCTATGCTTTGAAGGTTCATAATCATAAGTTCGACTATTTTAATGTCGACAATACCTCCTCCAGATTAATAATTCTCTCCATGTCTCTGATTAAGCGTTGGTTAGATATTTCAAACCTATTATCTACAAAGCGGAAACGCATAAGCCTGTAAACTAATAACTTACAGGTTTTTTCTTTATAAATTGGAAGCATATTGGAAACATAAAGTTGTTTCAGACTGATCAAAAAGAGAGAACCATATCCCGGATAACTCCCATAGGATCAGAGTCAACTGTATATAACGAATATAATCGGTTTATTAAAACGTTTAGACTATTTCTATTGCCTTGTTAAACCACCGAATGTGGTAGTCTTTCCGTCTTTATTCTCCATCCAGATTAAACCAGGTAAATCTTCAGGACTAAAATAGAAGCGTTTAACTGCAGGTGCGTTAGTTGAAGTGACAAGTATATTTAGTGTTGTCCCGACCATTGTCCCGTTCTCTTTATATGTTGAAACCATCTTAAAGGTGAATTTTGAACCCTTCGTTGAATTAGACAATGTGATTATTTTATTATCAAAGTCAAAAGTAAGATAAATCTTATCGTAACCATGAACTTGACTAAAATCAACATTAACAATTACTTGTTCAGATGAAACGAATTTTTGAACCTGACCAGATACTTTTAAAGTAACTGACGCTACCATCAAAAACGCAATTAAAACTTTCATAATTTCAAATTCTGTTAAAAATTACATTTATTAACAAATTATGATTTGCTATCAAATTCGGTATGAATTACTTAATTACGAGTATTTCTTGTCCAATTAAAGCAATACTATTTATCCAGCCGTTTCCAATACTTGTTCCTGATTTACTCATTGCCTGGACCTTATACCAACGCACATTATTATTTTCTTGAATTGATAAAATCCTAATTCTACTGCCTGGAGGTAAATACTTAATGTCATTCATGGCTGCTAATGGATCTGCCGGTTGAATTCCAGGCATTAATGGAGTTTCTTTTGAAATAGCATATGTCCCATTTACCTTTAATGATTGATAACTGGCATATTCTGAACTCTTTTCACTACGTCCTTCCATTGGGAAATACAATGCTTTCGAGATTCTTAGAGTAGTTAACCTTCCAGCAGTTCCTGTTCCGAAATGTTCTGAACCTTCACCAGTAACAAACTCTCCACGAGTACCTAAAATTTTAAGAACATTTGATGGTTGGGGTGCTGCAGCAGTGTATAGAACATCAATAGTTATATTATCAGAAATTTTTGCAATTGGTTGAATGTCATCTGGAAGTGCTTTGACAAGCCTTTGATGTTCATTATACCACTCTTTATCATTTATAATAATTATTGTTTCAAATTTCCCATTTATTACGGAAAAATCTTTGTCAAAAAGACCTCCAGAATAAATTTCTTTGTCTCCTTTTACGTAATATTCGCGCCCTACGTTTATATTTAAATTTGTCCCATCGGGGAAGTTTGTGGATATATTTATCTTTACTTTTCCCCCTCCCGCATCAGATGCATTAATTTCAATTTTGTATTCTTTTAATTGTTCATTTGATTGGCAAATAATAAATATCAAACTGATCAAAATTGCTTTAAGTAGGTTTTTTATGTTATCGTATTTCATAATTATTACATGAATACTTTCAAAGTTATGAAATAGATATAACTAAATCAAATGGATTTCATCATCAGTAGGAGTTAAAAAAATTATAATAATGATTCCAAGTGTCTCATTGAATTAGCAGTAATTGTTATTCAGTTCTTTCTAAAACAGTAAGTCCCGGATCTGATTCCAGGACTTACCTCGCTGAATATTGAAGAGATTCGCCACCGACAACAATTCAGAACCCTTTTCTCAAGAATGCATAAATGATCATGAACTGTTATTGTGGTAGACCCGAAAAACTCTACTTTAGGACTGTCCTAAAAATGGGAGGACCTCATTTTCAAGATTTGCCCGAGAAATAATACATTTTTTTGTCCTAAAACAATATTTGAATAGAATGGTGTCAAATCCCACCGACCTTTGTTTGGCCGGATTTTCTACTGTACGGATCTCTGCTTTTGTGTTCCAATTTTACATGTGATTTTGGTTTAATTTTCATCCTGAATGGTTTTGATGTGACAAGCTATTTCAGGACGAGACATGTTGTTTATTGTGTTTTGAAGTTTGATATCCGTGTATATTTGAGAATTTTATAATAAACTTTCAGATTAAACCATTAAAAATAAAAATTTATGAATAAAGCAGATGAAAAGGAAGAGCTAACGCTTCAGAATGTCCCTAAAGCCGTTAATTATCTTATAAATGAGATTGCAGAAATGCGTGTTTTGCTTGAGCATGTTGAATCACAACTTGGACTCGGTGTCGACAAACACCGCCCTATTGGGATTGAAGATGCATGCAGAATATTAAATCAAACAAAAAATGGTCTCAATAAAATGATCCGAAATCGTTCTGTGCCTCATTATTTAAAAGGAAAAACGGTCTATTTCTTTGAAGATGAACTGGTGAAGTGGGTAGAAAAAGACCCCGTTTGTTCTTATCAGGATTTATATAGAAGATCACATTAATATCATGATATGAATATCTCAAGACAAGAATTGTATAATTTGGTTTGGGCAGAACCAATGATAACCGTTTGTAAAAGATTTGGTCTGACAGATAATGGTTTAAGAAAACAATGCAAATCGATGGATATTCCGACTCCGCCAGTTGGATACTGGTCGAAATTGAAGCATGGTAAGAAAACCGAAATTATTCCACTACCAAAAGAATCTGCGAGTAATAAACAAAGTACTGATCTTACAGAAAAAGAAATTACTTTACCTCCTCCGATGAATAGGAATGCCATTCGTGAATCTGAAATTAGAATTGGAGACACATCTATTTTTGTGGTTCCTGAAGTATTATACGCGAAAGATCCAGTAATAATAGATACCAAAGAAAAATTCAGGCATGAATCTGAAAATGATTATTTAAAGAAGAATCCTTTTAAAGTAAAAACGGGGCCCCCTCTTAATATTTCAGTATCGGAGAAATCAATAGATAGATCACTTTCGATTTTTGAAACTATAATAAAGACATTACGATTAAGAGGCTGGGGAATAAAGATCAAAGATAATCTTACATATGCAGTTATTAATTCAGAAGAGATCCATATTGATTTAACCGAAAGACTTAAACAAGTTCCCAATACTGAGGATACCTATTCAAAGTACAAAAAGGTTTTCAGTGGGGAGCTGCATTTTAATATTTTTTATGGTTACAGGGATAAAGATACTTTTAAAAAGATAGTTCTCACACCAAATTGGAAGACAAGATAATCCCAATTATTGCCAATTTGGAAATTCGGGCTGAAAAAATTAAAGAAGAACGCATTGAATCTGAGCGAAGAAGACTTATCCAGGAAAATGAAGAGCGTTTACGAGAAGAATTCAAGCAAAAGAAAAAAGCAGAAAAGAAAGAATTTAAATCCTTGTTTTTAATGGCAGAGCGATTGCATAAAACTCACATTTTGAGACAATACATAAGTACCTTTGAAGAATTTGTGAGCAGGAATGGAGAGGTAAATGAAGAAATTACCACAAAAATTGAATGGGCAAAAGCAAAGGCAGATTGGCTTGACCCATTTGTTTCTAAAGAAGATCAGTATTTGGATTCTTATGATAAGGATGAGCTAATTCAGACTGACTGTCCAAAAAAGGACACTTGGAATTATCCGAGTTACTCAGATTATCAGAGTACTCCAAAATATTCATTTTGGTCAAATCCTTGGCGCAATAGACGCTAATTGTTCCGGTAAAACTTCCGATAATTTCATTAATCTTTCCATATCTTTTATTAACTCAAGGTGGGGTGACAAATCAGTGTAATTATGTGCATTTCCGATTATTACAAAAAAATAGCTAAATTATCGAGAAGCATGGCAGGGCTTTTTCTGTGTTAAGCACCCCCTTTGAGGATCATAAACGAAGTGAATAATCCTTCAATTTGCGATTCAACGTCGCCAGGTTTTTCAGGTCGTTTGCTCTATGACTAAGGTTAATTGTTCCTCGGTTAAGGTCGTCTTTTCTTCAACCAAGGTTGTTTGATCCTTACCAAAGAACGCCAATTCATCTGCCAAAGACATCTTTTCTACAGCAGAGACTGCGGGTTCATCGCAAAAGATGTCTTAATCCATTATCAAGCTCGTTTGTTCTTTCACCGGCGTTGTTGTTCCATTTTATAGTAGGGACACGCTGAATTTAAAGGTTAATAATCTGTAAAACTTGCATGTTAGCGATAACATATATTGCTACATGTCAGAAACAGCACTTTCGTGACACAGATTTTAAGGATTTTTTTTAACTTTAACTCCTTCGATTTTTTGTATTAGCACACCTTATTATGCCCCCAAAAGAAGCTAAAGCCCGTATTAAAATAAATCAACTCCTGCAGGAATCCAGATGGAGACTCATTGATGATAGCACCGGTACTGCAAATGTAGTCCTTGAGAACAACATGAAGATCACCCATACTGTTGCAGATAACATGGGTGAAGACTATGAGAAGACTACAAACGGATTTGCTGATTACCTTTTACTTGATGAACGGGGATTCCCGCTGATAGTACTCGAAGCAAAATCTGAAGATAAGAACCCTCTGGCAGGAAAGGAACAGGCTCGCAAATATGCAAGAGCCCAGAACTGCGGATATGTGATCCTCTCCAATGGTAACATACATTACTTCTGGGATATTGAAAAATCCAATCCTTCTATTATTACCAAATACCCTACACAGCAATCTATTAAAAACTACTCTGCATATAAACCCCAGCCGGAACGTCTCATAAACGAAAAAATATCTGAAGATTATATTGTTCTTACACAAAAGCCAAACTATAACCAGGTACCGGAGTATCAGGATCCAAACACCCGTGATCAGTTTAATGTGGTAAATAAGCTACGGTTCCTGAGAAAATACCAGGTGGAAGCTGTCCGGGCTATTCAGGATTCTGTGAGGAAGGGAAATGAACGGTTCCTTTTTGAAATGGCAACAGGTACCGGTAAAACACTTGTCTCTGCTGCAGTCATCAAGCTATTCCTTCGGACAGGAAATGCTAAAAGGGTATTGTTCCTTGTTGACAGGCTCGAACTCGAGGATCAGGCTAACAGAGCGTTTAAAGAGTACCTGAAGAACGATTGCACTACTATAATATATAAGGAGAGAAGAGACGACTGGCGACATGCAGAGATCGTTGTTACTACTGTACAATCTCTGTTATTCAATAATAAATTCACCCGTTTGTTCTCCCCTGTTGACTTTGACCTGGTAATATCGGATGAAGCTCACAGGTCAATCGGTGGTAATGCCAGGGCTCTGTTTGAGTATTTCATTGGATACAAACTGGGGTTGACTGCAACGCCAAAGGATTATCTGAAGCGGTTTGATGCAAAGAATCCATCGCGCAATGATCCAAGGGAATATGAGCGCAGACTTCTTATGGATACCTATCGTACTTTCGGATGTGAAAGCGGAACTCCGACATTCAGGTACTCACTTGTTGACGGTGTTAATGAGGGCTTCCTGATAAACCCTGTAGTTGTGGATGCAAGAACAGATGTAACCACACAGTTGCTTTCTGATAAAGGTTATGCAGTATTCATTCCGGTTGAAAATGAAGGTGAATCAAAGGAAGAGGAGCAGTCATTCTTCCAGAAGGACTTTGAGAAGAAATTTTTCTCCGATGATACTAATGCAGTGTTTTGTAAGGCGTTTTTTGACAATGCTTTTCGTGACCCTATCAGCGGTGAGATTGGAAAGAGTATAATCTTTGCTGTAAGCCAGAACCATGCAGCCAAGATCACTCAGAGGCTTAATGAGCTTGCACATTTACGTTTCCCGGGCAGATATAATTCTGACTTTGCACTCCAGGTTACTTCTCTTGTTCAGGGGGCACAACAGTTCACACTGAACTTCTCCGATAAGAACAATAATCTTTCAGGGACTGCAAATTTTGAACCATGGTACCGGACAAGCAAAACCCGTGTTTGCGTGACTGTTGGTATGATGACAACCGGTTATGACTGTACAGACTTATTGAATATCGCCCTTATGCGCCCAATATTCTCTCCGACTGATTTTATCCAGATAAAAGGACGCGGTACGCGAAAACATAATTTCACAGTTCAGGTTACCGATACCTCACTTGCAAAAGAAATTAGGAAGGTTGAAAAGGAAAAATTCAAGCTATTCGACTTTTTTGGCAACTATGAATACTTCGAAGAGAAGTTTCAGTATGACCAGGTGCTTAAACTACCAACTTTGCATAAAGCCAAAGAAACACAGGGACCTCATGTGCCATTCCCCCCGGAGTATGAAAATTTTGACCAGGATACACTTTATCCGGTAAATGAAATTATTGTCGGGTTAGAGGGAATGAAGGTTGACAGGATGTTCTTTGACAGGTTTGGCGAGACGGTTAAGAAAGATGAAGTAGTACTAAAAAGCCTTGAAGAGGGCAACTGGGATAAATTGCTTGATCATATAAACCGTGAGATATTAAACAAGCCTGAAGATTTTTATACCATTGAGAAATTACGTAAATCTATTAAGTCAGACCGGCGTGTAATGATGCGTGAAATAGTGGAATATATCTTCGGACTGATACCCGCCATCAAATCGAAAGAAGAATTGCTTGACGAGGAATTTAACAAGTTTATTGCCGATTGCAAACCCGGTGAGAAAGACGACATTCTGTCACTTAAATACTTCTTCAAATCATACATAACTGATGGCAAACTGAGGGACATAATTGAGAATAAGAAATATGCGGAGCTGAATGTCAATCCTTCATTTGGTACACAAGATTTTAAAGCTGTTCCCGAACGATGGCGTTTTTTAATTCCGGAGTACATAAAAGACTATGTGCCACTAAACAAATTCACTAACTGATCATCATGCTTGATAGCGAAACAAAAAACAGAATAAATACTGCACGCGATATCCTTGTTGGTAAGGTTCCTGACCCGAAATCACAGGTGGAACAGATTACCATTGCGCTGATCTACAAATTCATGGACGACATGGATGTGGAGTCTGAGGAGATGGGCGGAAAAAGAACATTCTTTTGTGGTGAATATGCAAAGTATTCCTGGAGAAAGATATTTGATCCCCGCCAGAGCGGACATGAGTTGTTGAACCTTTACAGCGAGGCTATTGCCAAAATGGATACTAATCCGGGTGTTCCGAAGCTCTTCAGGGATATTTTCAAGAATGCATACCTGCCTTATCGCGATCCGGAAACTCTGAAAAGCTTCCTGAAGATCATAAACGAGTTCGAATATAGCCACAGTGAAAAGCTTGGTGATGCTTTTGAGTTTCTGTTATCCATTCTTGGCAGCCAGGGCGATGCCGGGCAATTCAGAACCCCAAGACACATCATTGACTTCATGGTGGCGATAATGGATCCGAAGAAGCATGAGATCATGCTAGACCCTGCATGCGGTACAGCAGGATTTCTGATCTCATCATACAAGCATATCATAAAACAGAACTCATCGAATTACACTCCCGATAAAGATCCGGGGATTGCAGGTGATGGAACCCAATCAGTAAATGAAGTAATAATCACAAGTAACGGATTCAGCGGAGACAAGCTGACAGCTAATGAACGAAGTATACTTGCCGACAATATGCACGGGTATGACATTTCGCCGGATATGGTAAGGCTCTCGCTGGTAAATATGTATCTGCATGGAATTAAGGAACCTCAGATTTTTGAGTACGATACACTTACCAGCGAGGATCACTGGAACGAATACAGCGATGTAATACTGGCTAATCCGCCGTTTATGTCGCCAAAGGGAGGGATAAGACCACATAAGCGGTTCTCGGTTCAGAGCAATCGCAGTGAAGTGTTGTTTGTGGATTATATTGCGGAGCATCTTACTCAGGACGGAAGAGCAGCGGTTATTGTACCGGAGGGTATTATTTTCCAAGGCGGTAATGCCTATAAACAGCTTAGAAAGATGCTGGTTGAGAAATATTTGGTTGGAGTCATCTCCTTACCAGCCGGGGTTTTTAATCCTTATTCTGGAGTGAAAACATCTATTCTTTGGTTAGATAAGACACTGGCAAAGAAAACAGATAAGATTCTATTTGCAAAGATTATGAATGACGGATTTGACCTCGGGGCGCAAAGAAGATCAATAAAACACAATGATTTGCCTGGAATATTAAGAATGCTTATATCATATAAGGATAGTTTGATTTTTGAATCATTTTCTGCTATTGACTATAGTTCAGTATTTCTTACTTCAAAAACAGATATTTCCAACAATGGAGATTATAATTTATCGGCTGAAAGGCTCCGTGTAAAAGAAGATCATCAAAAAAGCCAATGGGATATTGTCAAGTTGGGAGAAGTTATACTTGATATGAAAGATGGAGGTACTCCATCAAGAACCAATAAGGACTATTTTGGAGGCACTATTCATTGGTGTGTAGTGAAAGATATTAAACCCATTATTACTTCTACATCAGAAAAACTTACAGAGTTAGGTTTAAAAAATTGTTCTGCAAAAGTGTGGCAAGTTGATTCAATAATTATTTCTCTTGGTGCCACAATAGGAAATGTAGGTATTGCAAAAATACCAACAGCCACAAAGCAAGGACTCTCTGGGATTGTCCCAGATAAAACCAAAATTTTACCTGAGTTTCTTTATTGTATATTAGTAACAAGCAGAGAAAAGATACAATCATTCGCATCAGGAGTGACAATCAAAGAGGTAAGACCTTCAAAACTCAAAGAATTGTTAAGCTTCCCTCTCCCTCCTCTTTCCATACAGAAGGAAATTGTAAAAGAGATTGAGAGTTACCAAAAGATCATTGATGGGGCAAGGCAGGTAGTGGAGAACTACAGACCACGCATTGATATTAATCCTGAGTGGAAGATGGTGGAGTTGGGTGATAAATCATATTTTAAGGTTGAAGCAGGAGGAACTCCAAGTTCCAAAGAAGAATCTTATTGGAATGGAAATATTGATTGGGCAACATTAGTAGATTTACCTCAATCAGACTATATTTCTGAAATTAATTCCACAGTAAGGAAAATTACGGACGCAGGATTAAAAAACTCCTCTGCAAAAATAATTCCACCAAATTCAATTATTGTGTCAACCCGAGCAACTATTGGAAGGGTAGCTATTAATAAAGTACCCCTAGCAACAAATCAGGGGTTCAAAAATATTATAATTAAAAACAAGTCTGTCAATCCCGATTTTATAGCGTTAATGATGAAAAGTCTTGAAGAAAAAATGAATGCTCTCGCTACTGGAGGGACATTTAAAGAACTGTCAAAAACTAACTTTTGTACTCTTCAAATACCATTGCCTCCTTTTGAAACCCAAAAAATTATTGTTACCCATATAGAGAAGGAGCAAAACATTGTTAAGTCCAACAAAATATTGATTGGCATTTTCGAGCAAAAGATCAAAGACCGGATAGGGAAGGTATGGGGGGAGTGAAGGCGCAGGGCACAGATTGTGGAGACAGGGTTTGCAACCAATTTGAAAGAATGCCAACCAAAGAAACTTATAACTTCAGATATGGCAACAATAGGCTTTAAAGAGCTCGCAAGACGTCACCAGATTAAGTTCAGAAAAGAAGTCTTAAAGGTTGGGGAAGGTGCCTATGAAACGCACTTGACAGAAGCAGATGCATTAAAAGGATTGATATTCTATAATGGATTTAACATCTTTGAAGTTGCCAAGGGAAGGTTAAACCCTCATTTAGAACAGAATAAAGCTTGCTTTGCCAACATGCTTCGCAGTGAACATATCCCATTCAATTTCTTTGTGCCACTAATAAACGACTTGGGATATGCTAAGGATGTTCTTAATAAGTTCCTCTGTGGGGTAATTGACACAATCAATGTTATTAAAATTGAATATGCGCCTGATCCTGAGTTAGCCCTTAAAGACAAGACTTCCTTTGATGTTTATATTGAGTACAAACATTTCACCGGAACTTATGGGATTTTAGGTATTGAAGTCAAATATACTGAGAAGGAATATAAATTAATTGAGGGGTCCAAAGAAGACAGGGAAATCCATGCAGAGGACTCTATCTACAACCTATTTACAAATACTAGCGGCCTATATAAAAAAGAGTTTGTCAAAATACTAAAGACTGATGAGTATCGTCAGGTATGGAGGAACCACCTTTTAGGTATGAGTATGATTAACAAGAATCATGCTGACTCCCGGTTTGACCATTTCACATCAATAATCCTTTACCCGGAAGGGAATGATCACTTCAGAAACTTGATTCCAGCGTACAGGAGCTTTCTAAATCAAGGTTATGAGAGTTCGTTTATCGGAATTACCTATGAAAAGTTCTTAATGACTGCCCAGGAGCTCATAGCAGAACCAGAATATCTTAGATGGCTCCAGTATCTTGAAGATAGGTACATTGTTTAAAACGGGTACTGATATTAAATATCCCATTTATAAACACCCACAAGTGTGTTACCTTGATATATTTACCTAGAAAAGATAGCTCCTGACCATAAAAGAACTTAAAAAGAAGGCGACACTTGTTTGAAAGTGAAAGTCAACTGTCTATAAGACAATGCGGGTAGCATGTCTGCCTGAAAAAAAAGGAAAGTGTCGCCTTGGATCTTAATATATTATAGTTTTAACCATTCACAGCAAATCAAATATATGCTAATTGATTTATATTTCATAAATTTATTCGTATTTTCAAGAAAGATTTTTTAGCGATTACTTTATGATAGTAAAATATGGAATCTATTGAATCTTATGAAAATTTATTAAGGGATCCCAGATGGATTAATAAGAGAACTGAGATTTTTGAAAGAGATAAATATCAGTGTTGTTATTGTAAGAATGATAGAGATCTAGTAGTACATCATATTTTTTATTTTGTTAAGAAACTTCCTTGGGAATACCCTAACGAACTATTAGTTACACTATGTGAAAAATGTCACAAACATTGGCACGATTTATATGGAGTAGAATATTGTAGTGAGGATGGAAGACCATTGACCTTATTTCTTGGTGGACCGGCAACTAATCCAGAAGTAAATTCTAGTAGGTATTTTGATATCCATTTTGAAGCTCGAGATGAAATGGGCAAAGTAGTATACACTGGAACAACAAGGACATGGAATATTAATGAGATAGAAGTTGATATTCACGGTACGCCTTTAAACTGTTTTCTATCTCATAAAATGGATGGCGTTTGGTTAATCCCGACCGATTTTTGTGATGGATATCACTTTAAGAATATGATATTAAAACAATTAAAACTTAAAAACATTATTAATACTCCACCCCCCAATAGATAATCATATCTACCAACCCCAAAATCCCACATTTGTTATTCAAAGGGAATTTGGGACAGAACAAATAAATAGCTTAAAACCTCATAAATGTTTCAGTAATGTTTCAGTAAAACCTAAAATAAAAAAGCGCATTCAGTTATAATATGCCTGTTTGCGCTTATTTCAGTGTAGCCCCACCAGAGCTGGTATCAAAATTGGGGGAGTGAAAGTAAGTGTAAATAAAATGAAATTTGTGCCAGCTATGTGCCAGCTGGGATGAATAAAAAAGCCCTGATCTAGTTGATAGTCAGGGCTATATTAACAATTTGTGGTTGACCCACCAGGGCTCGAACCTGGACTCTTCAGAACCAAAATCTGACGTGTTGCCAATTACACCATGGGTCAGTCTGAGATAAAATGAGCTGCAAAATTAAAAATATTTTTAACACCTGCTAATCGCATTCAGATCAGCAAATGCCTCCTTAAGTCTGGCAATAAAAGTCTCTTCCCCTTTTCTGAGCCATACTCTCGGGTCGTAATATTTTTTGTTCGGTTTATCTTCTCCTTCCGGATTGCCGATCTGACTCTGCAGGTAA
>JAPLED010000102.1 GCA_026391475.1 Bacteroidia bacterium | reverse complement strand
AGTTCTATTGAATAGACCGCACATTTATTATAACTGTTATTCAGCAGATCGAATGATTTTATTCCGAATCCTGCAAGTCCGCTGATAACGATTCCATTTTCAGCAGGGATATAATAATTGCCATGTCCGCCGGAAACATTTATCTTTTTGATTGAATTCTGGTTGTTAATTACTGTATGTCTGTTAATCGGGTAAATTACAAGCTTTTCAATGACAGGTTCTATATTGTCTCCGGTGCCAAATTCAAATAACAGCGGATTAACGGGTAATTCATTGTCTGATTTTCTGATTTCAAAGTGAAGATGAGGACCGGCAGAACTGCCCGAATTCCCCGACCAGGCGATCAGCTCGCCCTGCTTAACAGGGAATTTTTCTTTTTCAGGAAACAAAGTAACGAGGTAACTCCTTTTTTCATATTGCCGGGCTTTGACATAATCCTCAATTTCCGGATTGAATTTATCGAGGTGACCATATACTGTTGAATAACCTGAGGGATGTCTGACATACAGAGCTTTGCCAAAACCTCCGGGAGAAACGCTGATTCTGTAAACATATCCGTTTGCCGCAGCAACAACTTCTTTTCCTGTAACACCCTGTGTTTTAATGTCAAGCCCTGAATGGAAATGGTCCATTCTTAATTCACCGAAATTTGAAGAGAGTAAAAGGGGTATTTTAACAGGAGATATGAATATAGATTTATCTTTTGGATTGTCATATAATGTATTGAAAAATAATATACTGATAATAATAAATCTGGTTAAAAGCATCACTGTTAATTTTTTATACTTACAGAGATGCAAAGCTATACTTCTGGTTCATTCAGACAAACTATTTCAGTCAAATTTTTGAAAATATCATTAACAATGTTAATTTTGTCCTAAAGATTGTATTATGTCCGGTCAGGGTTACGAAGAATTAATAGTTTTGAACAGAAAACTGGATGAATTGTTAAACCGATATAATAACCTGAGGACTGAGGTAGCAGAACTTAAAAACGGGAATGAAGGTTTAAAAGCCATTCTTCAGGACCGTGATGTTAAAATTAAAGAATTGGAAATTAAATACGAGAGAGTTAAATTATCAGGAGCTTTGTTGGGTGAAGGCGAAAACGCCTCGGAAGCGAAGAAGAAAATAACAGAATTGGTGCGGGAAATTGACAAATGTGTTGCTCTTTTAAACAGATAAATATTGCAATGGATGATAAGTTTTCGATAAGGGTTAATGTAGCGGACAGGTATTATCCATTGAAGGTAGAACGGGAAAACGAGGAAAAGATCAGGAAAGCAGCCAGGATGATTAATGAAAAGGTGCTGCAATATAAGCAGCGGTACACCGATAAAGATGTACAGGATTTTCTGGCAATGGCTGCCCTCCAGTATGTGATTAAACTCACAGAAGAAGAGGAAAAACTTGACAAAGATTACCTCCCGGATGCCTTAAAAGAACTGATACAAAAAATTGATTCAGTTTTTGAAACAAAAGAGTAACAGCGTTCTTTTAAATAGATAATTAATTTGCCCGCATTGTTTCTTCATTCATTTTTGAAACTCAACAGTTAAAACTTTGGAGCAACTCTTAGTTCAGGTAGAACAGGCCTCATCCCGATTCGTCGGGCTTCCTCCGGGAACAGTGGACGTTCGAACTGGATTAGTAGCTCCAGCCATTCAGATATGGGGTTTCATAAAAG
>JAPLED010000029.1 GCA_026391475.1 Bacteroidia bacterium | reverse complement strand
GACATTGTGCCCGAAGGCACAACCGTTAAGGAAGGTGATTTTATTGCACAACTTGACAGATCTGCTTATGCCAACACGCTTAAGGATGAGCGGGATAATCTAACGACGTTGCAGACAAATGTGGAAATGAAAATACTTGATACTGCGGTGGTACTTACTAACCTAAGGGATGATATAAAAAATCAAAGATATGTTGTGGAAGAGGCTGGTATTACCCTGGCGCAATCAAAATACGAACCGCCTGCAACTATACGTCAGGCTGAGATAGCTCTTGATAAAGCAAAACGAGCACTCGAACAGAAAAAAAAGGGTTATGAGCTGAGAGTAGCACAAACCCTTTCAGAAATTAACCACGAGAAAATGCACCTTTCCAGAGGAACCCGGTTGGTTACTGATCTGGAGGATTTTTTAGCAAAGTTTACTATAACAGCACCTTCCTCCGGTATGGTTATCTATAAAAAAGAGAGAAATGGAACTAAAAGAAAAGCCGGATCAACAGTTAATCCTTTTGATCGGATTATTGCTACCCTCCCTGATCTCTCATCAATGATTTCCAAGACCTATGTTAACGAAATCGATATAAGCAAGATAAAGCTCGGTCAACAGGTTAACATAAATGTAGATGCTTTACCAAAAAAAGCTTTTACCGGTAGTGTGATCAGTATCGCAAATATCGGAGAAGTGTTGCCCAATTCCGATGCAAAAATGTTTGAAGTACAAATTAAAGTAAATGACACTGATCCTGAACTCAGACCTTCAATGACAACAGGAAACAAGATTATTATTAAAACCTTTGATAATGTCGTTTATATCCTATCTGAATGTGTACAGGCCGGAGCTGACAGTATACCGTTTGTTTATGGAAAAAACAAGACTAAACAAATTGTTTTACTTGGTGCATCGAACGAAAAACATGTAATAGTTGAGCAGGGACTTAAGCCCGGTAGTACTATTTACCTTATCCCTCCTGTTGAACCTCAGAAATTCAAGCTGGTTGGAGAAAACCTTATCGCAATAATTAAGGAGCGTAAATAGAAGTTCGGTTGTTGTCTTTATTTGCGTTTATAAACATTTGCTTCCTGAACTTCTTTTAAGAACAGGCTGCGGGGTGATTTATAAAAAATCATAAAGTCATCAGGGAAAGGTTGATTTGGGTTTCCCATCCTTGGACCCTGTGGTCTGTATGCATGCCTCCATGTTAATACATAACCTACCGGGTATTTGCTTACCACCGGTAAGAGTACCGTTGACCACCAGTCCGACATACCTCTTCTTCCGCCGGTTTCACTTAAAGCGGTTAGTTTATTTCTGGTAGTGGCCTCTCTGGTAACAAAACCTAAAGCATTGTCGAGTTCTCCGCCAAACTGCGCGCCACGGTCATACATATCAATAGAAAGCATATCAATAATATCGTCACCCGGATATCCTCTCATATATTGTTCAAGGCTGGTTACCCGATCGGTATTGTAAGCATACAGAATATTGTGGATATTCTTCTTATCACGTAAAAAATCAACGGTATAGCGCCAAAGGGCAGCATATTCTACGTCGGTACAAATATTAGTGCCCCACCAGAAAAATGAACCGGAATGTTCGTGGTACGGTCTGAAGATAATGGGAATTGGTTTACCGTCGTCATTTTTTAATCCGATAAAAAAAGTAGCCAGACGTTCCAGCCATGTATTAAACAGGTCATGATTCTTTCCACCGGGAAGAATAGAGGCTACCACCTCTTTTGAGCTGACATCCCAGGCTGTCCCGTATTGACGGCGGGAAAGAGTATCGGGGATTTGCATGGTAAATGGGTTGTTGGGATGCCAACTGATTGTAATAACACCCCCACGCCGGTAATGCGCTTTAATTTGCGCTGTCATCTGGGCAAAGCTTACAGAGTCGAGGCTGCGTTCATTACCGAGTTCGAGGTGCCCGAGCTCAAAGCCTGCAACAGCAGAGTAATCTCCTGTAAAATCTTTTGTGTCTGACCGGTCTTTTTCGTACCACCATGTGCTGCCATACATCAGGTCGTCCTGATGGCCATACATTATTCCCTTGTTCTTAAGTTCATATAATGAATGGAAAAGCCTGACAGTTTCTTTTGTTGCTTTTTTATCAGCAGGTACAGGTAACTTTTCACTGAACCCGCACAATGGTACAATAGTCAGTAGTAATAACAAGTTAAAGGTTTTCATAATCTTCAAATATTGCGTTATTATAGATTCTGGTCAGATTCAGGTAATAATTTATAAGTTAAATACTGCATATCAAAGAGAAAATATCTGGTTTAATGAAAAGTGAAAATTAATACGTTACTATTTGATTCCTTCGGTTTTATCAACGCTGAAGATCTCACTTATAACATCACTATATTTTTTGTACAGTACATTTCTTTTCAATTTAAGTGTAGGAGATAATTCTCCTGTCTGTGAAGTCCATTCCTCAGAAACGAGTCGGAATCGTTTAATTTTTTCATGATCCCCCAGGTTTTGGTTCATTTCGGTTACTTCTTTT
>JAPLED010000106.1 GCA_026391475.1 Bacteroidia bacterium | reverse complement strand
CTTCCGGTTGTTGATTTTAATGACATTTGCAATCTTTAGTCTTTTGAAGATATCATCAATGATCTTAATCAACTCATACTCATTTAATAATGAATCACTTCCAATTACATCAACATCGCATTGAAAGAACTCACGATACCTTCCTTTCTGAGGCCTGTCTGCTCTCCATACCGGTTGTATCTGGTATCTTTTAAATGGAAAGACAATTTCCTCACGATGTTGAACAACATACCGTGCGAATGGTACAGTAAGATCATATCGTAATCCTTTTTCGCAAATCTTTGAAGAGAGTTTGGCTGGTTCCAGCTTAAGAAGCTCTTCATCGTTGACAGATGACAGGAAATCACCGGAATTAAGTATCCTGAAGAGAAGTTTATCTCCTTCTTCACCGTACTTACCGAGAAGAGTTGTGAGGTTTTCCATAGCAGGAGTCTCAATCGGCTGATAACCATACAACCTGAATACCTGTTTTATGGTCTCAAAAATATATTCGCGTTTCAGCATCTCTTCAGTGGAGAAATCCCTTGTTCCTTTTGGTATGGATGGTTTTGAGGGCATAGTCTGCTAATAAAAGATAAAAGACAAAAGTATAAAGACAAAAGGATAAAGGAAAAAGTAAAAAGGTAAAAGTAAAAAGTAATTGGCAAAAGCCTGCTCCATTTATAAAAATCTTGGCCTTCGGCCTGCTTTGCCTGCCAAAAAGTTAGTGAAGGCAGCTCTTACGCTTCGCTATTGAATCTCTCAATCAGAAATATTACTGAATGAAGGGTATCAGCAGAGGGTATCTGAAGAGTTCGCCCTTCGCTGCTTTAACGCTTGCAATGATTATACATATTATCTTAAGAGTTACCAACATCATTATTATTGGTATTCCTATAATAATGAAGCACAAAGGTATAGCAAGCACGATATAAAGCATCATTGATAACTGGAAGTTAAGTGCATTTTTCCCGTTCACGTTCACCCAGACTGATTCATCTCTTCTCGACAGCCAGCATATAAGCGTTCCTATAATACCTCCAAAAAAAGGGAAAAAGAAACCGGCAAAAGCCGACAAGTGACATAACATTGCCCAGTTTCTTTCTGTTTCTGATAATACTTTGTTCTCTTCCATGACGTTTCAGTATTTATTTAAAAGACGCATCAATTTCCCCAATGCTGCATTCTTATTATTTTGCAAGCCTTTTCAGATCGGCAGGTAATAAAACCGCAAAAAAAAGCAGTACAATGGCTATAAAAGTTGCTTTCATGCCTCTGATATTATTGTACAGGTATGTATAAGGGATTTTTATCGTTGAATTTCCGTATATAAACAAACATTTGTTCTTTCTTCTTTTTTCTGGAAAGCTGAACATACTCTTCATAAAGTTCATTATCCTTCATCAGAAGTAATTCAGTATTCTCAATATCATACTCCAGGATCTTACCGCTCTCAAAATCAATTAAATACTGTTTTAATTCGTTACGGGTCATATTTGATTGCCTGTAAGGTGAATAATATGAGTTATAAGGGTTATAATAATTACTATATCCGTAAGGTGAATAATAGGGATCATAGTTCCCGTACGGAGAGTTATAATATCGGTTATCATAAGTTGTAATATCCGCAACAAAATGACAGATGCTGCCAACGAAGGTTATCCTGTTGAAATTTTCCTGAATCTGAATGCTCAACACACCGTTACGTGAATAACCCCAGATTGTATTTTTCGCAATTTCCTGCCTCACTCCCATATTGTCATAGAAATAGATTTTATCCATTGCCAGGATTTTTTTAAAGAACTCTCTATCGTTGTAATCGATTGAAGTGAGCAGCTTTGCTTTTGGTATAGGGCTATTCAATTTAACCTGGTCAAAATTGAGGTAAATACCATCATTAAATCTGAAATCGGGAGTATATTTTACCATTCCTTCTTTTTCCTGTCCGCACAAAGGGAAAAGAGGAGTTCCTGATGCAATTAAACTTATTAAAAAAAATATTTTTAATGCTCTCTCCATAATAATTAAAGTTTTACCACTTAAGTTCAAAGATCGTACCGAAATGACAAATTTAGCGATTTCCTTCAAAGGATATTAATTTCAGTTAATGAATATTTATTACATATTTTGTTTAAATTTACAAAACTGCAAAATAGTGATTTATGGTTAGTGAAACCGGAAAGTCAAACAACAATAATGGTTTAAATAAGTCTTCAGAGGAATTTTCTGATATGAGCAGGAAGAACATTGAAACATACTCAATCATTGCGCTGTTATGCCTTATAGCAGCTGTGCTTCTTGTCACTTTTAATCAGAAGCTTCTTGCAGGATGTTTAATTATTGCAGGAGCAAGTATCGGTGTAATTATTGTCAGAAAAGTTTCGGACCTTAATAAAAGATTTAAAAAATCGTCAAATGATTTTTCTTCATTGAACGCAAGAAAAGATGATGTCATTACCGATTTTTCACATAAGATAAGAGAACCCCTGAACAACCTTGTTATCGTCGTTGATATGCTTATGAAATCAGGCCTCGAGAAAAAGCAAAAAGAGTTACTTGAGACTTTCATCGCTTCAACGAATAATATGGTTACAACTGTTAATGAATTAACAATGAAGTCGGCCGGGAATTTGAGTTATGAACACCGGAAGTCTATCAGGTTTAACTTGTTATCTACTATTCAAAACATTATTGAACTTTACAGTCTTAAGGAAAAAGCCAACATAGATTTTATCTTAAACAAGAAAGAATTCAGTGATTTTGAATGTTTTGGCGATCCGATTATTCTAATGCAGATCTTTCTTGACCTGTTTACTACAATTGAAAATCAGATTTCTGATAGAGTTACCAAGGTCACAATAAATCTCAAAAAAGAGAAAGAATCAGGAAATGAAAGCTTCATTGGATTAAGGATACAAACCGATAAGAGTATTGTTCTTATTGATAAAACAGGTATGGAACGCAGTCTGGCAGCCAGGCTGATTTCATCAGGTAAGGGGACCTTTAGCCAGGAGGTTGGAAATAATTATACAATATTGAACATCCTTCTTCCATTTGCCAATCCTGTTTCCGGGCCAAAGCCGAAAACTGCTTCTCTTAAGATCGAGGAGCTTATACAGAAAGATAAAACTCATAAGGAGCTGAAAGACATCAAAATACTTCTTGTTGAAGATAATCTCATAAACCAAAAGATCACACTTCTTACACTCGGTCCCCTGGTTAATAGTATTGATACTGCTTCGAACGGGAAAGAGGCTCTTGATAAGTTTGGGACTACCAACTTCGATCTTATCCTGATGGATATCCAGATGCCCGTGATGAACGGCCTGGAAGCTTCTGAAAAGATCAGGGCCCTTGAATCCATTACCAATTCGCATGTTCCGATAATCGCAATTACAGCAAACGCCATGATTGGAGATAAGGAGGAATGCCTGTCAGCGGGTATCGATGATTATATCAGTAAACCTTTCCAGCCGGCAGCACTAATCGATAAGATTAAAAAAATTATTTAGATTCTGTTACCAGATGATTTCATCTGTTCCATTGCGGCATAATCCCAGGTTTTTTATAGAAGGAGAATTGATGAACGGTCCTATTCCGAGCGATTCCCATTTTTGATCGATTGCTGAAATCGTTTCAATATTGGAGCAAACTATATTCGGCCATTTCCTG